>JAJPKP010000070.1 GCA_021323675.1 Pseudomonadota bacterium | reverse complement strand
GGTATCACGGCGCCCCTAGTAGGGATCAGTGGTCTCTTGCCGCTGAACACACGGGGTAGAAAACCCGGCCCCTCTGGCGTTAGCTGGTGGAGGCGGGGGGAATTGAACCCCCGTCCGAAGATACTCCGGCGATGGCCACTACACGCTTAGTCCGCGATTTCTAGCTCGCTCCGGCCTCGCCCGCGGACGGGCTTTGCCGAAGCCAGCCGGTTGAGGTTTCGGGCCGCATCGCAACCGGTGAACCGATGCTGCCCTAGCCCACTAAATGACGTCCCAATCCGCTGCCATGGGCGAACAGCGGTGGAACGCTAGCGGCCCTTAGGCCGCCAGAGCGTAACCGTTATTGTCTGCGGGTAAATTTCGCAGTCCGCTTGTTTTACGGGCCAGCGGTGCCCGGCGTGCGACCACAGCCTTCATGTCTCCGTCGAACCCGGTTCGCCCCCATCGATCATCGGTGAGTGTGCCGGAAAAATCGGCGAGAACGGTTACGCATCCTTAATGTAAGGCCGATCGGCGCCGCTCGCAACCGGACGAATTGCGGGCGGTAGCGCAGAGCGCGCCGCGCATCGATTTTTCGATTCCGACGTCTCGGGCGGAAATCTTCGATGGCTCTTAATTGGGACCATCCGCAACGGTAAGCTTCGGTACGCGATGGCGCATGCCAATGAAAAGCCCAAGGCCGGCGGATTCGACCTCGTCGCTGAAAACCGCAAGGCCCGCCACGACTTCTTTATAGAAGATGTCTATGAGGCGGGACTTGCCCTGGTCGGCACCGAGGTCAAATCGCTGCGCGCGCACAAGGTCAACCTGCGCGACAGCTACGCGCGGGTGAAGAATGGCGAGATCTTCCTGCACGGAATCCATATCGGCGCATACGCGCCCGCCGGCCAGTTCAGCCATCAGGAAACTCGTCCCCGCAAGCTGCTGCTCCATCGCCGCGAGATCGATCGGCTTGGCGGCCGCGTGCGCGAACGGGGCTACTCGATCGTTCCGCTGCGTATCTATTTCAAGGACGGCCGCGCAAAGGTGGAGATCGCGCTGGCCAAGGGCAAGCAGCTCCACGACAAGCGCGAGGCGATCGCGCGCAAGACCACGCGGCGCGAAATCGAGCGCGTGCTCAAAGGCCGAAACCGCTGACCACGATTCCTTCGCGCCGGGCCGCCGCGCGCAACGCGGCGGCCATCGACCTCATCCTGGCTACACTGCGAGCGAGCGCGGGCGGTTTGTCTCCCGGCTTCGCCAGCACTGACTCGATTGTCGTGTGAAATGCGCGCGGGACGAGCCTGAATTCGCGCGATGCGGGCAGCGCGCCTTTCTCGTTGATGAGCCATCGGCGATTAAGCGCATACAGCACCATCGTCATGAACCCGGCCGCATGAGCCAGCGCCGCCGCGACATACGCGACGTCGCCACGCGCGGCGGGTTTCTCCGCCAGGGCGATCATAAAGGTGGCGTCGAAAAGATGCCTGGTGACAATCGCGCGCCTTAGCGCGAGCGGATACACCGCCACCATCCGTTTGAGCCGCCGCAGCACGGACCCGGGATCGTAAATCGGAACGCAGCAGTTTATCTCTCCCGCGTAGATCTGGCTGTGAAAGCCCATCGGATGACCGAGCTGGTAGAGGCTGGAGATCTGTCCACGGCGGCAATCGTCGATTGCGCGGCTGACCAAATCCAGGTCGCGATAGAGAAAGTCAACGTGGACGCCGTCAATTTGGAGCCATCCTCCGCCGTTTACTCCGGGACCCCATTCGCCAAATCGAGTCATCAGGCCCGGCGAGCCGCGATCATCGAGGGCTCGCGCCGCCTGTTCGAGGCTCGAGATTCGAAACGGATGGCGGCCGTGGTAGTAAAGGCCCAGGTCCACATCGGAATGCCTGTCCGCCGTTCCGCGGGCGTGCGAGCCACCGAGAGCAACCGCTTCGATTCCGCGCACGCGCGACAATCGCGCAGTCACGCGATCGAGGATCTGCTGAACACCGGACTCCGGACGCATCGATGCAAAGCTAGTCGCCTGCGGGAGTCCGAAACAAGGAACCGCCCTCTCCCAGGCCGGTCGGGCAAACAGGGAGCACCTTGTGACAAAACCCGCTCGCAGCCAGCACCCCCCTATGCCAGCGGAACCGGTTCTATCGTAGCTTTGCGAGTCTCAGTTCGGCTTTTGAACGGATGGCGGGAGGATCTCGCCAAACGGAGGTTGGTTCATTGCTTTTCGCGGGCAGTGCGCCACGCGTCGATGCTTTCACGATTAAAGCGCCAGTCGCTTCCGACGCGAAAGGCCGGGATCTCCTGCCTTCTCAGTAGGCGATAAATCGTGCTCGGATGGACGTGCAGATACTCCGCAACCTCCACAACGGTCAACACCTTATCTTCTTCCTTCATCGATCAACTCACCAGCAGGACATTTGTTTGCAATATGCGTGTAATTATACTCCATATTTCCGGGTCGGCGAACTTGCACTGATGCCGCCAGCCACATTAAAAAAAGGGAAAGCTTAAGCTAAAATTCACAAATATTAGCCAGCAATACGACGCTCTGGCATTAAAAGAATTCGTCTGATGCATTTACTGACTCTAGACACAAGCCTAGGCGCTTTCCCGACGATTATCAAGAGCTAGGGACGATTCGGTCAGGCTTTATTTGCAAGCAACAGATCGATTGGCAGCCTGAGCACCAGACTGCCAATCCTGCTTATCGCGCGCGAAAAAACCGGAATGTTCAGAACAGAAGAGAGTCAGGATTTGTTTCCCGCTTTGAAGAAGACGAGAGTGCGGACCTCGATGCTCTCGCGCGGGGGAGCATCCGGCGGACTGGTCGGATCCTCGAATGCGCTGTGGGCGGTGAAGCGGGTTTTGGATGGATCAGAATCGTAGCACTTGAGCAGCAGCACTTCGTCCTCCCGCATCTCCGGGAAGTAGAACCATCGATGCGCCGGGTTGTGGAGGATGGAATAGACTTCTCCGGTCCTATCGCGATACCTGAGATCCTGCTCGACGAAATCGCGCTGTGTCATGCTGCCGGCGTCGCAGACCGCGAGCGGGCTTTCGCGCACCGGCCCTCGGATGGGCTTCCATACATTGATTACGGCGAAGCGGTGTTTCAGCAATTCGCCGGCTTCGTCGGGAAGCAGATCGCGCACGCGCTGCGGCCCGGACTTGAGAGTGTAGTCGTTATGGGCGACCCTGACGGGCTCCTGGATACCCTTTTCGCCGCGCCGCGCCATCTCGCGATTTCGCACATTGTAGTCGAAGACGTGAACCTTGACCGCGCCGGTCACCTGCTTCACCAACCGCTCGACCTCGGGATAGTACACCGCGCGAACCTGCCGGTCGTCGTAAAAGTTCATCACGGAACTCCGATGATGCACCAGCGCGAAGCCCTGGCGATCGACCGATAGCTGATCGGCTATCGCCCGCGCGTTGTAGATGGGCATCGTGTGCTTGACGTACTTGCCGGATCGGGCCGGAACACCCTCGGGCGGACGATACATGTACGTAACCGGCTTTTCCGAATTCGGATCGAGGTAGTTCAGCGTGCCTTCCACGTGCTCGAGGTTGCCCATCGCAGATGCCTCCACGGATGCCTGCTCAATCGGGGTCGCCGAGCTTGAGCAGTTGCTTGCCGAAGTTTGCGCCTGTGAACAGGCGGATAATTGTGGCGGGCGCGTTTTCGAGCCCCTGCTGAAGGTCGACCTGGTTCTTCACCTTGCCTTCAGCATTCCATCTGGCCAGTTCGGCCCTGGCCTGCGGATACTGCTGAGCGAAGTGAAAAACAAGAAAGCCCTCCATCCGTGCGCCGTGGAAGATAAGGCGGAAGTAGTTGCGCGGCGGATGCGCCATCACGCCTTCGGCCTCGTTGTACTGCGAGATCGCTCCGCACAGCACGACCCGCGCCCGAAACGCCAGCCGATCCAGAACCATTTCCAGAATTTCGCCGCCGACGTTGTCGAAGTAAACGTCGATCCCATTCGGGCATAGGCGGGACAGCGCTTCGCCCACGTTTTCGTTCTTGTAATCGATCGCGGCGTCGAACCCGGCTTCGTTTACGAGCCAGTCGCACTTCTTCTTTCCGCCGGCAATGCCGATTACCCGGCATCCCTTGACCTTTGCGATCATCCCCGCGACCGACCCGGTCGCGCCTGCCGCACCCGAAACGACAAAGGTTTCGCCGCTCTTTGGCGTCCCCACGGACAGGGTCCCGAAGTACGCGGTGAGGCCGGTGATGCCGAGCAGCGAGAGCGCAAGCAACGGGTCAGTTCCGCTGGGAACCTTTTCGACTGCAAATAGCCCCGTGCCGTCGGTGACGGTATAGTCCTCCCATCCGAAGAGTCCCTGCACCAGATCGCCTTTGGCGAAGCCCTGCTTCCTGGATTCGACGATTTGTCCGATAGTGCTGGCGCGCATCACCTGCCCGATCGGGATGGCCGGTATATAGGTGTCCATCGACATCCATCCGCGCTGGGTGGGATCGAAGGAGAGCGCGAGGTTGCGCACCAGAATTTCGCCGTCCTTGAGCGCGGGAACCGTCGTCTCGTTCCAGCGGAAATCGCTTTCCTTGATCATTCCCTGCGGACGCGCCGCAAGAAGCCATTGCCGATTCTTCAATTGCGCCATCGATGCTCCTGACTGCCGGGGAAGGACTATCTGACTGGCCATTTATCCCATCGCCGCGATCCAGACAAGTTGCATTACGCAACTTGAACGCTTGGGTTCACGAAAGCGCGCCGGATCAGGCTCGCGAATCTTCCCGCGGCAGAAGCATCGACGCCCCGGCAGCGATCGCCAGCACCGCCGCGAGCGCCGCGAGCCCGCCACCGAAGCCGCCGGTTGCCTGCTTCACGTAACCGACCATCGTGGGTCCGGCGAATCCTCCGAGGTTGCCGAGCGAATTGATAAGCGCAATCCCTCCGGCCGCCGCGGCACCTCCGAGGAATGCGTGCGGGATCGCCCAGAACGGACCAAGCGCGCTTGAAATTCCAGCCATCGCAACCGATATCGCCGCCAGCTCGATGAACGGATTGCGCGCGATCGCTGACACCAGCAGGCCCGCCGCACCCGCCGCGAGTGCGATCACCAAAAAGCGCCTGCGCTGGCCGCTTCGATCGGAGGCTCGGCCGGCCAGAACCATGCACACCGCCGCCGCCATCGGCGGAATCGCGGCGACCATGCCGATCGCGAAATCGCCGCCCGGGTTCAGTCCCTTCACGATCTGCGGCAGCCACAGGTTGACCCCGTAAAGCCCCATCACGATTCCGAAATAGATGGCGGCGAGCAGCCATACCCGCGCATCGAACAGTCCCCCGCCGAGCGTGTGCGCCGCAGCAGGCGCGCGCAGACGGCTCTCGGCCGCGAGCGAGTCGGACAGCGCAATACGCTCGGCAGGTGAAAGCCAGAGCGCATCGGCGGGGCGATCGGGAAGCTGGGACAACACGGCGATGCCGAGCGCGATCGCCGGCATTCCCTCCATCGCAAACAGCCATTGCCATCCGCGGATTCCGAGCAGACCGTGCATCGTGAGCAGCGCTCCGGAAATCGGGCCGGCCACGACACCCGCGATCGCGGTTGCCGCCATGAACAACGCGATCGCGCGCGCCTGCTCGCGCGCCGGAAACCACCATCCCAGGTAAAGAATCACGCCCGGAAAGAAGCCCGCTTCGGCCGCGCCCAAAAGAAATCGCATCGTGTAGAAGCTGGCCGCTCCGCGCGCGAACATCATCGCGATCGCGGCGATGCCCCAGGTGATCATGATTCGTGCGATCCATTTTCGCGCGCCGACCCGGGCGAGAATCAGGTTGCTCGGAATTTCGAAGATAAAGTAGCCGATGAAAAAGAGCCCCGCGCCAAATCCGAACACCGCGTCGCTGAGCCCGAGGTCGCGGTTCATCTGAAGCGACGCGAAGCCGACATTGATGCGATCCATGTAGGCGACGATATAGAGGACGAACAGAAACGGCAGGAGCCTGCGACGCACCTTGCGCAGCGCGGCCTCTTCGAGAGCAAAGTCCGATGCTTCGCGATGCGCCGGGTTCGCGCCCTCGGCGGCGCTCAACCGTCGACCTCCGTCGAATTCGCGCGCGCGACGCGTCCGAGCCATTCCCCGGTCGCCTTGACCTTTCGCTCCTGGGTCGCGCGATCGACCGCGATCAGCCCGAATTTGGGCGCGTAGCCCAGCGTCCACTCGAAATTGTCCATCGAGGACCAGTAGTAGTAGCCGCGCACGTCGATGTTGTCCGCAATGCACCGGGCGACCGACGCGAGCGCTTCGGTCACGAACGCGCGCCGGTGCGCTTCGTCATCGGTGGCGATTCCGCTTTCGGTCACGATAACCGGAACCCGCGCGATCGCACTGGCGCGGCGGATGGTGGCTTCGAGCGCCTGTGGCCGGTACTCGTAGCCCATCTGCGTCAGCTCGGCGCCGGGCTCGGGCGGCAGCGCGCCCGCGGGGCCGAAACGGCGGCGCGTGTAGGTCTGCACGCCCACGAAGTCGTCATCGCGCGCCGCTTCCAGAAAGACATCTTCGGACTCGCGCGATGCGCGGGCGGCGGTTTCTTGTCCTCCCGGTGCCGCCACAATTTCCTGCATCGCTACCGTCATCCCAATCGGAAACCTGCCGCTGCCCGACTTGAGCGCCTGCACGCCGAGGCGATGAGCCTTGCGCACGATCTCACCCGTGATACTGCGCGCGGCGAACGGAAACATCGAGAATTTCTCAGGCGCGACGCCGCAGATGCGCGCGGCATCCACTCGCCACGGAAGCTGCAAGATTGCATCGTCCGGCGGAAGCACCTGGCTGTGCTGCAGATGCGGCACAGAATTCAATTCGTTTATCGTGCACGCCCAGGCGAAGAGCCCGCCAAGGTCGCGGGCGACGCGCTCGCAGTAGCGAGCGAATAATTCGGGCGCCGCGGCGTCTTCAAAACCACCGCGCGCAGCAAACCATCGCGGCGAGGAAAAATGATGCAGCGTCACCATCGGCGCGAGCCCGTGCTCGTGGCACGCATTCAGAACGCGCCGGTAATGTTCGATTGCGGCCGCGGAAAACTCGCCAGGCTCAGGCTCGATCCGCGCCCACTCGATCGAAAAGCGGTACGAATTGAATCCGAGCCGCGCGAGCATCGCGACGTCTTCGCGGTAGCGATGGTATTGATCGCAGGTGTCGCCGGATGGCTCGACGAAAGCCGTCACCGGCAGATGCTCGAGCATCCAGTAGTCGGAATTGATGTTGCCGCCTTCGACCTGATGGGCGGCGGTGGCAGTGCCCCAGAGAAAGCCCTTGGGAAATTTCATGGCGCCTTAGTCCCCTGCTGCCTTAAGTAGCAGGATAAATGTTACAGGCGCGAGTCCGCCGCGAAGGCTTCCTTTATCGATTTACGAGAGCAAAAGCCGTCCCCAGGGCGCGGTTTAGCTGCCACCATTTATCGAAACCCCGACCAGGCCCGGCGTGTTCGTGTTGTCGAAGTTGATGACGCCGTTCAGGACGAGCCCGTAGGGCGGGCTGACCACCGGGCTGGAGGCAAGCTGAATGCTGCTGCTGCCTTTGTTGCATCCGAAATTCTGCACCTGAAACGACGCAATCGAGGTTTGTGTTGACGTGCTGTAGTCCCAGAACCTCACGGTGAGCGTCTGGGTCTTGGCGCTGCCGCTGCCGTTGATCGTGGAGCCGGCAAGTTGAAGAACCCCGTACGGCGGCAGAGTGCGAAACACGGGGCCCTGAATGCCTGAATTGTTGCTTAGATTGGCGAATGAGCCGCCGTCGCCATGAAGATCATTCTGGTAGCTTCCGCCGTAGCCGCCGCCGATCGCGGTGTTTTCGCTTGAAACCGCGGTCACCGTCAGCGCCTTCGGCGTATAGTTGGTCAGCGTGACAACAACGCCGTCGCAGTTGAGATTTGCGATGTTGGCCGGCCCGACCGCAAAGCTGCTCCACAGGCCGAACCCGTTGTAGAGCAGATAGGGATTGGCGAACTGAACATCCTGCGCAAGCTGCGGAGTCAAATAAGTATTCGAAAGGTTGCTGCCATTGCCCGGCGAAGCTCCCATATGCAGCCACGCCGCATCCCACATCCCGAACTGCGAGCCTTGCGGATCAACCGGAGTCGCGAACTGGTTGAGCAACTGCGGGGGAACCGGTGACACAGTCGTATCCGGCGTCGGCATCGGCGATGGCGCGCCACTCTGAGAATCGGAGTTTACGATGCCGGTGGTTTGGGAGTTGAGCCCGTTGGCGACGTTCTGGGAGCTGATGCTGCCGCCAACCCAGTCAATCGTGGTGAACAGGGTGAAGAACTGCGGCAGGAGCTGCGCCATCAGATTGAGCTGATAGGACTGCGTGGCAATCGCGATCACCGCCGCATCGTCGTTCGGATCCCACGCAAGTCCGTTTGGCCCGGTGTCCTGCGCCATCGCGCCCACCAGGGCAAGCTTGCCCCAGTCGCTGAGGACCTCGGTCTCTTTTTCGGCGAGCGAGGCATAGAAATTCAGAAATCGCGCGTAAAAGTTCGTATAGAGATCGGCCGCGGTGGTTTCGAATTGATTCGCGAGCGGCAGCGTTCCCGAGCTCTGCTCCCCAAGGTAGGTGTCCACTCCGGTTGACATGAGGTTGGCAACCACCGAGATGCCGACCAGGGTTTTGGTCTGGGTTCCGAGCTTCGGGTCGCCCAGAAACGTGCCCAAACCGTTGAGGAACGTGTAAACGATTCCGGAAACCAGCGACAGCCAATCGAATTTCTTCTTCGAGGTCTGGTTGGTGATGTCCATGCCGAGATCACCGAGGTCCTGGCTGATGAGATCCTGATTTCCGAGGAACACGGCGGTGAACACCGCGAGCCCCTGATTGAAGAGGTTCTGCACCGCGATCGCGTCGGTCAGCTCGAGAACAAGTTGCGCCTTGGTTTTGGCGGTGATGTTCTTCATCCGCGCGACCGCAAGCAAGTACGCGGACAGCGGCGCCGCAAGGTTCGAGTACTGGCAGCGCAGTCCGACGTACGACACTCCGTCGAGCGTGCAGGCCGCCGCCGCCGCATCGGCATAGCCAAGGTTGGCGAGCTTCTTGTTCACCTTTTTGTAGTCGGATGGTTTCAGCGTCGGAAACGGGATGTTGGTCTGGCTCAGAATCTCTTCAAACTGCGGATTCGGGTAAAAGGACCATTGGAAACTGGGCGGGACGGGCGATGGCTTGTTCGAGGCCGTCACGATCGAACCGGCGTGCGGGGTCGCATCCACCGAGTTCAGGCATGCGCCGAGGCCGTTGCAGATCGTCAGGTCGCCGCTGTCATAGCTCCACTGCTGGAATGCGTTGGTGTAAGCGGGATTCAGGTAGGCTGAACTCACATTCTGCTGGTTCAGGTACACAGCCGCCATCGCGACCGCATCGCCGCTCGCGGAAGCGAAGTTGTATGGCGTGTAACCCGACTGGTTGGGAATCGTATAGCCGAGCACATTCGCGTTTATCTGCTGGATTGTCCAATATCCGTCGGCAGATCCGTTGGGAGTCGAGGCAATCGCGATAGTCTGGCCCAGGGCAAATGGATTCCCCTGCAGCCCGACCGAACCGAACGTGTTGTCCACCGAGAACCCATCCACCCCAAGGGCCTGTTGCGCGGAGCTTACCGCCGTCACCGTGCCGCTGGCGCCCGGAGAACCGAAATAGCCAAGCGCGAGCTGCTGGGTAACGAAATTCGAGTTGGCCGCGACCGGAAGAATGTCCGCCGGGAGGCTGCTGATGAGGTAGGAGGGGTTGCTCTGGCCGCCGGCCGCTTCACTCGCATACCACATCTGATTGTCGGCGGCGGGCGACACGTTGATCGGCTGAAGAGTGACACCGGTTGCGGAAACGCCGACCGTGACCCGCGGTTGCTGGGGCGGCGGCTGGTTATGTTGCGCGGTCTGCGGAGGCGTGGTGACGGTGAGTACGAGGGGATTGCCGGCGTTCACGCTGGCGACGTTCTGCAGATAGAACCAGTGCGGCGAGTCTGGCGACGCGCATGGATTTGTCGAACATGGACTCGGCCACCCCAGCGCGGGCTTGGGGGGAATCTGCGGCGGCCTGGCCTTCGCGGCCATCGCGCCCGCGTAGCCCGTCCGGATTTGCAACAGCGGCGCGACGACGAATGTCGCCGCGGCAAAAAGAGCCAGCCTCGCACTCGACCTTTTCTTCATCATGATTTTGTTTGGCGCACGGCAGCAAGCGGAAGGTGCGGCCCGGGCCGGCCGCCGGTTCCGTATCGCGCAAGTGTACTGTAGGCAGGCCGCGGCGCCGCGTCAAGTATCGTACATTAAGAGTGTACACTATTTTTTAGACGCGTTCCGGAAAGCGCTCCTGGCCCGCCGCGCGCCGCCGCTCAGCGGCCGCAAGCACCGCCAATGCGGCATCGCTCATCACCGCCTGCGCGCGCGCCGGAGAGAGCCGATAGTGCGATCGCAGAAACTCCCACGACGACCAGGAACAGATCATGTGCAGCTCCATCATCAGCGCGCGCTTTTCGCCGGG
Source organism: Pseudomonadota bacterium (assembly GCA_021323675.1). Lineage (GTDB taxonomy): Bacteria > Desulfobacterota > Binatia > Binatales > Binataceae > JAFAHS01. The sequence goes on along the minus strand of JAJPKP010000070.1, from coordinate 222,658 downwards.
CGAAAATCCCGGCAAGGCGCCGGCCAGCGCACTCTCGAGATCCCGCAGCGCCGCGTCGCGCGCGTTTCGCATCGCCCGCGCAACGTCCGGATCGGTGCTTTCCACCATCGCGGCCGTGCGATGGATGGGCGTGACATGCTCGAGCCGGCGCGCGTGATAGCGCACGAACTGCCGCAGCCGCTCGGCGGCGTCGCCACGATCGGGCAACGTTCCCGAAAAGAACCTGCTGCTCCGCTCCTGCATCCGGTTGAACGACGCGAGCCGGAGAGCGCGCAGGTCCGGGAAATGCTTGAAGATGACGCGCAACGAGAGCCCCGCGCGCTCCGCGATTTCACGCGCGGTCGGCATGGGAACCCCCGCGCGAATCAAATCGACATATGCGGCAAGAATGCGCTCGCGGACCTGTTGCCTGATCCGCAGTCCCTTGATGGTGCGCCCATCGACGCGCTTTTTCATCGAGAACTCGTTTCCGTCAAAGTAACGGGAATGAAACGGCTTTGCCACAATTCGCCGCGTGCCGGAGGTTCGCCGCCGCCAATTCCGCCCCGCCGATTGCCCGATCGTCAAGCGCGCGCGCCTCGCGGTTTCCATTTGCCGCTCGCGCGGTGATAATGGCGTGGTCGTTGATCTACTCCGCCGGCAAAGGAGCGCTTCGCGGTGGCAACTTACCCGATGGTGATACTGCTCGATATCGACAATACCCTGCTCAACAACGATGCGGTCGTGGCCGACCTGATGAAGCATCTCGAGCGCGACGTAGGCACCGAGCAGCAGAAGCGCTACTGGGAATTCTTCGAACAACTGCGCGCGGAGCTTGGCTACGCCGACTACCTGGGGGCGCTGCAGCGCTACCGGATGCACTATCCGCGCGATTTCAAGATCCTGAACGCTTCGCTCTACCTGGTCGACTATCCGTTCGCCAACCGCCTCTTCCCCGATTCGCTCGACGTCATCGAGCACGCGCAGAAGCTCGGCAAAGCGGTCATCCTCTCGGATGGCGACGTGGTGTTTCAGCCGCACAAGATTTACCGATCGGGAATCTACGACGCGATCGACGGCCAGGTTCTCATCTACATCCACAAGGAAAAAGAACTCGATGACGTCGAGCAGCGCTACCCCGCCGACCACTATGTATTGGTCGACGACAAGGTGCGCATCCTGACGGAAGCGAAACGGCAATGGGGAAGCCGGGTTACGACCGTGTTCCCGCGCCAGGGCCACTACGCGAAAGACGAGAAGGATGTCGCCAGGTATCCCGACCCCGACATTACTATCGAGCGTATCGGTGAGTTTCTCAACTTCGACAAAAATGCCCTGCTGAAGGGCGCGAAACCCGCTCCCTAGAAGCGGCGGCTAATGGCGCCACCTGGCGCCGTTCGGAAACTCGTACTCGTCGAGCGATTGCGGCTTCATCTCGATGCTGAAGCCGGGCGCTTCGGGTACCGCGTAACGTCCCTCGCGCAGGACGACCGGATGCACGAAATGCTCGTGCAGATGATCGGCAAATTCCGTCATCCGGCGCTCCAGGCTCCCGCTCACGCAGATATAGTCGATAAGCGACAGATGCTGCGCGTACTCGCACAGGCCGATTCCGCCGGCGTGCGGACACACGGGAACATCGAATTTCGCCGCGAGCAGCATGACTGCCAGCGCTTCGCTGAGTCCGCCGAGCCGGCAACCATCCAACTGGCAGAAGTCGATGGCGCCCGCCTGCAGAAGCTGCTTGAAGATTACGCGATTGGCGCCATGCTCTCCGGTTGCGACGCCGATTGGATGAATGGCGCGGCGTATGGTCGCGTGCCCGAGAATATCGTCGGGGCTGGTCGGTTCTTCGATCCAGAGCGGATCGAATCTGGCCAGCGGGCGCATGAGATCGATCGCCTCGCCGACGTCCCACGCCTGATTCGCATCCATCATCATCAGGCAACCGGGTCCGATTTCCTCGCGCACCAGCGCGGCGCGGCGCACGTTTTCGTCGGAGTCCCGGCCGACCTTGATCTTGAAACGGGTCCATCCGGCCGCCCTCGCCTCGCGGCACAATTTCCGCACGAGTTCATCCGCATAGCCCATCCATCCGGCTGAGGTGATGTAGGCCGGATAGCCGCGCTCGCGCATCTCGGCCTCGCGAACCGCGCGGGTGCCGGACCTTTTGCGCAGGATCTCGAGGGCTTCGTCGCGAGTGAGCGCATCGCTCAGGTAGCGAAAGTCGATACAACCGACGATCTGCTCCGGCGTCAGGCCGGAGACCAGCTTCCAGACCGGCTTGCGCTCGACCTTGGCCCACAAATCCCACACCGCGTTGACGATCGCCGCCGTGGCGAGATGAATCGCGCCTTTCTCGGGGCCGATCCACCTGAGCTGGCTTTCTCCGGAAAGCCGCCGCCAGAACCCCGCCATGTCAGCGGTTATCTTTTCGAGGCTGAGGCCCAGCACAAAAGGTTTCAGCGCATCGATCGCGGCCACGCAAACTTCGTTGCCGCGCCCGAGCGTAAAAGCCATCCCGCAGCCGATGATGCCGTCTCGCGCGTCGGTCTCGAGAGTCACGTAGGCGGCGGAATAATCGGGATCCACGTGCATCGCATCGGAGCCTGCCTTGCTCTCCGAAGTGGGCATTCGGATGTCACGGGCGGTCAGCTTGACGATGGTGCGCGGCATGATCGTTTCCTCGCATGGCATGGTAGCATCGCGCCATCGCACTATGGCAGCGCATCCCGACCCGCTGATGTCGCTGAAGCAGCAATGGCCCGCGCCTTCGGCGCCGAGGCCGATAGTGGTTATCGGCGCGGGAAGCATCGTGCGCGACGCGCATTTGCCCGTGTACGCGCGCCTGGGTTTTCCGGTGGCGGGGATATTCGACGTCAACCTCGCGGCCGCACGGGAGCGCGCCGCGCAGTTCCATCTGCCACGCGTCTATCGCTCGCTTGAAGCCGCGATGGAGGCGGATGATGCAGTTTTCGATCTCGCGGTTCCGCCGGGACAGATTGCCGGAGTCCTGGAGAAGATTCCCGCCGGTTCGGCGGTTCTGATCCAGAAGCCGATGGGCCGGGACCTGGCCGATGCACGGCGAATTCTCGCGTTATGCCGTGAACGAAAGCTCACCGCGGCGGTAAATTTTCAGCTCCGCTTCGCGCCGAATATGATCGCGCTGCGCGATGCGGCCGCGCGTGGACTCTTCGGCGAGTTCACCGACCTCGAAGTGCGGATCGTTCTGCACACTCCCTGGAACTACTGGGCGTTTCTCAAAGGAGCGCCGCGCCTCGAAGTGCTGATGCATTCGATTCACTATCTGGATTTCATCCGCTCCATCCTCGGCGATCCGCGCGGAGTGTACTGCAAAGGCGTGCGCCACCCGGAGATGAGCGAGTATGCCGACTCGCGCACTTCGATCATCCTGGATTACGGCGATACGATACGCGCCAGCCTCGTTCTGAACCACGCGCATCGGTTCGGACCGCGCCACGCGGTCTCGGAACTGAAGCTCGAAGGGACGCGCGCCGCCGCGATTGCCAAAATGGGCGTCAATCTGAACTACCCCGATGGTGAGCCCGATCGCCTCGAAATCCACGAGGGCGGCGAATGGCGCGAAATACCGCTGCGCGGCTCCTGGTTTCTCGAGGGTTTCGAAGGTCCGATGTCGAATCTTCAGCGCGCGGTCGCAGGCGAGGATGCGGTCCTGATCTCGCCGGTGGAAGACGCCTTCAAGACAATGGCCGTGGTCGAGGCCTGCTACGAATCCAGCGCGCGCGGCGGCGTTCCGATCGCGCGCGAGTAGCCGGGTTAACTCGGCTTCAAGGTCCGCGCGCCGCCGCCGATTCGCTCAGTTCCGCGCCGGATTCAGCTTCATCCGGATCGGCATGTGCTTGATGCCGCCGACAAAGCTGGACCGCAATCGTTCGACCGGCCCCGCGAGCTCCGCATATTCCATCCGCTCGACCAGCTGGCGAAAGATCACTTCCAACTCGAGCCGAGCGAGATTGGCGCCGAGGCAGAAGTGCTCGCCGATGCCGAAGGCGATGTGCGGATTGGGATTGCGCCCGATATCGAACTTGAAGGGCTCGCCGAAAACTTCTTCATCGCGGTTGGCCGAGGGATAAAACAGGCACACCGACTCACCAGCCTTGATCTTCTGGCCGCGGATCTCGGTGTCTTGCGCGGCGGTGCGGGCGAACTGGATGACCGGCGTGGTCCATCGCACGATCTCCTCGACCGCGGACTTTATCAGCGAGGGATTCTTGCGCAGCCGCTCCCATTGATCGGGATTTTCGATCAGCGCGAGCAAGCCGCCGGTCGTCGCGTTGCGGGTGGTTTCGTTACCCGCAACCACCAGCAGAAAGAAGTACGAGAGCAGTTCGAGCTGCGGCAGCGGTTGCCCGTTGACTTTGGCGTTCGCGACGATGCTGGTGATGTCGCCGGTCGGACGCTTGATGCGCTGCGCGACCATGTCGGTGAAATACTGGAACAGTCCCAACCGCGCCCGATCGAGAGTTTCCTGCACGCTTGCGCCCTGCTGGAACTCGGGGTCGGTCCCTCCGATCGTTTCGTTGGTCCATTGAAAGAGCTGCTCCCAGTCCTCATGCGGAACGCCGAGCAGCTCCGCGATCACGGCAAGCGGAATCTTCGAGGAAATGTCGAGCACGAAATCGCAGCGATCGCGTCCGGTCACATCGTCGAGGACTTTCTTCGCGATCGCGTCGATCTGCGACTCGAGCTCGCGCACTCCGCGCGGCGTGAACTTCCGGCTTACGATCGCGCGGTACTCGCCGTGCTCGGGCGGATCCATGTCGAGCAGATGGCGGAACGGGGGCGTAGGCGCCAGATCCATCCCGGGTTCGTTAATGAACACAAGCAGGCGCGGGCCGTTCAGGAACAGGCGGGGCTGGCGCGAGATATGGACGATGTCGGCATGTTTGGTAATCGCCCAGAACGGGTCGGTGTTCGGATGCTCGCACCAGAAGACGGGCTTGTGCTTGCGCAGATAGGTCCATTCGGGATGCGGGTAGCCGTTTCGCGCGTAGTGATCCGGCCCGATAACGTCGATCGTGTCCAGTGAGAATTGCTTTTCCATCGCCTATGTGGCGCGGGCACATCGCCCCGCGCGGGACCGTGATGCGCCGGTCCTTATTCCTCCTTGAGCGTAATCGCCTGCCGCGGGCACATCCGCACCGCAAGCTTGACCTTCTCGCGCAGCGACTCGGGCGGATGGTCGGTCAACAGATGCGCCTTGTCGTCATCGCGCACCTCGAAGACCTCCGGCGCGGCTTCCATGCATCGCGCATTCCCCTCGCAAAGCTGCAAATCCACAATCACCTTCATGGCTTCTCCTCGGGCAGGTGGCGATCCGCGCGCCGTGCTGGAGCGTACCGCACCCGCATAAATGGCACTAGCGGGACGTTTGCGCACTCGTGCCGATCGGATCAAGACTCGGGTTCGGAAACGGCAACCCTTCAAGCCGCGCTAGCGCGAACACGCTCACCGCATCCCGGGAGCGAGGAGAAACGGCTATGGCCTATGATCTTGTCATCCGAAATGGCGCCGTCATCGACGGCACCGGAGCCCCGCGCCGCCGCGCGGACATCGCAATCGCCAACGGCAAAATCGCCGAAATCGGGAAAGTGACCGAGAGCTCTAAACACTCCATCGACGCCTCCGACCTCATCGTCGCACCCGGATTCGTCGATCCCCACACGCACTACGATGCGCAGATCTGCTGGGATCCTCTGGTGAGCTGCACTTCCTGGCATGGCGTGACCACGGTGGTGATGGGCAATTGCGGCGTCGGCATCGCGCCCTGCCGCGAACCAGTCCGCGAAGTTGCGGCGTGGGACCTCGTCAACGTCGAGGCGATCCCGTTCGACGCCCTGAAACGCGGTATCACCTGGGAATGGGAGACCTTCCCCGAATACCTCGACGCGGCCGAGCGGCGCGGAAGCGGAATCAACCTGGCCTTCCTGGCCCCGCTTACCCCGTTCCGGCACTTCGTGATGGGCGAGGAGTCGATGCAGCGCGAGGCGCGCCCCGACGAAACCGAAAAGATCGCCGCGCTGATTGCCGATGCGGTCACCGCCGGCGCGTACGGATTTTCCACCACCACTCTCCCGCAACACATCGGATTCCAGGGACGGCCGCTGGCGTGCCGCCTCGCCTCGCGCGATGAACTCAGGGCCTATGCGAATGCGCTCAAGCGCGTCGGCCGCGGATCGATCGAGGTCGCCCTGACGCGCCGAGGTGGAGTGGTTTCGGAAGAAGAATACGAACTGCTGAAATTCATGCTCGATGAAAGCGGACGGCCGGTAACCTGGCTTGCGATGGCATCGCGGCCGGACCGCCCCGAAGCGACCGAAGAAACCATGCGCCGCCTCGAACCCCTCATTGCGCGCGGCGGCATTCCGCAGGTTCTGTGCAAGCCGTTCGTGGTGCAGATGGACTTGCGCAATCCGTTCTCGTTCGCCGACATGAAGATGTGGGGGCCGGTGTTCAATCAGCCGGTCGAAAAGCAGAAAGAGTTCTATCGCGATCCGGCCTTTCGTGCCGCCTTTCGCGAGGAGCTCAAGCGCCCCCATCTGTTCCAGGGGCGATGGAACCGGGTCGAGGTTCTGGAAGTCGCCAACCCCGCCCTCAAACCTTGCGAGCGCAAGACGGTCGCGGAAGTAGCCGAGATGCGCGGCAGCGACCCGCTGGACACCTTCTTCGATCTCGCGCTCGAAGATGACCTGAATATCCAGTACACGATGCAGCAGTACCACGAGGAGGGCATCCGCCGCCTTATCACCGACTCGCGCACGATGCTGGGGCTTTCAGACGGCGGCGCGCACGTGAACATGCTGTGCGATGCGGGCTACTGCACCTATCTGCTCGGTACCTGGGTCCGCGAGCGGCAGGCGATGCCATTGGAACAGGCCGTCAAACGGATCACTTCGGAGCCGGCGGACTTTTTCGGCATCCGCGACCGCGGGCGTCTGATGGCCGGACGTCCCGCGGATATCGCCATCTTCGACGAGCGCTCCGTCGGATCCGCCAAACGCGCGCGGATGCAGGACGATCTGCCGGGCGGCGGCAAGCGGCTGGTGATGCCCGCGGAAGGCATCGAGTACACGATCGTCAACGGCGAGATTCTCTACGAACACGGCAGGCACTCGGGCACGATGCCGGGACGAGTGCTGCGATCCGGAACCAACTGAAATCAGGAGAAACCGATGACGCAATTTGCACTTTCAATGTTCCCGACCGACTACGCGATTGGGCCGATTGAACTCGCGATCGAGACCGAAAAGCGCGGCTTCGAATCGCTGTGGTTTCCCGAGCACACGCATATTCCCGCTTCGCGCAAGACGCCGTTCCCGGGCGGTACGGAACTGCCCAAGGAGTATTGGCATACGCACGATCCTTTCGTCGCGCTCGGCGCCGCCGCGGCCGTCACCAAAACCCTGAAACTCGGCACGGGAGTCTGCCTGGTCATCGAACGCGATCCGATTACGCTCGCAAAAGAAGTCGCGTCGCTCGACATGATCTCCGGCGGGCGCGTTCTGTTTGGAATCGGCGCGGGATGGAACGTCGAGGAGATGGAGAATCACGGCGCGCAAGCCAAACGCAAATGGAAAATCGTCAAGGAGAAGATCCTCGCGATGCGCGAGATCTGGACCAAAGAGGCGGCCGAGTTTCACGGTGAGTTCGTGAACTTCGATCCAATCTGGTCCTATCCGAAACCCGTACAGGCCGGCGGGCCGCCGGTGCTGATGGGATCGCAGTCGAAACGCGTGTTCGAGCGCGCGGCGGAGTATTGCGATGGATGGCTGCCAATCAACTTTCCTCGCTATGACTTCGCCGGCGGGGTGAAGCAGTTGCGTGAAGCTGAGAAAAAGTTCGGCCGCAAACAGCTCTCGCTGTCGCTGTTTGGGGCACCCTCCAAAGACGATGACATCAAGCGTTTCATGGAGCTCGGCTTCGAGCGACTGATCTTTCCTCTGCCGTCCGCCCCGCGCGACAACGTCCTCCCGCTGATGGATAAATACGCCGCAGCAGCGGCAAAGTATCGCTGACCCAGTTTGGGTTTCCGCCCGCTCCGCCAACCGGCTATCCCCGGTGGCGGGGTGGGCGTCTTTTACTCCGCCCTCGGTTTGAGCCTCGCGCCGGGCACAGGGGCAGAGTCTGAAAAAAAAATCGCGATTTGGGTTTGACATATGAGGGGCGGGACTTTAGTCTAGCGAATCGATGGACAAAATCGGTATAAAAGCACCGTGCCTCCACCGCTTTTTTTTGGGCCAAAAAGCAAGTTAATAAATCGACTAAATTGGTTTAGCCTTCAGGAGTTGTAACGCGATGACCAAATTCACTCTTCCTTGGATCCTCGGCGTGGCTACGGCCTCGATCTCTCTGACCGTCTTTGCCGCCTGCTCCGCCAACGCACCCGCTTCCAACCAGGCGGCCGTCCAAGCCGCCACCGGGCAATCCCGACCTGACCTAAGCGATTGTGTCCTGATAAGCACCGGGTCGCCCTCCAAGTATGTCTGCAATGACAAGACTTACACCTCGTACGAGTTGACCAAGCTGCGTTCCAGCTACGGAGCGCATCAGTAACTCAAGCATTGAAGAACGGCGATTACGGCGCCGTTGGATGGGAGGTTTCTCGTGAACTCGTCGATTTTTCGGATTGCTCTGCGGGGAATTCTGACCGCCCTGGTCCTCACGACAGTGTCGCGCTTTCCCGCGCACGCGCAGACTTCGCCCGCTCCCCTACTCAAGCTCTACGTAGATCCGTCCACCGGGCAGGTGTTCACGCGGCCGGGAGCCGGTCGCGCGCTGCTGGCGGAAGTTCCCGTGTCCGCCCTCGACACCGGCGCGATCGAGCGCAACATCGAGCGAAAAACCCAGGTCCAGCTCGACGCAAACCAGCGGCAGATTCAGCAACTCGTGCGGCAGAACGCCACCCTCGAGCAAAGCAACGCCGCGCTGCAGCGCCAGGTAGCGGAGATTGAACCCGCGTGGCGCTCCTACGTAAACGAATTCGAAAAGAAGTTTCGCGTGGGGGCGCTGGTGTACGCCGACTGGAGGATGTACACGCACACCACGTTCCAGCCGCAGGAACTCGAAAGCATCAACACTCCCGGCCCGCAGAACAACCTCTACAACTCCTTCGACATCACGCGCGCATACCTGAACTTCTACTTCTTTCCCAGCGAAGGTTTGACGGCGCGTGTCACGCCGGACGTCTATCGCGCGATCGGCAACGGAACCAATCCCGCAATCGGACATGGCACCACGTTCGCGAGCAACCTGGACGGCAGCCTCAATCTGCGCCTCAAGTATGCATACATCGATTACAACAAGCTGTTCGACTTCATCCGGCCGATGAAGGGAAATTCGATACAGGCGGGCGCCGTGCCCAACGTCTTCATTCCGTGGTCCGAAGATCTTTTCGGTTTCCGCTACGTGACTCTCGGACCTTGGAACTACTATGGCCTCTCATCCGGGCAACTGGGAATCCAGGTCACCGGACCACTCAAATTCGGTGAAAAGCAGCTTCAGTACATCGACTATGGTCTGGGAGTTTACAACAACGCCAGCTATCGCACATACGAACAGACCAATACCAAGCAGTTCATGTCGCGAATCAGCGTTTATCCCTTCGGCGCGAAATGGCGCTTCGACGGGCTGGGGTTCACCTGGTTTTACGATTACGGCTACGGAAACGTCGCGCCCGATTACCAGGGAACCGCGCCATTCTTCCAAGCTCCGCAGGCTCACATCATGCGCCAGGCGATCATGGCTCACTACACGAACTACCGATGGGGCCTGATCTTTGAATATGACTTCGGCCACAACGCATTCAACTCGTCAAACCTGTTCTCGGGCAGCGCTCCTTCAACCGCGGCCGGGAGCCCGTATATCAACTTCAACACGATGGCGACCGGATTTCTGAACAACGGCAGGAGCACCCAGCAGGGCTTCGACGTGATGGGGCATTACCATATTCCGCACACGCCATTCACCGCATTCGGCCTCTTTCAATGGTTTGAACCGAACACCCAGGTCAACACCAATCCGTTCGATTTCCAGCGGTGGATAGTCGGTATTCAATGGCAATACAACGAATATCTGCGGTTTGCACTCGATACTCAGAATCTTAGTTACTATCACGACCAGTTCAACGTCTCTGAATCTTACGTCAACTCCTTCGTGCCGGGTTTGTTCAAGGCACCCGGAACCAAGGTCATCTCCAACGCCGTTCCGGTCGATGATCACTCGATCTTCCTGAACATGGAATTCAACTACTGAACCTCCCGTACCGGGTCCGGCGCGTCTTCACGGACGCGCCGGGCCCTCCTCCCAAACGGGGCGAACGAAAGGAATCCAAGAATGAGCCAGACCAGAGCCGCTGTCGTGCTGGGACTCGCGCTGTCCGTAGTATCGGCCGCTTGCAGTTCCAGCGAAAGCCGCCGCGCCGCCGAACAGTGGATCGGCAAGGACCGCGCCGATCTCGCCAGGGTCATGGGCGAGCCCAAGCAGGCCGTGCCTCTCACCGACACGGGCGGGGAGATGCTCTTCTACTCGTTCCAGGGCCATCACTATGTGTTCGAGACCAATGCCGGCGGCCTGATCGCGTCGGCAGTGCAGACCAACTAGTCGGGGTATCTCATAACTCCGCGCAGTGAATCTCCGGTGAAGTATACGATGCCTTCGAATGCCCTTTCGCGTCCTGTTTCATCCGTTCAAGTCCTCGCTTTGGCGGCCGGCGTTTTCCTCTTGATTGCCGGCCGAACCAGCGCCGCATGGTCCGCACAGGCCATCCTTAACGTCTCCTATGATCCGACCCGCGAGCTCTACCAGGACTACAACTCGGTCTTCGTAAAGTATTGGAAAGCCAGGACCGGCCAGGATGTGACGATCAATCAGTCTCATGGCGGCTCGGGAAAGCAGGCTCGCGCGGTGATCGACGGGCTCGATGCCGACGTGGTCACGCTGGGCCTTGCCTACGATGTCGACTCGATCGCCGCCAAGGCGCAGCTCCTCCCCGCCGACTGGCAGAAGCGATTGCCAGAGAACAGCTGCCCGTACACCTCGACCATCGTTCTGCTGGTGCGCAAGGGAAATCCCAAGGGAATTCACGATTGGGATGACCTGGTAAAGCCGGGAGTGGAAGTAATAACTCCAAACCCCAAGACGTCGGGTGGCGCGCGATGGAATTTTCTCGCGGCCTGGGGCTACGCGCTCAAGAAAGACAACGGAGATGAAGCCAAGGCGCGCGACTTTGTGGCTCGGCTCTATCGCAATGTGCCGGTGCTGGATTCCGGCGCGCGCGGCTCGACGACCACTTTTGCCGAGCGCGGCATCGGCGATGTGCTGATCGCGTGGGAAAACGAAGCGCTCATGTCGCTCAAGGAATTCGGCCCATCGCGCTTCGAGGTGATCACGCCCTCGGTGAGCGTATTGGCCGAACCGCCGGTCGCCTGGGTGGACAAGGTCGTCGAACGGCACGGTACTGCCAGGATTGCCAGGTCGTACCTCGAGTACCTTTACACGCCGGAGGGACAGTCGGTGATTGCGCGCAACTTCTATCGTCCGCGGCTGGCTTCGATTCGGGAGAAATATCGCGCGCAATTCCCGGACTTGCCGCTGTTTACCGTCGATGAGGTTTTCGGGGGATGGAGCGCCGCACAGAAAAAATTCTTCGCTGACGGCGCCATCTTCGATCAGATCGTCCAGGGCGCAAAATGAAGCGCGTCCATGCAATTCCCGGCTTCGGCCTGACTTTGGGCATCACGGTCGCGTATCTGAGCGTGATTGTGCTGATCCCCTTGTCAACGATCTTTTTCAAGACCGCTGCGATCGGCATTCACGAATTCTTCGCGGTCGTTGCCGCTCCCAGGACGCTGGCGGCCTGCCGGCTGAGCTTCTTCGCCGCGACGATCGCGGCGATCATCAATTCCGCGTTCGGCGTGGCGGTGGCCTGGACGCTGGTCCGTTACGACTTTCCGATGCGAGGGGCAATCGACGCGATGGTTGACCTGCCATTCGCGCTGCCCACTTCCGTGGCGGGCATCATCCTTACCGCGCTCTATGCCGGCAACGGATGGATAGGGCGATGGCTGACTCCATTCGGAGTCAAAGTCGCGTTCGCGCCCGCCGGAGTCGTGGTTGCGCTGACCTTCGTCGGCCTTCCGTTCGTGGTACGAACGCTGCAGCCGGTCCTCGAAGATCTGGATCCCGAGCTGGAGGAAGCGGCGGCAACGTTGGGCGCGAGCCGTCTCCAGGCCTTCACTCGCGTGACTTTGCCGGCCCTGCTTCCAGCCATTCTCGCCGGCTTCACCCTGGCGTTCGCGCGCGCCATTGGCGAGTACGGCTCGGTGGTGTTCATTTCGGGCAACCTGCCGATGCGCACGGAAGTGCTGCCGCTGCTGATCATGAGCAAGCTCGAGCAGTTCGACTATGCGGGAGCCGCGGCGATCGCGATGGTTACGCTGTTGATTTCCGCCGTTCTGCTGTTCGCCGCAAATGTGCTCCAGCGCTGGAGCGCGCGGCGGCTCACAGCATAGGAAGGCCATCGATGTTCGAAAATTTCGGATTTACAGGCGCGAATGCCCCGCACTCCCGGCGCGTGGGGGTCGGTGAACCTCCCGGCGTGAGGCGAGCTCTGCTGGCGATCACTTTCGCGTTCCTCGGGTTGTTCCTCTTTCTTCCGCTCGCGGCGGTGTTTACCGAAGCTTTCGCGAAAGGCCTTGGCGTTTATCTGGCAGCGATCTCGTCGCAGGAAGCCCGCGCCGCGATCAGGCTTACCTTGACGACTGCCGCCATCGCCGTCCCGCTGAATGTTGGTTTTGGGCTGGCCGCGGCGTGGCTGGTCGCCCGTTTCGAATTTCCCGGAAAACAGTTCCTCGCCACACTGATTGATTTGCCGTTCTCGGTATCGCCGGTGATCTCGGGAATGCTGTTCGTGCTCCTGCTGGGAGTTCGAACGCCCATGGGGGAATGGCTCGCAGATCACGGTCTCCGAATCATTTTCGCCGAGCCCGGGATCGTGCTCGCCACCATCTTCGTGACCTTTCCTATCGCCGCGCGGGAATTGATTCCGGTCATGCAGGCAAGCGGGCAAGACGAAGAGGAAGCGGCGATCGTGCTGGGCGCAAGCGGGTTTCAGATGTTCACGCGCGTCACCCTGCCCAATGTTCGATGGGGAGTCGTTTATGGCGTAGTGCTTTGCGCGGCGCGGGCGATGGGCGAATTCGGGGCGGTTTCCGTCGTTTCGGGGCACATCCGCGGAGCGACCAACACGATGCCGCTGTACGTCGAGATTCTCTACAACGACTACGAGTTCTCCGCGGCGTTCGCGGTCGCGTCGCTGCTCGCCCTGCTTTCGATCGTAACGCTCACCCTCAAGCACGCGGTGGGCCGGCGCGTCGCCTCGCAAATCAAACACGCCGGAGAAGAACTCCCGAGGCTTGCCGCATGAGCATCGAAATCCGAAACCTCCGAAAGATTTTTGGCGGATTCGTCGCCCTCGACAACATCGACCTCGCAATAAAGGAGGGCGAACTCGTCGCGCTGCTGGGGCTGTCGGGCTCGGGCAAGACCACGCTGCTCAGAATAATCGCGGGTCTTGAGGCGCCCGACGCGGGATCGATTCACTTCCGCGGCGCGGATGCTGGTTCGCTGAGCGTCCGCGACCGTCGAATCGGGTTTGTCTTTCAGCATTACGCGCTTTTTCGGCACATGACCGTATTCGAGAATGTGGCTTTCGGCCTGCGCGTCCAACCGCGCGGATCGCGCCCTTCCGAAAGCGCGATCCGCGCCAAGGTGCACGAGTTGCTGCGGATGGTCCAGCTTGACTTCATGGCCCATCGCTATCCGTCGCAGCTTTCGGGCGGACAGCGCCAGAGAGTCGCACTGGCGCGCACTCTCGCCATCGAACCGCGGATCCTGCTGCTTGATGAACCGTTCGGCTCGCTGGATGCGCGGGTACGGCAGGAACTGCGGCGATGGCTGCGCCGGCTTCATCGCCAACTGGGCATCACTTGCGTCTTCGTTACCCACGACCAGGATGAAGCGCTGGAGCTGGCCGACAGGGTCGTCGTGATGAATGCCGGCAGGATCGAACAGATCGGAAGCCCCGAGGATGTTTATCACCATCCCGCCAACGCCTTCGTGGCGAGCTTTTTGGGCAACGTGAACCTGTTCCACGGGCGGATCGAGGACGGCCGAGTCTATCTCGGTAATACTTCCCTCGAAGTCGGCGCGGCGAACGGAAGTGTCGCAAGCGCTTCGGGGCGCGCGATGCTGTACGTGCGGCCGCATCTGCTGGAAATCGACAGAGTTTCAGCGGGACCCGGGAGCTTTCCCGCGACGGTCAAAAGCGTCAACGCTGCAGGACCTCAGGTCCGCATCGAGCTGGTCGCTGAATGGGGCGATCCGGTAAGCGTGGATCTAGGCCATGATCGCTTCACGACCCTGGAGCTCGCACCGGGCGCTAAAGTCTTTCTCTCGCCGAAGGAAAACCGCGTCTTCGTTTACGAAGCCTGACACGCCGCACACCGTGCGGAACCATCCGCCCCTCTTCCCGGTTTCGTAATATAGGATGGCAGGAAAGGAGCGAGGCAAGTGGATCCTCAATTGAGGCGCTCGGCCTGTTCGGTAAGCCGCCGCACGATGATTGCCGGGTTGGTCGCGATTCCGGCCCTGGTTGCGCTTGACTTCCTGTACGGCGCAAATTCAAAGAAGGACGATGCGCTGGCTGACGCAGGACCGGGCACCGTTACCATCGTCGAGTTCAGCGACGACGGGAAAAGGAAGGGACTCGTGACCGTGGAAAAGGTAGTCAAATCTGACGAAGAGTGGCGAAAGCAATTGACCTCCGAACAGTACAAAGTCACGCGGCAGAAAGGCACGGAACGGCCGTTCACCAACAAATACGCGAATTGGCATGACAAAGGCCTGTTTCGATGCATCTGTTGCGGCAACGCGCTGTTCTCCTCCGACACAAAGTTCGATTCGGGAACCGGATGGCCCAGTTTCTGGGAGCCGATCGCTCCGGAAAATATCCGCACCGCGAAGGATCGGTCGTTCTTCATGACCCGCACGGAAGTCGTGTGCGCGCGATGCGATGCGCATCTGGGGCACGTCTTCGATGACGGACCGCCGCCGACGGGTCTTCGCTATTGCATGAACTCGGCCGCCCTGCAGTTCGTAAAACCGGACGGCGAAAAGGTCTGAGCGGCGCAAGCGCGCGGCCTGCGGATTCGATCGTCAGGACTCCACGAGTCTCCACTGCACCAGGGTGGCGTGCTCGTGGTCCTCGAATACCGCCTCGACCTCGGAGTCGATCTTTACTTCCTGCATCGGATCCCCGAGCAGGTTCCCCACCATCCTTATGTTTCCGGCGTCGGGCAATTCCACTACCACGACCAGGTAGGGACAAGCGTTCTTGAGAGCGGGATGCGCGGGGTGCCAGACGCGCTCCCAACTGTAGATTCGTCCGCGGCCTGACACGCGATGCCATCCCGGCTCCGTCGCGTGACATTTGTGGCAAATCCATTCCGCGGGGAATTGGAACGTGCCGCATTTGCCGCATCGCTGCACAGCCAGTTCGTGGCGGCGCGCGGCTTCATAGAACTCCCGATCGACGCCATCGTGCGCGGGGGCCGGCACCGGCATCCCGGCGGGCAGATAAGTCTTTCGGCTGGTCTCGGTTTCGCTCATTTGTGCGCTCGCTCTATCGATGGAGAATCAGGTCGCTCACGGGCGCGACCATCGGCCCCGACACGACCATCGATATCTCCGCATCCTTGACCTGGCAGGTGGATGTGCCGCGAATCTGGCGGGCCGCTTCAATGATCAATTCCAGTCCGTGCATGTAGCACTCGGCCAGATTGCCGCCGCTGGTGTTGATGGGAAGCTTGCCGTTGGGCCAGGTCAGGTTCTCGAAGGTGCAGAATTCCATCACGCCGTCGGGCGCGCAGAAGCCGTGCTCGACGAGGCTGGTCATGACCGCGCCGGTGAAATTTTCGTAGACCTGCGCTACGTCAACGTCTTTAGGTTCGATTCCCGCCATCGCGTACAGGCGCGGCGCCAGCGTCTTGAAGTTCGAGGTGGCGTAATCGGGATTGTTTTCCGCCCCCGCGCCCTGGCGAAAGTCCGAGCCCTGCGCCGCCGCCATTACCCAGGCGGGCCGCTGCTTCATGTCGCGCGCGCGATCGCGGGTGGCCAGGATCACCGCTGCCGCACCGTCGTTCTCCATGCAGCAGTCATAAAGATGAAACGGCTCGACGATCCATCGCGACTCGTCATACATCTTGCGCGTCAGGGGACGGCCGTACATGACCGCGCGGGGATTGAACTGCGCGTGATGGTAGCAGGCAAGCGCGATCGCCGCGATCGCATCCTGCGTGACGTTGTGCTCGTGCATGAAGCGGCGCGTTCGGAGCGCGATCCATTGCGCCGGCGTCGACATTCCGTACGGCCAGGTGTAAGCGGGATTTCCCGAGATGGTCTTGAGGGCGGGGGTCTGGCCGAAGCGTCCGAACTGTCCCTGCGCCAGCGCGCGGTACACCACCACGCAGTTCGCATAGCCTGCGGCGATTGCGGCCGCGGCGTTGCCGATCGCGCCGGAACCGCCGCCGCCTCCGCCACCCCAGAACATGTTGGAAAAGCGCAACTCGGGCAGTCCGAGCGCGGTCGCGACGCGCACGGAGTCGTTGCGATCGTTGCTGTACGAGGCGATTCCGTCGATGTCGGTGGGACGAATTCCCGCGTCGTCACATGCCCGCAGGATTGCCTCCAGCGCGAGGCGAAATTCGCTGACCGGCGCCTGTCCGCGCTTGTAGTATTTGGTCTCTCCGACCCCGACGATCGCAGCCTTGTCTTTAACGGTAAATTCGCTCATGGCCGCCTCTTCGCATAGCGCAAGCGGCGCGAAAATAACAAGCGAATCACCGCCTGTCCGCCGGTTACCTCGTATGCTGGCGAGCGGGCGCAAGCGGCCCGATCTCAGCCTCGCCGTCGGCCGCCTGCGGCTTCGCCGTAAGCCGCCTAATCACATCCAGCAACATCGCGCGCTTTACCGGCTTGCCTACGTGCGCGTCGCATCCCGCGGTGAGGCTCTGCGCGATCGATTCAGAAAAGACCGCGGCGGACAGGGCGACGATCGGAGTGCGCGGGCGGGCACTTTCGAGTTCGAATCGCCGAATCTCGCGAGTCGCTTCGTCTCCATCCATCACCGGCATCTGGACGTCCATCAGGACCAGGTCGTAATGTTCACGCTTAAACCGCTCGACCGCCAGCGCGCCATTCTCCGCTTCGTCAATGACATAGGGCTCGTCCTTCAGGAACGCGGCGATAAGCGCGCGATTGTCGGCGGAATCATCGGCCGCCAGAATTCTCAGCGGGCGTACTTCGGGCTGCGTCCCGTCTGAAACCAGGACCGGTTTCGGCGGCGCCGGGCGAAGAGCCAGCGCCCGAGCGATCGCATTCATCACGTCGGCGCGCTTGATGGGCTTGACGAGATGATGCGACAAGCCGGTTTCGCGCAGGCGCTGCAACTGGCTGGTAAGGTCGCCCGACGTCAGCATCATGATGATTTTTGCGTTCCGTCCCGCAGTCGTCCTGATCGCGCGGGCCAGCGCAAAACCATCGCGGTTCGGCTGGTGCGCGTCGATCAGGATCAGGCGATAGCGATCGTCCGCGTCTTTGGCTTTTTCGAGTTCCAAAGTCGCGTCGTCGGATGAACTCACCGCGGTTACTCGCGCCCCGCGCGCGGTAAGAATCTCGTTCAGCACCGCGCGGTTCATCGCCGAATCCTCCACGATCAGAACGCGCGTTCCCGCCAGGTCCGGCGTATCGCCGGCGGCGGGGCGAGTGGCCCCGGGCTGGGTCTTGAAGCGAGCGGTGAACCAGAAGGTGCTGCCGCGGCCGAGTTCGCTCTCGACATTGACACTCCCGCCCATCATCTCCACCAGCCGGCGCGAGATGGCCAGGCCGAGTCCGGTGCCTCCGTACTTGCGCGTGGTAGACGAGTCCGCCTGGGAGAAGTTGGAAAAAATCCGCTCGAGTTGATTGGCGGAGATGCCGATTCCCGTGTCTCGCACGGTGAAGCGAATCACCGCCTCGCCGGATGGAACGGGCGGCGCCACACAGGACTCCACCACCAGGCTGACTTCGCCGCGCTCGGTGAACTTGGTCGCGTTGCCGACCAGGTTGATCAGGACCTGGCGAAGCCTCAGCGGATCGCCGACGAGCAGAGTCGGCACCTCGGGCGCGATTCGCGCCACCAGTTCCAGCCCCTTTTCGTGAGCGCGCAGGCCGAGGGTATCGACCACGCGATCGACCAATCCCTCCAGGTCGAACGCGACGCTTTCCAGCGAAAGCCGGCCGCTCTCGACCCGGGCCAGATCCAGCACCGCATTGATCAGCTCGAGCAGCGTGTTGCCGTTGTCCACCATCGATTCCAGGTAGCGTCGCTGCTCGTCGTTGAGCGGCGTTTCCATTAGAAGATCGGCCATGCCGAGGATGGCGTTGAGCGGAGTGCGAATTTCATGCGACACGCTGCTCAGGAATTCGGTCTTCGCGCGCGACGCGGCCAGGGCTTCCTCGCGCGCCTGCACCAGCTCCTGCTCGGTCCGCTTGATACGCATGATTCCGCGCGTGATGCTGATGGCGCAGGGTTGGCCATCAATCTCGACTTCCACGGCCGAGATCAGGGTGGGGACCAGGGTGCCGTCTCGTAGCCGCATTTCGGCCTCGAACCCCTGCACCTCGCCGCGCTTTCTCAGGAGTTCGAAAAACTTCTCGCGCGCCCCGAGATCGCTCCACAGTCGCAGGTCAATGTCGGTGGCGCCGATAGCGTCTTCGCGCGAATATCCGCTCGACTGTTCAAACGTCCGATTTACGTCGGTGTATGTGCAATCCGGCAGGTGGACAACGGCGATCGCGGCGGGGCTCGCTTCGTACACTTTGCGCAGGTTGGTTTCGCTCTCACGAATCTTGCGGTTTGCCTCCGCCTGTTCCGCCATCTGATGGCTGCGGATTATCACCGCCATCTGGGCCAGAACGGCGGCGGCCGCAATCGCCATCCAGTGCAGGAGATCGGTTGCGGAACCGTGCCCGAACGCCAATGGAATCGCCCACAGCGAAAAGCAGAATCCGCTCAACGATGCCTGCCATCCAGACGACCACGGCAGCATCGCGCTGCTCCCGATGATCATCAGGATCAGCGACACGAAAATGAGTTCATCGCGGCCGGTTGCGACGCCGAATACCGTCGCGCTCAGGCTGGACAACGCGCAAACCCCCAACGTCAGCTCTCGCCAGTGGGGGTCGAACCAGCGCAGATAAGTCGCAACGACTGCCAGCGAACTCGCGGTCAGCGAAAACAGCAACAGGGAGACGACTGCGAAATGGTGCGGCGTCGCCGCTCTCATCAGGTAAAGGTCACCGACGCGCGCAAGGGCCGTGATTATCGCTCCAACACGGAGTGCGGCGCGAATCCATTCTTCAAGCTTGGGCTGTCGACTCGCAACTCGGGGCCGCTTTCGTTCGCTCATCAGGAACGCTCCGAGACCTACGACGATCTTGCGTCACGCCATAGTTGGCATAATCTGGCCGGAAGGGCGAGCGCCGGATCCGCCACGCTCGCCCCCGCGTTAACTTAGGGAGAACCTTCCGATGAGCCTGGTTGAGTACGAAACGGACGCCAACCTCGCGATTGTGACCATCAATCGCCCCGAGGCCAGAAATGCGGTCGACCGGCCGACCGCGGCCGAACTCGTCGCCGCCTTCCGGCGCTTCGATGCCGACCCGAATCTGAACGTCGCCATCCTCACCGGCAAAGGCGGGTTCTTTTGCGCCGGCGCGGACCTGAAAGCGGTCGCGACCGACCGGGGCAACCGCGTCACGGAGACCGGCGATGGACCGCTGGGATGCACCCGTATGCTGCTCAGCAAGCCGGTGATCGCCGCGGTCGAAGGGTTCGCGGTGGCGGGAGGACTCGAACTCGCCCTCTGGTGCGATATGCGCGTCGCCGCGCGCGACGCCGTCTTCGGCGTGTTCTGCAGGCGATGGGGCGTTCCGCTGGTCGATGGGGGAACAGTCCGCTTGCCCCGGCTCATCGGGATGAGCCACGCGATGGACATGATTCTCACCGGACGCGGCGTGTCGGGTGACGAAGCGCTCCGGATGGGGCTGGCGAACCGCCTGACGGAGAAAGGCGAGGCGCTGGCGGGAGCGCGCGAACTTGCGGGCCGCATCGCCGCATTTCCGCAGCGATGCGTTCGGTCGGACCGGATGTCGGCCTATGAGGCGTGGACAATGCCGCTCGGCGATGCGCTCGCCAACGAGTACCGTCACGGCATCGCGACCATCAATTCAGGGGAGACACGCGAGGGCGCGCAGCGCTTTGCCGCCGGGGCCGGCCGCCACGGGAAATTTTAGAATGTGCTTGCCGCCGCCCCTGGGAAAGCGACCGCTCAGGCCGGACGGACCCGCATCCTCGGCATCCGTGGAGCCTGAAAAACCCGCGTTGTCAGGTCGTCATCCGACCGGTATCATTAATACTGGTATCTGAAAGCACCATTGCTTTTTTCCGAATTTCATCTCGCGCCCGAAATTCAGCGCGCTCTCTCCGATCGGGGACATCACCAGCCAACACCGGTTCAGGCTGAGACCATTCCGGTCGCACTGGAAGGGCGCGATGTGGTAGCAACCGCCGAAACCGGCAGCGGCAAGACCTGCGCATTTCTCGCGCCGACGCTGGATCGCCTGCATCGCAGCCACAGCGATCATCTGGCCGCCCTGATAATTACTCCGACCCGCGAATTGGCCACCCAGGTTGCGCGGGAGTTCACCCTGCTCGCGCGCCATACGCGGCTGCGCGCCGCAGTCGTGATGGGAGGAGAATCGGAGAAGCGGCAGATCGAGGAAATTCGCTCGGGTGCGCAGGTTCTGGTCGCATGCCCCGGCAGGCTCATCGACTACCTCGAAAGGCACATCGTAAAGCTCGACCGCATCGAAGTCGTCGTCATCGACGAGGCGGATCGCCTGCTCGACATGGGCTTTCTGCCGCAGCTCAAGCGGATCATGAAGATGGTGCCTCGGCATCGGCAGACCATGATGTTTTCGGCAACGATGGCATCCGGGCCGGAGATGCTCGCGCGCGAGTTCCTCCATAATCCCGCGCGCGTCACCATCGGGGAAAAAACCGCGCCGCCGTCCACGGTTCGGCAGTCAATCTACCCGGTGGCGCTTGAAGACAAGAGCAAGATGCTGCTCGAGATTCTCAAACGGCCCGAAATCGAACGAGCGATCGTCTTTACGAGGACCAAAAGCCGCGCGGACCGGATCGCGCGGATGCTCCAGCATGCGCATATTCGCGCGGTGCAGATTCACGGCGACCGCTCTCAGGGACAACGCAATGCCGCGCTGGCCGGGTTCCGGGCGCGCCGGTTTCGCGTGATGGTCGCAACCGACCTGGCCGCGCGCGGACTGGACATCCCCGATGTCTCTCACGTGATCAACTTCGACCTTCCCGAGGAAACCGAAAGTTACATCCATCGCGTGGGCCGCACGGCGCGGATGGGCAAGTCGGGCGAAGCGATCAGCCTGGTGACTCCGGAAGAGCGCGTCACTCTGGCCCGCCTGGAGCGCGTCCTCGGCGAGCAACTCGAACGCGAACACGTCGAGGGATTCGAAAAGATTCAGATCACCGCGCCCAAGCCGGTCAAGCTCTTTTCTTCGGATCGTTCGCGATCGCGCAGCAGGCCCAGATCGCGCTGGGCCTGACGCCGATATCCGAGGCTTACTCGGGCAGCGCGCCGGTCAGCGACGCGCGCTGCGAAATTTCGATCCAGTTTCCGTCCGGGTCGCGGATGAAGGAGATTCTGGCGACCTTTCCCAGGGTCACCGGCGGCGCTCCTTCCCATACTCCCATCGAAAGAAACCGCCTGTGTTCCGCGTCGCAACCGCGAACCTGGATCGTAATGTACCGGAAGCCGACGGCGCGCATCGTCGCGATTACCTCAGCCGCGGTCGCCGATCCCGATCTCTCGGCGCGGCGGGCCTCCGGATCGTGCGCGAAGCTGACGATAGTCTCGCCGATTCGATAGCGGCGATCGTCGAGACGCTCGCCCCCGAGCACCTCGCCATAAAACCTCGCAAACTCGCGCTCGTCGGTTACGCCGATTTGAACTTCGATCTGCCGGATGCCGCGCTGGCCCGAAGGAACCAGCTCGATCGAATTGCCGTCGGGATCCGTCAGCTCGAACGGCATCGGGGTGCGCGGATCGGAGATGGTGATTCGCAGGTAGCCGCCGGCAACACGCGGTGGCAACGGGTCGCGCGAATGGTTGATCTTCAGCACCGAGCCGAGCAGACCGTAGCGATGCTGCTGCAGGCCGCCGCCGAGCGGCAGCATCTCCTCGTATGGCAATCGCAGACGATCGCCATAGAAGGCCTTCATCTCGTCAAGCCGATTGGTGAACAATCCTACGTCAATACAATTCTTCGCCAGTTCCATGGCATACCTTCAAGCGGTCGGGCGAGAGTGAACTCAATCTCCGGCAATGTCTCACGCTGTCGCCGGCCTCAAGCGATCACCCCTTCGGCAGACCGAGGACCCGTTCGCCAATGATGTTGTGCTGGATTTGGTTGGTGCCGGCGTAAATTGTGGGACCGCGCGCCGCCAGCATCCGGAACGACCACTTGCCCTTGTCGATCGCGAACGGCGCGCCAAATTCGAGCTGGCTGTACGGACCCAGCAGCTCCATCGCGAACAACGCGATTCGCAGCGCCAGTTCCGTATTGCACAACTTCATCATCGAACCTTCCGGCCCGGGCGGCAGACCCTTGAGCTGGCGGGTGAGCTGGCGATAGCCCGTGTACTTCAGCGCCATCGCATCGGACGCAAACTCGACGATCTTCTGGCGCACTCCGGGATCGTCCCACGCCACGCCGCCATCGCGCGGCAGCCGCTTTGCCAGGTCGACGAGCTCCCTGACTTCCTGCATCGGGCCGCCCATCCCGGCGCCGCCCCCGCGCTCGAACATCAGCGTCGTCATCGCGACCTGCCATCCGTTGTTCTTCTCGCCCACGACGTTCTTTTTCGGCACGCGGACGTCCTCGAAGAACACTTCGTTGAAGCCCTTGCCTCCGGTCATCTGGACCAGCGGGCGGACCGTGATGCCGGTGCTGTGCATGTCGATGAGCAGATAGGTGATCCCCTTGTGCCTGGGTGCATCCGGGTCGGTTCGCACCAGCGCGAAGATCCAGTCCGCATGCTGCGCCATCGAGGTCCACACTTTCTGCCCGTTGACCACGAAGTAGTCGCCTTCCTCGACGGCGCGCGTCTGAATTGAGGCGAGATCGGACCCCGAGCCGGGCTCGCTGTAGCCCTGGCACCAGATCTCTTCTCCGCGCAGGATGGCCGGGAGATGGCGGCGCTTTTGCTCATCGGTCCCCCAATGCATCAAGGTCGGACCGAGCAGACTGATGCCCATCCCAATGCCGGGCTCGCTCAGATTGAGACGCGCAAGCTCTTCGCGAAAGATCAGGCGTTGCATCACGGTTGCGCCACGCCCGCCGTATTCCTTCGGCCAATTGACGGCCACCCAGCCGCCCTCGTGGAGCTTCTTGTGCCATCGGACGCGCGCCTTCCATTGCTCATCCGATTCATTCGCGAGGATGCTGACCGAGGCCGGAGCGAACTCCCGGTTCGCTTCCAGCCATTGGCGCACTTCCTGCCGAAACGCCTCGTCTTCAGGTGAGTAGTTGAAGTCCATTGATGGTCCTCGTCGAGTTGTCGATTTCGATCGCGGCCTGACTGGTCCTGTCCACCACGCTCTACAATGACTACCGTGCGGCAATCAATCCAGACCTATCACTTGTTCGGGCCGCCCAGCATCTCCTCGACGTCGCGCAGGCGGTCCTTGCCAAAGAAGATCTCCTCATCGACATAGAAAGTGGGAGAACCGAAAGTGCCGCGCGCGACCGAGCGCTCGGTGTTGCGAATCAGCTCGTCTTTGACCGGCTGGGTTTGAATCAACTCGAACAAGATCGCGGAATCGAATCCGGCGCCCTCCAGGACCTTCCGAACGACGGCGGGATCGTCCATCTTCTTTGGCTCGGCCCACATATGGCGGTAGACCTCATCGATGTAGCGATCGAAGATGCCCATCGATTTCGCGGCGATGGCGCCGCGCATGATCATCAGGGTGTTTACCGGAAAGAAGGGGTTGCTTTGAAACTTCGTGATGCCGTGGCGCTTGATGAAGCGCTGCGTCTCAAGGCGCTCGTACTCGGGCTTGTTTTTGATGCCTCTCAGAGTCTCCGCGGGCGAGCGGTTGTTGGTCATCTTGAAGACGCCGCCGAGCAGGACGGGAACATACTCGAATTTGGCTCCGGTGCGCTTCTCGATCTCGGGGATTACCAGGTGACTCAGATAGGCGTTGGGGCTGCCGAAGTCGAAATGAAATTCCACGGTTTTCATTTGGCTCACCATTTTTCGCGGAATGGACGAATCTCCATCTCGAAGGTCCACGCGTCGCGCGGCTGCCGATAGAGCTGCCAATACGTCTCGGCCACCGAAGCCGGCGTCATCAGGCGGGTCAGGTCCAGATTTTTGATCGCGTCCTCGCCCTCGCGTTCCCGGATGCGGTCGCGGACCCAGGCGGTATCCACCCCGGCATCGATGATCAGATGCGCGACGTGGATATTCCTGGGCCCGAGTTCGCGCGCCGCGCTCTGCGCGACCGCGCGCAGGCCGAATTTCGCCGCGGCAAACGCCGCGTATCCGATGCCGCCGCGGAGGCTCGCAGTCGCGCCGGTGAAAAAGATCGCGCCGCGGCCGCGCGGCAGCATCAGGCGGGCGGCCTCGCGCCCCGCAAGAAAGCCGGAGTAACAGGCCATCTCCCAGACCTTGCGAAACACCCGTTCGGTGGTTTCCACCAGCGGAAAATTGACGTTGGCGCCGATGTTGAAGATGCACACTTCAAGCGGCGCCTGCCGCTCAGCTTCGTTCAGAAACGCGGTGATGTCCTCTTCCTTGCGCGCATCGAGCCCGCGCGCGAAGATCCTTCCGCCGGCCGCCTCGACTTCGGAGACCAGCGGCGCGAGCTTGTTGCCCTGCCGCCTGCCGGCAAAGACAGTGAATCCTTCGGCGGCGAATTTCCTGGCGATTGCGGCGCCGATATAGTCCCCGGCGCCAATGACCACGGCGGTTGCGTTCCTGAATTCCACAAGACCTCTCCTATCGATTCGGAGAATGATCGGCGACGGCGATCGCGTGCCGGGACGACGCGCGCAGGATTCGATCCGACAGAGCTTCGTCATCGACGGCGCGGGCCAGAATCAATGCTCCGACCATTTGCGAGAACAGGGCGAGGGCCCGCTCCTCGCGCTTCGACGCGACACGATCGGGCATGAGGCCCGCGATGAAATCCACCGCCCCCCGCAACGCCCGGGTAAACGCATTGCGGGTCGCTCGCGGCCCACGGCCGGCGTCCGGACCGAGCGCGGCGAGCACGCATCCGTGGCCGGGAGCATCGCGATGATCGCGGGACAGGTAGCCTTTGACGATCTCGCGCAAGGCCGGCTTTCCCGGCGCGCGCTCGGCGGCGCGCCCCCATCTTCGCAGGGACCCGGCGGAGGCGAACAGGATTGCCGCCGCCGCTACGGCATCCTTGGAGCCGAACTGGCTGTAGACGCTGCCGTGGGTCAGTCCGGCGCGCTCGGCAATTTCGTCAACGCCGGTGGCGGCGATCCCGTTCTCGCGAAACAGCCGCGCGGCGGCGGAGAGGATCTGGCGGCGATTTTCGGAGACCTGTTCCCTGGATACTCGCATGCGGCCCAGCTCCAACTCTTGACTCGTTTGATTACGAGCGTCACGAATAGGATCGACTTTAAGATCCCAATCAATGGGATGCAACCCAGGTCTCTTCGAATACCCGCGCCGTTGTGTCCAGCAGGCGGCCAAATGGCCACTAGCCGCCGCTGTAAGACAGGAGCGAAACAGGACCATGGCTGATGATTTGATTCTGTGGGGAACCGGGACCTCGCGTACGATGCGTCCGCATTGGATGTTGCTGGAGCTCGGCCAGGAATACATCACCCGTCCGATCAAGGCACGGACCGGAGAGACGCTCGCCCCGGAGTTCAGGCGCATCAACCCGCGCCACAAGATTCCGGTGCTGCGGCACGGATCGTTCACGATTGCCGAAAGCGCCGCAATCGTGCAGTACCTGGCCGACACCTTTCCAAGTCCGTCGATCCACGCGCCGGTCGATGCGGCGGGCCGCGCGGTCCTGAACGAGTGGTGCTACTTCATCATGACCGAGTTGGATGCCGCCTCACTGTACACCGTGCGCAGGCATCTGGGTTTGAAGCACATCTATGGAGAAGCGCCGACCGCGGTGGACGCGGCGAAAAAGTACTTCGCGCACAACCTCGAAGCGATGGCGCCGCGAATCGGCATCGAGACTCCGTTTCTGCTCGGCAGCCGGTTGAGCGCGGCGGACATTCTCCTGACGACCTGCCTAGATTGGGCAATCGCGGAGGGGCTCGCGCTTCCCGATAGTGTGATGGAATATCGGAGGCGGATGACAAGGCGCCCGGCCTACCGGGACGCATTCGCGCGGAACTACGCTGACTGACGGAGCAGACTGTGAACAGCGACAACCACGGACCTCTCAAAGGCGTGCGGGTTCTAGACCTGAGCACGATGGTGGCCGGGCCGGTCGCCACCATGATGCTCGCCGATCAGGGTGCGGACGTTATCAAGGTCGAGAACCCCGAAGGCGACCTGATGCGCCGGCTGGCGCGCGGCCGCCGCGGCATGAACCCATCGTTTCTAGCAAGCAATCGCAACAAGCGGTCGATCGCGCTCGATCTCAAAACCGCCGAAGGCCGAGCGATCCTTGGCAGGCTCGTTGCCGCGGCGGATGTCCTGGTGCATAACTTCCGCGCCGGCGCTCCCGAACGTCTGGGGCTGGGCGAAGATACCGTCCGCGAAATTCGCCCCGACATCATATATGTGTCGGTCAGCGGCTTCGGCGAACGCGGCCCGTATTCCGGGCAGCGCGCCTACGATCCCGTGATCCAGGCGCTTTCGGGACTTGCCGATGTGCAGCGCGATCGCGATACGGGGCGCCCGCGGATGGTCCGTACTATCATCGCCGACTACACGACCGCGCTCACCACCGCGCAGGCGATAACCGCCGCGCTCTTCCATCGGCAGCGCACCGGAGAAGGCCAGCACGTGCGCATCGCGATGCTCGACGCGATGATCTCCTACCTATGGCCGGAGGCGATGCCGAGTCTCACGTTTGTCGGCGAGGAGCGCGACCCATCCGATGGCGAAGTCGGGCCCGACCTGATCTTCGCCACGCAGGACCGATACGTGACCGCCGGCGCGCTTTCGGATGAAGAATGGACGGGGATGTGCCGGGCGTTTGGGCGCGAGGACTTGATCAACGATCCGCGTTTCAAGACCGCGCGCGACCGCACCATCAACGCGGTTGCGCGGCGCGAAATCATGTCCGCCGAGCTGGAAAAGTGGAGGGCGGATGAAATCCTGCCGCGGCTTTTGGCCAACGACGTTCCTTCCGCACCGGTCCGCCGGCGTATCGAGCTTCTTCAGGATCCGCAGGTGCGCGAAAGCGGAATCCTGCAAGAACACGATACCGAGCACCTCGGCCGCATACGCCTGCCGCGTCCCGCGGCCCGCTTCGATCGCACGCCGGCGAACGTGCGAACGATGGCGCCTGCGCTCGGCGAGCACAACGAACCCATCCTCGCCGAGCTCGGCTATTCAAAAGAATCGATCGAACGCCTGAAGCAGGCGGGAGTTTTGCATCCGCGTGAGATCAAATAGCGCGGCTTCGGATGGCGCCGGCTTTTGGAGCGACCGCTACGCGAAGAATTCCTTGAGCGCCGATGGCAGGTTGTGGCTCGGCCGCTCGACGTCGCCGAGCTTCACCAGCGCGTAGCGTTCGTCGTCGTCGAGCCGATCCCATTTCTCCTGCGTCAATTCGGTGCCGAACCGGCGCGCGTGCGCGACGAGCCGATCCGGCGGCGATTTCGGCGGAATCGCCACCCGCCGCTTTTCTTCCGGCAGCTCTTTTGGAGGGCTGCCCGCGCGCGCCATCGTTGCCTCCTCGATGAACAGCTTGAGCGCGGCGCGTTCTTCCGGCGAGTTTGCCGGCGCATGGCAGATCATGAGCCGCTCGCCGCGCCCGAGCTGCTGCCATTGGGCGAGCCCGATCTTGACCCCGATCGCGTCGAGTTTGCGCCGCGCCTGCATCGGCAGGCAGGCCAGCGACTGGTAAATCTCCGCCTCGAACTGAAACTGGCGAATCATGACTGCGCTCTACTCCTTGCGTGAACTAATCCGGGCGACAGGCGGATGCGATCGCCTTCTCAAGCCTGGCCCGGGCCGTGCAGACATCGTACGTGCATTCACTTCCTCTTTGCACGCTGGACAGGTAAGCGCCGGCATTACGTGCTTTCCGCAATTTTTGTGCACGAGCTCGATGGGCGGGCCGTCCGCGCCCGCCATCCATCGGTCGCCCCATCGCAGCATCGCCACGATCACCGGATAAAGGTCGATGCCCTTCTCGGTCAGCCGATATTCAAATCGCGGCGGCCGATCCTGGTATCGCACGCGCATCAGAATGCCTTCGTCGATAAGCTTGCCCAGCCGCGCCGACAGGCGATGGCGCGTCATGCCCAGGTCATCCTGAAAGTCCGCAAACCGGCGCTTGCCGAGGAACGCATCGCGCACAATCAGCATCGTCCAGCGGTCGCCGATGACCGAAAGGGTCCGGGCAACCGAACATTTCATCTCGCTTATTTCCGACCAGCGCAAGCCGAAATCCCCGCAGCTCAGACAAGCCTTGACTCAATAGTAAGTTCCAAAATAGAACTTAGTCAACAACACTCGGCCGGTCGCCGGCCCGCTCGTCGGGAGAAGCATCATGGCTGACGAATGGCTCAAGACCGCGTGCATCCTCTGTTCGGTCAACTGCGGAATCGAAGTGAAGGTCGACGGCCGCCGCATCGCGCGCGTGCGCGGAGACCGCGCCCACGTCGCTTCTCGCGGCTACGCTTGCGAAAAGGCGCAACGAATCGACTTCTATCAGAACGGGCGCGATCGCCTGACTGCGCCGATGCGCCGAAGGGCGGACGGCACGTTCGAGGAGATTGATTGGGACACGGCGATCCGCGAAGTCGCCGCGGGATTCCTCAAGGTCCGCGACAAATGGGGCGGGGAGAGCATTTTCTATTACGGCGGTGGCGGCCAGGGAAATCATCTGGTGGGAAGCTACGGAGCCTCGACCCGGCGGGCGCTGGGATGCGTTTACAGCTCGAATGCGCTCGCGCAGGAAAAAACCGGCGAGTTCTGGGTCGAACACCGGATGTTTGGAACCGCAGTGCGCGCGGGCTTTGAGCATGCCGAGGTCGCGGTATTCGTGGGGAAGAATCCGTGGCAGTCGCACGGTTTTCAGCGAGCCCGCCCCATTCTGCGCGATCTTGCCGCGGACCCCAATCGCGCCCTGGTTGTAATCGATCCGCGCCGCACCGAGACGGCGGAGATGGCGGACTATCATTTGCGGGTGCGGCCGGGCACCGACGCCTTCTGTCTGGCCGCGATGCTGGGTGTCCTGGTGCAGGAAGACCTGGTCGATCGCGCCTTCATTCGCGATCACGGCGAAAACAGTTCCGAAATCCTCGCCGCGTTGAGTGAAGTTCCGATCGCCGACTATTGCGCACGCGCCGGGGTCAGCGAGAGCCTGGTACGCAACGTGGTGCACCGGATCGCGCGCGCATCGAGCGTGTCGTTCTTCGAGGATCTGGGGATTGAGCAGGCGCCTCACAGCACGCTCAATTCATATCTCGAGAAGCTGCTTTACGCGTTGACCGGAAATGTCGGCAAGCGCGGCGCGATGAATGCCGCAACCAGTCTGACCGGGATGTTCAGCGGGGCGCTTTCGGACCGGACCAGCCCGGTCGGGGGCCATCGCATTATCGGCAATCTGATTCCGGCCAATGTGATACCCGACGAGATTCTGACCGACCATCCCAGGCGTTTTCGGGCGATGCTGATCGAAAGCGAGAATCCCGCCCATTCGGTGGCCGACAGCGCGCGGATGCGCGAGGCGCTGCGCGCCCTGGAATTTGTCGTTGTCATCGACGTTGCGATGACGGAGACGGCGCGCGAGGCACACTACGTGCTGCCCGCCTGCTCCCAATACGAGAAATCCGAGGCGACCTTTTTCGGCTCGGGATTCGACACCGGCACCGATTTCGCCAACTCGTTCACGCTCCGCGCGCCGATTCTCGAGCCGTTGCCCGGAACGCTACCTGAAGGCGAAATCCATCGCCGCCTGGTCCGCGCTCTTGGCGCGATGACCGACGATGACGTCGCGCCGCTGCATGCGGCGGCGGCCAAGGGCCGGCTGGCATATGCGCTCGAGCTGCAGCGTGTACTCTCTGAACGTCCGCGCCTCGGCGCGGTAATGACCGTGCTGCTCTACGAAACGCTCGGGCCCGTCCTGGGCGCCGCCTACCAGAACGGCGCGTCAGTATGGGGCATCGCGCAGGAATTCGCGCGACGCTATGCCGATTCGGTGCGGCGAGCCGGTTTCAGCGGCGAGGGTCCGGCGCTTGGCGAGGCGCTGTTCGACGCGATTCTGAAAAATCCTTCCGGAGTGGTAGTCAGCGTCGATCCCTATGGGGAGACCTGGCGCCGAATTCATCGCGGTCGCATCGACTTCACTATCCCCGAGCTCATTCCCGAGCTTCGGTCGCTTCGCGACGAGCAACCCGCCGCCGATCCGGAATTTCCGTTTGTGCTGTCCGCGGGACAGAGGCGCTCTTCGACCGCCAACACGATCATTCGTGACCCCAAATGGCGGCCAAAAGATCCGCACGGCTCGCTGTGGATGAATCCCGAGGATGGCTCGCGGCTCGGAGTACGAACGGGAGGACGCGTGCGCGTGATCACGAAGCGCGGCACCGCTGAGGCCGTCGTCGAGTTGAGCGACACGATGCTGCCCGGTCACGTCGCGCTGCCTAACGGAACCGGGCTCTGGTACCCCGATCGCGAAGGGCAGGAATTTCAGAGCGGCGTTGCGCCCAATGAGCTGACTGCCACGGAAGATCGTGACTGGTTCGCCGGCACTCCGTTCCATAAGCATGTTGCGGCGCGAATAGAGACGGTCGCCAGCTAGCATCGCGCGGATCGCGCGACCATCCGCGTCGCGCGGTGCGCGCGATCAAATGGCGATTTCCCGCGCCGCGGGAATGCAAGGCTGTCGCGCGAAGGAGTATTCGCCGCGACAAGTCTCGCAGATAAGATTGTCTAATCCCCGCATACTTTTGCTCTTGCCTTATCGGTCGACGTCCTGAAAAAATTACGCCGCAGCGGAATCGCGAATAGACAGCTCGCGACTTCGAACGTGCGTCTGCATAGAAGTTCGCGCAAATCGTCCAACCGAATCAGGGAGGAGTTAGAGTGAATCCCAAAACCTTGGCGAAGGTGTGCCATCGTGTCGCGGCCACGCTGCTGGCGCTGGCTCTGAGCATTGCTCTGAGCGCCTGCGGCGGCTCAGGGACCAGCTCCGGCACGACATCGCCGGCTCCGTTCGACACCGCCAAGGGTGAAGGAACGCTGCTCAGCAGCAACCTGATCACGACTTATCCAACCGGCCCATCAGCGGCCGGATCGAATGTCGCGGCCCAGGACGCCCCCGGCATCCCGGATCTCCAGACGTACTATGTCCAAACCATCTGCCCGAGCGGCTTTTCTCAGACTGACTGCCAGCAAAACGAAGCCAATCTGAACACGCCGCAATTCGGCAACTTCGATGTGACCGCCAATCCGATTTCCAACAATCCCCTCGGCATTCAGAACGTCGATGCGGTCAAGATCACCTACGGCGCGCTCAACGTTGGCGGCGTTCCCGTGACGGTATCGGGCGGTATCGTCGTCCCGGAGCTGGCCTCGAGTTCAATCAAAGGAATCGTGCTTTTCTTTCATGGCACCACCGTGCAGCGAAACAACATACCGTCGAACTTCATAACCGCGAACAACTCGACTGGTAACGGCACGGGACCGCTGCTGGCGGCGCTGTGGGCTGCGCAAGGATATGTCGTGGTGATGCCGGACTATATCGGACTCGGCGACGACACCGCCGATCCGCATCCTTATGTAGTCTACCCGGTGGAAAACGCGCAGAGCGGGCTGGCGATGGTGAAGGCGGCGCGAAGCTATCTTGGCAAGCGGGTTCAGGGACGGGTGCCACTTTTCATCGCGGGCTACTCGGAAGGCGGAGCTTACGCGCTTCAGGCGGCGCACCTGATGCAGGATAATCCGCGCTACGCGAGTTCGCTCAAAGTAAAGCTGGCGGACGTGGTTCCGATGTCGGGCGTGTTCGACCTTACCGGAACGATGGTGCCGTATCTGTTTTTCAACATCTCCTCGGCGAACAATCCCTGGTTCTCGCTCGATCCGAGCGTTTCCGCGCTGTCGAAACCGTATCTGGGCGGAGACCTCGTGCTGAGCTTCTCCCATTACCAGAACATCGCCCCGACCGACATCTTCGTGTCGCCAGTTTATGTTTGCACTCAGGGCAATCTGCCACTTTGCGGCTCGAGCGGAAATATCGATGGTCTCTACTACCAGGTCGATCTCCAGGACACGCAGGTGATACTGACGATGGTGGTGCAGGCTTCACAGACATCGTGGACAACTGACAACAACTCCGTTCAGCCGCTGCTGACCACCACCTATGCGCAAGCTCTGATGAATGGAGATCCGTCCAATCCTCTGTACGCCAAGCTGCTCTCATCTGACACCTACCTGTTCACTCCCAAATTTCCGCTCGCGCTGGTTTCGCTGAAACAGGACTCGGTAGTTACTCGGATCAACACCGACGTCGCCTTCTCTTACTTCACCACGCAGAATCCCAACGGGCCTTACCAGGAATTTCTGGTCGATAACGCCAACTTCCTGGTGCCGGGATTTTTTTCGGCGTCGGAAGTCGACCATACGACCGAGGTGCCGTTTCTGGCGGTGCTGGCTTTGAATCAGTTCAACCTCAGTCTAGCGGGTGCGCTTTGATCAAGCCCCGCTCCTTCATCATCGCGAAGAACACAGGCACCAGGATAAGAACATGAATCGTTGAGGTGACCATCCCGCCCACAATCGGCGCGGCGATCGGCTTCATCACGTCCGAACCGACGCCGCTCGCCCACAGGATCGGCGCAAGACTCAACATCACCACCGCTACGGTCATCAGCTTTGGCCTGAGCCGGTGTACGGCGCCTTCGATGGCCGCCTCTTCGATGGCGCGGCGGTCGAGCGGTCCGGCGGCGGCGCGGCGGTTCAGAGCCTCGTGCAGGTAGATGACCATCACAACTCCGGTTTCCACCGCGATTCCGAACAGCGCGATGTACCCAACCCAGACCGCGACGCTGAAGTTGAATCCCATGAAATATTGGAGCAGCAGCCCTCCCGTCATCGCGTACAGACACGGCAGGATCAGCACCGCAGCCTCGAGCGCGGAATTGAACAGGGCATAGAGCAGGACGAATATCACCCCAAACACGATCGGCAGGATAAAGGCCAGGCGCCTTCGCGCGCGCAGCTCGAATTCATACTCGCCCGACCATCGCACCGTGTAACCGGGCGGCAGATGCAGCTTCGCATCGAGCACCTCCTGTGCCCGTTTGACGTAATCGCCGTAGTCGGTGGTCGCCAGATCGAGGTACACGTAACCGGTCAGGCGGCCGTCCTCGTCGCGTATCATCGACGGTCCCTGGTCGATGCGCACTTTAGCGACTTCTCCCAGCGGAATCTGGGCTCCGGCCGGCGTCGCGATCAGGACCGACCTGAGCGAATCGAGATTGTCGCGATAGTCCTGGAGATAGCGCACGTTTATGGGATATCGCTCGCGCCCGCGCACCGTAGTCGCGATATCCTCGCCGCCGATTCCCGAGCTGACTGCGAGTTGGATATCGCCAACCGTAAGCCCGTAGCGCGCCGCCGCGTCGCGATCCGGCTCGACATCGATGTAGAAGCCCTGGGAGACGCGCTCGGCGAAAACCGCGCGCGTATCCTTTACGGAGCTCAGCAGCTCCTCGATCTCCGATCCGATGCGTTGAATCTCATTGATGTCGGGTCCCTGCACCTTGAGCCCTACCGGGGTTTTTATTCCGGTAAGCTCCATGTCAAGCCGGTTCTCAACCGGCATCGTCCAACTGTTCGACAGCCCGGGAAACTGGAGTTTGCCGTCCATGTCGGCGATCAGGCTTTCGTATGTCACTCCCGGCGGCCACTGGTCGCGCGGCTTGAGCATGATCGTGGTATCAAACATGTCGATAGGCGCGTTGTCGGTCGCGCTGTTCGATCTTCCCGCGGTTCCGAAGACGCTCGTCACTTCGGGAAAATCGCGGATGATCTGATCCTGCTTTTGCAGCAGGTCGCTGGCGGACGTAATCGAAATGCCCGGCAGCGCGGTCGGCATAAAAAGCGCCGATTCCTCGAATAGAGGCGGCATGAACTGGCTTCCGAGCCTGAACGCCAGCGGTAGAGTTGCCGCCAGAAAAACCAGGTTCGCGGCGATCGTTGCCCCCCGATGCCTGAGGCACCACTTGATTATCGGCAGATAGAGCCGCTGAAAAAAACGCGAAACCGGATTTTCCGACTCGGGCCTGAGCCGCCGCCCCCTGACCAGCAGGATCATCAGCACCGGCACGACCGTAATCGCGAGCACCGATGAGAACGTGATCGCCAGCGTCTTGGCGTCCGCCAGCGGCCGGAACATCCTTCCCTCCTGCGCTTCCAGCAGAAACACGGGGAGAAATGACACCACGATGATTATCAATGAGAAGAAGATCGGGCGCCCGACCTGCTTGGCCGCCTCGAGCAGGATCTTCCGGCGGTCCGCCTCGCCGACCGCCCCCTCCGACCGCTGCCGCTCCGACAGATGCCGGTAGCCATTCTCCACCATCACGATCGACGCATCGACCAGCACGCCGATCGCCAGCGCCAATCCGCCGAGGGACATGATGTTGGAGCTGACCTGGAAGAAGTACATCGGAATGAATGTCGCCAGAACCGCGATCGGCAGCGTCAGAATCGGTATGAGCGCCGACCGCAGATGAAACAGAAACACGACAATCACCAGGCTCACGATGATCGCTTCTTCGTACAGTTCGCGCTTGAGGGTGTCGATTGAAGCCTCGATGAGCCCCGACCGATCGTAGCCGGCCACGATCTCGACGCCCGCCGGCAGGCTCTTGCTGATCTCCTCGATTCGCGCCTTGACGCCGTTGATGACGTTGAGCGCGTTCTGCCCGTAGCGCATCACCACGATTCCGCCGACGGCCTCGCCTTCGCCGTTCCATTCCGCGACACCCTCGCGCAGGTCGGGCCCATAGGTCACGACCCCAAGGTCACGCACCAGCACAGGGGTGCCGTTGTTGGTCGCGACCGCGATCTTCTCGAGATCGTCGAGCGACTTGATATATCCGGTGCCTCGTACCAGGTAGCCGGCGCCGCTCATCTCGAGCATCCGGCCGCCGACTTCGTTGCTGCTCTCGCGGATCCTGTCGATGACGGTTTGCAACGGAACGTGGAGAGCGAGCAGGCGGCTCGGATCGAGCTTCACCTGATATTGCCTGACGAATCCTCCGATCGTCGCGACTTCGGCAACGCCGGGGACCGTCTCCAGCGCGTAGCGAACCTGCCAATCCTGCAGACTGCGCAAGTCGGCGAGGTTGAGATTATGGCGGCGATCGATGAGCAGGTACTCGTAAACCCATCCCGCTCCCGTCGCATCCGGGCCGATCACCGGATTTGCTCCGAGAGGAAGCTGGCCCTGGATCTGCTGCAGATACTCGACCACGCGGCTTCGTGCCCAATAGATGTCGGTGCCATCCTCGAACACCACGAACACGTACGAGTCATTGAACATCGTCTGCCCGCGGACCGCCTTGACCCGCGGCGCCGCCAGCATCGCGGTGACGATCGGATAAGTCACCTGGTCTTCAATCAGGTTGGGCGGCTGCCCCTTCCACTCGGTGTGAACGATGACCTGCACGTCGGATATATCCGGCAGCGCATCGAGCGGAATTCTGCCGAGCGACCAGATTCCGCCGAACACCAGCGCGGCGACGGCGGCAAAAACCAGGAAGCGGTTTTCATTGCACCAATCGATGGTTCGTTCGATCATCGCGCTTCCCTCCGGCTTACATCGCCATCGATCCGGAGACTGAGAGGTTGAATTGTTTGCCGGCGATCGGCCGTCCTTCTTTTGATGCCGCTATGGTGACCTGCCATGAACCGCCGCTTGCGAGCTCGATCGCGCCGGAGTACGTGCCGTCGCCGCGGTCCGAAAGATTCGCTTGCGCGCGCATCGCCGCCATTCCCATCGCCGGCATCGCGGCCATATAGAACGTCACCGAGACCCGCGCTCCCGTTATCGGCTTGCCCAGGCCATCGCGAAGCGCGACCACCAGCTTGTTCGAGCCCCGGATCGGAGGACTTGGATCGGTAGTTAAGGTCGCGCTGGACGCGCCTTCCTGCGCATCACCCGCGGGAACGCCCACGCCGGGTGGAGGCGGAGCGAAGGTGCTGGCCGCGGCTTGCAACTGGCTCTCTGAATCGATGAGAAAATTCGCCGAGCTCACGATTCGATCGCCCGCGCGCAGCCCCTTCAGGACCTCGAAACTGTGACCGAGGTGCGCGCCCAGCTCGACCTCGACCGGCGTCAGGTAACCGTCGCCGCGATCGACAAACGCGACATTGCGCAGGCCCGTGCGCAACACCCCCGAGTCCGGTATCACCAGCCCCCGGCCCAACCGGCGAGTGATGGCGACGTTGACGTACATACCGAGCTTGAGCAGGCGATCGGGATTGGCGAAGCTGCATCGGACGCGCACGGTGCGCGTCGCCGGATCCATCGCCTCCCAGATGAAATCGACCCGGCCCGGAAAGCTTCGCCCCGGATAGCCATCAACGGTCACGGTAACCGGGTCGCCAACTCTCACCTGCGCGATCTGGTCCTGGAACACCGCCGCGTAGATCCACACGCTCGACAGAGTGGTGATCGCGTAGAGCCGGGCGTCCGGCTGTGCGTACATGTTGGGCAGGACATTGCGCTCGACCACGTAGCCGGTGAGAGGCGAATCGATCTCAATCGCATCGCGCACGGTGCGCTCGCGCTTGAGCCGCGCAATCTCGGTCGCCGGCACGCCAAAGTGCTTAAGGCGCTCCAGCGCATCGCCCGAAAGTGAAGCCGCTCCATCCGCAACACCGCTAACCGTGCTGGTGCGCAACCGATCGGCGGCATTAAGCGCGATGAGATATTCATTCTCGGTGTTAAGGAGGTCCGGACTGTAGATGGTGAAGAGCGGCTGGCCGGCATGCACGGGCTGATAGGTCTGATTTACGAATACCTGCCTGATCCATCCCGAAAACCGGGTCTGCACCGTGCTTTCAAGTTGCTCGTCCGGCTCGACCAGGCCCGTGGTTTCCATTCGTCCGTCCAGATCCTTTTCCTCGACTACGGCCGTCTGCAGGCCGATAAGCTGGCGGCGCTCCGG
Organism: Pseudomonadota bacterium; assembly: GCA_021323675.1. Lineage (GTDB taxonomy): Bacteria > Desulfobacterota > Binatia > Binatales > Binataceae > JAFAHS01. The sequence continues at coordinate 185,080 of JAJPKP010000070.1, read as the reverse complement.
AGAAAGGCGGATCGGCGCCAGGCTCGTTTGCGCGAGGACGATTCTCGCTGTCAGCCCCAGCAGAATCGCGATCGCGAAAGCCAATGCCCTCGACGGATATTTCATGACTGTTCACCAATTATCTGCTTGACCCGCGCGACCGCGATTTCGTGATCCGCAACCGCGCGGTAATAGCCCTCGCGCAGATTCAGCAGGTCGTTGACCGCCGACAGCAGCGTTTGAAAATCGACCTTGCCGGTTCGATAGGCTGCGCGCGCGGATTCCAGCGTCGCCTCGCCCTGCGGAATCAACCCGTCGCGATAGAGCGTCACAATCCGATCCTGGGTGTGGACTGCGACCATGTTGCTCCGCAGGTCGGACAACGCGGCCAGCCTGGTCGCGTGGAGCTGGCTATGGGCCGCGGCTTTTTCTTCCGCCGCCTGTTCGACCGCAGGAGTCTGTTTGCGCCAGAAATACAGGGGAATTTTCGCGCCCACGGTCAGCATGTAGTAGTCGCGGAAACCCGGACCGGTTTTGTCGTATTGGTAGCCGATGCTGAAGTCGGGCCAGTAGTTGCGATGCGCCAGTTCAAGCGAAGCCTGGCTGCTCGAAACCATCGCCCGCGCCATCCTGACCTCTGACGATGCAGTGTCGGCTGCTTGGCCAAGCTGCGCGTCGTCGAGCTTCAGAGCGGTAGGCGTCACGGATGCGATCTCGATATCGCGCGAGTCTCCCTCCCGTCCCAGCATCGCCTTCAGGCTCGCCTCGGCCGACTCGATATCTTCGCGATTTGTCTCGAGGTCCTTGACGATGGAGGTCGCGGCAAGCTGAGCCTTGAGCACGTCCTGCTGCTGGCCCATCCCCGTGCGGTACTGCTGCTCGGCGGTCTGTTCGATCGTCAAAAGCTCGTCGCGTGTTTGTTGAAGCAACTGGGCGGATTGTTCGAGATAAAAGAGGTTGAACGCGGTCTCGCGTACTTTTTCCGCGATGCGCCTTTCCGTCGACTCGAGGCTCGCGCGCGCATATTCCGCATCCTTCTCCGCTCGTTGCGCGCGAAGCTTAAGTTTGCCGGGACCGGGGATGTCCTGGGCGGCGCCGAATCCGGTGTAGTAAAAGTCGCTGGTCTCGTAGCCTGAAGCGGGCGCTGGGCTGCCGACCGTAAACTCCTGCACAAACACCTGCGGGTCGTCGAGCGTTGCGACCTGCCGCGGAATTTTGGAAGCTCCGCGCCATCGGCTGCGCGCCGCGGCAATCTCGGGATTTGAGCGCATCGCCTCCGCCACCAGCGCATCGACACTCGTCGGCGATAGACTCGAATCGCCTGCCGAAGCCTGTCCGCGAGCCGGCGCGGTCAACAAAACCGTCGCAAACAGCGACGCCAGCGCGTAGCTGAAGATCGAACGCTGAAAGCCTGCGTACGACGCCATTTTTCTCACCTATCGTTCTCGGCCATGCGGAAGGCTCGTTGCCCGCTGCATGGCAATTCGAACCGGGCGCGTCATGCGCCCGGCAGCCGTGTGCATCGGGGACCTTCTCGCGCCGCTGGCAGGCGGGCGCTAACGGCCTCGACGCGCTAAAGGACCGCGATCGGCGAGATCAGATTTGGAGACAACAGAGATTTTCGGGGGACGGCGCCAGTCCGGGAGGTGCGTGGACTTCCGTGAACGCCCATCGATCCGCTTGAAGATGAGGAACCGAAACGGCGATTCCGCTTGAGATTGTCCGCTGGAAATGGTCCGGCGCAAAGTTGTGAACGGGTACAACTTCCTGCGCGCTCTGGCCGCTCGCCGTCTGACAACAGTGCAGCGCTTTGGCCGACTGTCCCGCACTCGCGCACCCGGCACCGCAGCACGCGGTCGTATTGAACCCGGGGAGCCCCGCGCAGGCCGGGCCGTATGCGCTGATCAGCAGAAGGAACGCCAGCGCAAAAGTGACAATCCGGCGTATCACACAGCGGAGCGTATTCGAGGCAACGATCGCGCGCAACATCGAAGCTCCGTGCGAGGCGCGATCTGATTTGCTTGGGCCGCGCATTTGAATCCGTCGGTTCATGCAATCGCTATCGCGCCTGCCGAGCCGATAACTATGAAGGCCCTCCGCATAGTATAAAGGCTAGGACCAGTTGCGGATTGTGGCAATCGAAAGACATGACCCGGTAAAGGAGGATTACGTATGAAATCGCGTATCGTGACTCTGGCGGCCACCGCATTCTTGCTGATGCTTGGGGTATGGACGTTTTCCTCTCACCAGGCCTTGGGCCAGCAGACTACTGTCACCGATGACAATCTGGCGCAGGCGATCGCTAATGCAAAAACGCCGGCCGACCACGAAGCGATCGCCGAGTATTACGACAAAGAGGCCGCTGAGAACGAAGCGAAGGCCAAGCTGCATCTTTCGGCGGCCAAGAGTTACGAGGCCTTCAAGTCGATGAAGCCGGTCGGGATGGCCAATCATTGCGAGAACCTGGCGAAGGCGTTTCAGAAAGCCGCCGAACAGGACAAAATCCTCGCCGCCGCGCATCGAGCGATGGCAAAGCAAGCCGGGTAAATCGGAATGTATCGCAAAGTGGCGGGGCAGATCGCGGCGGAAAGCCGCCGGACAACCCGCGACAATTCGGTCCGGCGATAGTCGTGCGCGCATGGACCGGTCTGCCGACCGGTCCGCGGCGCGCACACCGCTGCACTCGGCGTCCTCACACGGAAGAATCCGCGAAACGCAAGCGCGCGCATCGGCGCGCTCTCGCGCCACTTCTCTTTGTTTTCCAAGTGAGTTATGAATTCCGGAATAAACCACTCAAGTTGAGAGTAGCCGATGGATTTTTCGCTAAGCCCGAAGTCTGAAGACCTCCGCAAACGCGTCGCCGCGTTTATGGATCAGTACGTCTATCCCGCCGAGAAGGAAGTGCTGGCCCACGAGCGCGCCGACTCTCACGAAGAACATCCGATTATGAAAGACATCAGGAAGAAGGCCAAAGCCGAAGGGCTTTGGAACCTCTTCCTTCCCGACAAAAAGTTCGGCGCCGGCCTCAATAACCACGAGTACGCTCCGCTCTGCGAGCTGATGGGCCGCAGCCCGCTCGGCGCGCGCGCCTTCAACTGTATGGCGCCCGATACCGGCAACATGGAAATTCTTGCGGAGTTCGGCACTGACGAGCAGAAACAGCGCTGGCTCAAGCCCTGCCTCGATGGTGAAATCCGCACCTGTTTCTCGATGACCGAGCCGGATACTCCGGGATCAGACCCGACTCAGCTCAAGACCCGCGCCGTCCGCGAGGGCGATTACTATGTGATCAACGGGCACAAGTGGTTCACCTCTGGCGCAATCGGCGCGGCCTTCGCAATCGCGATGGTGGTGACCGATCCGGACGCCGAGCCTCATCGTCGCGCCAGCCAGATTATCGTTCCGACCGATGCTCCCGGCTTCAACCTGGTACGCCCGGTTCCCGTGATGGGGCATATCGGCGGTGGCGGCCACTGCGAGATCATTTACAAGGACTGCAAAGTTCCGGTGACCAACATCCTCGGCCGCGAAGGCGACGGCTTCGCGATTTCGCAGGCCCGTCTCGGCCCCGGGCGGATCCATCACTGCATGCGAACGATTGGCATCGCCGAGCGAGCGCTCGAACTCATGTGCAAGCGGGCCAACACGCGATGGACCCACGGCAGCCTGCTCGCCGACAAGTCGAACATCCAGGAATGGATCGCCGAATCGAGAATCGAGATCGACTCGACGCGCCTGATGGTTATGAACGCGGCGTGGAAGATGGACACCGCGGGCAAGAAGGAAGCGCGCAAGGAAATCTCGATGATCAAGGTGATGGCGGCGAACATGGTGATGCGCGTGCTTGACCGCGCGATCCAGCTTTTCGGCGCCGCCGGCGTCAGCGACGATTTCCCGATCGCCCGCTTCTGGCGCGACAGCCGCGCCCTGCGCATCGCAGACGGTCCTGACGAAGTCCATCGCCAGACCATCGCGCGCCGCGAACTCCGCCAGTGGCAATAGCGCGATAACCGAGTCAGCATCTCAGGGCAGGGCGCTGAGAAGTCTCGGCGCCCTGCTCGAGGGTTCCCGCCTTCCACATACCTTCTCGCCACAGCCGCCCGGCTGCCGCCGGACCAGGCACCACCACCTCGAGGGCAGGACTCGCGCGTGTAGCGCAGGCATCGGCTTTTTTGGCATACATCTTCAAATGGCAAACTCGGTGGGCATAACTCCGGAATTTGGCGACGTTCGTGAGGAAGAACAGCTCGATTGGTCGAAGCTGGCCGCATATCTGCGCGACAAGTTGCCCGACGCTGACCGGCCGCTGACCGTGCAGCAGTTTCGCGGTGGACATTCCAACCTCACCTACCTCCTTCGCTTCGGCGACCGGGAATGGGTGATGCGCCGGCCGCCGTTCGGGCCCCTGCCGGTCGGCGGACACGACATGAGCCGCGAGTATCGCGTCCTCTCCCGCGTGTGGCAGGCATTCAAGCCGGCGCCGCGCGCGATGGTGTTCTGCGACGATACCTCGGTAATCGGAGCGCCGTTCTTTGTGATGGAGCGCCGCAAAGGCCTGCTGGTCAGGATGCGCCAGCCGCTTCCGCCTGAACTCCCCAAGGATCCTCCTTCGCTGCGGCGGTTGTCCGAAGCGTTCGTAGATACCCTCGCCGACCTCCACGCCGTGGACTACAAAGAGATCGGCCTCGGCGAGTTCGGCAAGCCGGAAGGATTTCTGAAGCGGCAGATCACCGGATGGATGAGCAGGTGGGAGAAGGCGAAAACGCGCGAGGTGCCGCTGATGGAAAAGCTCGGCGCATGGTTTCTCGAGAATATGCCCGAGTCTCCGCCGCCGGCGCTTATCCACAACGACTTCTACCTGCACAACGTGATGATCGACTTCAACGATCCGGGGAAGATCGTCGGCGTGTTCGATTGGGAGATGGCCACCATCGGCGACCCGCTGGTGGATTTCGGAACCTCGCTCGGCTACTGGCGCGAGAAGAGCGACCCCGAAGATTTGCTTGCCACCGGAGAAGGCGAAGTACACACGCTTGCGCCGGGCTTTATGTCGCGCGATGAGCTCATGCAGCGTTACGCGAAGCGGACCGGACGCGACCTTGCCAATATCCCCTTTTACTGGGCGTGGGCGCACTGGAAGAACGCGACCGTGGTTGAGCAGATATATGTGCGCTACGTGCGCGGACAGACCACCGACCCGCGTTTTGCCAACATGGGCACTCACGCTCCAGCGCTTGCTTGCGCCGCAGCTCGTATCGCGCGAAGGCTGGGCTTCAAGGACTAGTCCCCGCCAGGGCAAGGACAGCGTGCCCTTCGTGCTACCCGGTGTTTTTGCGGGTTGATGGAGAAATCGGCATCGCGCAAAAGTTTCAATTTGCGACCTTCGCACCCTTTTCGCGGCGGGGGAAACTGCGCTATCTAAAGGGATCGAAGGCTGGACTGACCCACGCCTTATCCGGAGGATAATTCTCCCTTGCACGCTTTCAACTACGAATCTCCGTCCACGCTCGCCGATGCGCTCAAGTTGATGAAGGCGCATGGCGAGAAAGCCCGCCCGTTGTGCGGCGGCACCGACCTCCTGATCCAGATGCGCGCGGGTGTTCGCCAGCCCGAGTTCGTCGTCGATATCAAAAAGATCAAGGAGTTGCGCGAGCTGAAGTTTAGCGCCAGGGCAGGGTTGCGGCTGGGCGCGGCAGTCTCGTGCATCGATATCGCCGAGAATGAGGAGATGCGCCGGAATTACCCGGGCCTGACCGAAGCGGCTCACCTGATCGGATCGCTGCAGATTCAAAATCGCGCGTCGGTCGGAGGCAATCTCTGCAACGGTTCCCCCGCGGCGGACAGCACGCCGGCGCTGATCGCGCTCAAGGCGCGGGCGCGAATCGCCGGGCCGCGCGGCGAGCGCGAAGTGCCGGTTGAAGAATTCGTCGTGTCCCCGGGACGCACGGTGCTGAAGCCCGGGGAACTGCTGGTGCAGCTTCTGATCCCCGCTCCCGCGCCCCACTCCAGCGATGCCTATCTGCGTTTCATCCCGCGCAACGAAATGGATATCGCCGTCGTCGGCGTCGGCGCGTCGGTGACGCTCGATGGCGACAAGGTTAAGGCCGCGCGAATCGGTCTGGGCGCGGTCGCCGCGACTCCGCTGTTCGCGCAGAAAGCATCGGAGTCGCTGGCCGGAAAGAAGCTGGATGACGCGGCGCTGGAGACGGCCGCACGGCTGGCCAGCGAGGCAAGCTCCCCCATCGATGACATGCGCGGGACGGCTGAATATCGACGTCACGTAACCGGCGTGCTGACGCGGCGTGTCCTGACAATCGCGGCGGAACGCGCCCGCAAACGCTAACGCGCAAGAGGCGAAAGAAGAATGTCCAAGAAGACGCTGGTTGAAACCACCATCAATGGCGAAGCGGTCGAGTTTCTCTGCGAACCGCGCCAGAGCCTGCTCGAATGCCTGCGCGATGTGCTCGAACTGACCGGCAGCAAGGAAGGATGCCTCACCGGAGATTGCGGCGCCTGCAGCGTGCTGGTTGATGGGCGTGCGGTGTGCTCGTGCCTGATGCTCGGGGTCGAGGCCCAGGGCAAGAATATTCGTACCGTTGAGGGGCTCGCCGATGGCACCGCGCTGCATCCCTTGCAGCAGAAGTTCCTGGAACATGCGAGCCTGCAGTGCGGAATCTGCACGCCGGGAATCCTGGTGTCTGCCACCGCTCTGCTCAACCGCAATCCCGACCCGACCGAACAGGAAGTCCGATACGCGCTGGCCGGGAACCTGTGCCGGTGCACCGGCTATGACAAGATAGTTCGCGCGGTGCTCGATGCGGCCAAAGCGATGAAATCGGGAGCGCGCCCGAACCGCGCCGCTTAACACGACTTGCGAAGCTCAGAGAGGTCATACCTATGGAAGCGACCACTTCTAACGGCAAGTTCAAGGTAATCGGCACCCGGCCGATCCGTCACGATGGGATCGACAAGGTTATCGGCCGCGCCAAGTACGGCGCGGACTATGCCTTCCCTGGCATGCTGTTCGGCAAGGTGCTGCGCAGCCCGCACGCGCACGCCCGGATCAAATCGATCAAGACCGACAAGGCCCTCAAGCTGCCGGGTGTGAAGGCGGTAGTCACCGCTGCCGACCTGCCGGAGGCCGCCAACCGGCTGGAGCAGGCGGGCGAGATGGCAATCAATCCGCACTATTTGTCGATGAACATCCTCGCGCGCGACAAGGTGCTCTACGACGGCCATGCCATTGCCGCCGTCGCCGCGACCAGCCCGCATATCGCGGAAGAAGCACTCAAGCTCATCGAAGTCGACTACGAAGTCCTCGAACCGGCGATGACGGTGGACGCGGCGATGAAGCCCGGCGCGCCGATTCTGCTCCCGGATCTCCGCAATCGCGAGGAAGGCGACAAACAGACCAACGTCGCGCAGCATTACCAGTTCAAGCGCGGCGACGTCGAAGCCGGCTTCAGGGCCGCCGATTACGTCGTCGAGCGCGAGTTCAACACCGCGATGGTCCATCAGGGGTACATCGAGCCCCACAACGCCGTGGGCATCTACAACGCCGACGGACAAGCGACGATTTACTGCTCGACGCAGGGAGCTTTCGATGTCCGCTCGTTGAGCGCCCAGGTGCTCGGCGTTCCGGTCGGCAAGATCAAGGTTGTCCCGGCGGAAATCGGCGGCGGATTCGGCGGAAAGACCACCATCTACCTCGAGCCGCTTTCCGTGCTGCTGTCCAAGAAGACCGGTCATCCCGTGAAGCTGGTGATGACGCGGTCGGAGGTTCTACGCGCCAGCGGACCGACCTCGGGCTCGAAGATCAAGGTGAAAATGGGCGCGACCCGCGACGGCAAAATTGTCGCCGCGCAAGTCTGGATGGCTTACGAAGCGGGCGCCTTCCCGGGATCTCCAGTCGGCGCCGGCGCCATGACCATCCTCGCTCCGTACACCATCGAAAACCTTCAGATCGACGCGTACGACGTTGTCGTCAACCGGCCGAAGACCGCGGCCTACCGCGCGCCCGGCGCCAGCAACGCCGCGATGGCCAGCGAAACCGTGATCGATGAGCTCGCGGAGAAATGCGGAATCGACCCGCTCGACCTCCGAATCCAGAACGGCGTCAAGGAGGGATCGCCGCAGGTAGTCGGGCCTCCGTTCAGACGCATTGGATTCATTGAAACCTGCGAAGCGATCAAGAACAGCGACCATTACAAATCTCCGCTCAGCGGCCCCTATCGCGGGCGCGGAGTTGCCTCCGGCTTCTGGTTCAATGCCGGCATGCAGTCGTCGGCCACCGTGAACATCCACACCGACGGCACCGCCAGCGTCGTAACCGGCTCGCCCGATATCGGGGGGTCGCGAGCCTCGATGGCAATGATCACGGCTGAAGTGCTGGGCCTGCCGGTAACCGACGTTCGGCCGCTCGTTGCCGACACGGATTCGATTGGACATACCGATGTCACCGGCGGAAGCCGCGTCACCTTCGCTACAGGAATGGCGGTGTACGAAGCGGCGCAGGATGCCGCCCGGCAACTGCGCGAGCGTGCGGCCAAGGTATGGGAGGTCAAGCCTGAAGACGTTGAGTTGCACGACGGCGTGCTCAGCCTGAAAGAAAAGGCCGAAGGCAAGGCGCCGATGACAATCAAGGAGATGGCAACCAAGCTCGCTCGTACCGGCGGTCCGATTATCGGTCGCGCCAGCGTAAACGCGCGCGGCGTCGGTCCCGCTTTTGCCACGACCTGCGTCGATGTCGAGGTCGACCCGGATACCGGCAAGGTTCAGATCCTGCGATGCACCATCGCTCAGGACGTCGGCAAAGCTATCCATCCAAGTTATGTCGAAGGTCAGATGCAGGGCGGCACCGCGCAGGGAATCGGATGGGGTCTCAACGAAGAGTACTTCTACGACCAAAAGGGAATCCTGCGTAACACTGGGTTGCTCGACTATCGGATGCCGACCTGCCTCGATCTGCCGCTGATCGAGACGATCTTGGTCGAGGTACCCAACCCCGGCCATCCTCTCGGAGTTCGCGGTGTGGGCGAAGTTTCGATTGTTCCGCCGCCCGCGGCTCTGGCGAACGCAATCTATCGCGCGGTCGGAGTACGGATGACTGAAACGCCGATGTCTCCGCCACGGCTGCTCAAAGCGATCCTGAAGAAGCGCGCGGCTGAGGAAACACAGTCGGCCGCGGCCGATTAACCATCGCAGAAGCGAACTGGATGAGAGCCGGGTCGTGAAGGCCCGGCTCTCCGTATTTTAAGTTATGGCGATCGCGGTGATTCCCGCTCTTTTGCGCAAATTTACCGACGGTAAAGAGCGCATAACTGCACGTGGCCGCAACGTGCGAGAGTTAATTGCCGATCTGGACCGTCAATTTCCTGGAATTGCCCAGCATCTGCTGGAAGGAGACGATCTCAAGCCGTCAGTGGCGGTCTCGGTCGATGGAGAAATCGGACCTGGAGGCGCGATGGAGCCGGTTGGCGACGAAAGCGAAGTCCATTTTCTTCCCGCTATCGGAGGGGGAGTTGAAAAATAATCAACTGGGAGGGATTTAGTTGGGCCCGGCGACCGCGATTTTTCGTTGCAAGCTGACGTCTATTGGGTAAAATACGAAGTGCTGGCCGGGGTTTGCCCCCCTTTTCCCGGTTGGCAATGGGCCGGGCGGAGCAATTCGCTCGGCCCCTTTTTTTCCTCGCGGCCGAACTTCGGTCAACTCATGAAAACTTCGCGGACGTGATTGGTGTCGTTGTACTCTCGCACCTGCCCGATGCGATCGCCGTCGAAGCGGAAATAAAAGTGGTATCGGTTCGCGTACTTCTTTCCGTTTGCGGCCGTCGTATCCGACTCCGCCTGGATCGCGACGTGAGGGCCTTCCGCAACTACCGTGTGGAACTTCAGATTCAGTCCATTCGGGAACATCGCCTTCAGCGTCGCAGGCATCGCCTTGAGAAAGGTATCCTTGCCTTTCATCGGCGCGACTCCGGGCAATCGCCCCATCATCTCGAATTCGAATTCGTTGGCCAGCAAGCCGTCGAGGACCTGCGGATCGGGCTTTTCGAGATTCTTGAGAAAAGTGAGCGCGCGGTCTTTCTGTTCCTGAAGATTCATCGGCAATTCTCCGTCGCGACGCGAAATCAGCCGCGAGCGCGCAGCACCAGCACCGAGCACGGCGCATTGCGGACCAGCTTTTCGGTAACTCCGCCGATTAGCGCATACTCCGAGCCGCTGTGCCCGAACGCGGGCAGCACGATGAGATCGATGTTGCGCTCTCGGGCGTATTGAGCAAGCTGAGCGGCCGGCGGTCCGGTCAGAACCGCGGTCGTCACCTTATCCGAGTTGCCGAGCTCGTCCTTTTTCAGGCGAGCGAGTTCTTCCTCCGCCTGCTCCTGCATCGCGGTCTCGCGCATCAACTCCCGCGATCCCTCGAGGATGTTGAAGTGGTGGCCGACGACGTGCACGATGTGCAGTTCGCCGTTGACGTCGCGAGTCAGTTCCCACGCGTTGCGCAATGCCTCGGCCGAATGATCTGAAAAATCAAGCGGCGCCATTACCTTTTTTACGTTTTGAATCATGATGCCTCCCGGGAACTCCTGCAATTATCACGGGATTCATCGCGGCTGCAAACCCGAACGAAACTGTGCAATTATCGCGTCCGTTATCGAACACGGCGCGATTAAGCGCCAGGAGAGGCTGCCAGATGAAAGCAACGGTTTTTCACGGTCCCCGCGATGTCAGAGTGGAAACAGTTCCCGACCCAACCATCAAATCCCCCACCGACGCAATTGTCCGGATCACGCGCGCCGCAATCTGCGGGTCCGACCTCCACTCGTACCACGGCAGCCAGCCGGTCGTGCCCGGCTTCGTGTTGGGACACGAGGGCGTTGGGGTGGTGGAAGAACTCGGAAAGGGCGTAAGCCATCTGAAAAAAGGCCAACGCGTTGTCGTCGCCGGCGCGGTTGCTTGTGGAGAATGCTTTTTCTGCCGCCGCGGCCAGGTTGCACAGTGCTCGGTAAGCGGAGCAGCCGTGTTCGGCTACGGCAAGAACTTCGCTGGCACCTTCGGAGAGATCGGCGGCGAACAGGCCGAGGCCGTGACTGTCCCGCTTGCCGACTACACCTGCTTTCCGCTTCCCGATTCCATCCCGGACGACGCGGCGGTGTTCCTGGCCGACATCCTTCCTACTGGTTACTTCGGCGCGCTCAATGGCGACATAGAGCCGGGCGATACCGTCGCAATCTTCGGATGCGGTCCGGTTGGATTGTGCTCGATTATCACGGCGCAGCTTTTCGGGCCGGCCGAGGTTATCGCGGTCGATAATTTCCCCTATCGCCTCGACCTCGCGCGAAAGCTCGGGGCAACCGCCGTAAAGGTCGACGAAGCGCAGAAGTACATCCTCGAGCGCACTGACGGGCGCGGTGCCGATGTGGCGATCGAGGCCGTGGGCCATATTTCCGCCCTCGAAGCCGCCTTTCAGGCAGTGCGCGGCGGCGGCACGCTGTCGATGGTCGGCGTGATCAGCGATCCATCAATCAGCTTTCCGATGATGGCGGCGTTCATGAAGGACCTCACCTTCCGCACTGGCCTCGCCAACATCCGCAGCAACATCCCGCATCTCGCCAAGCTCATGGAACGCGGCAAGATCGACCCGCGGCCGATCGTCAGCCATACCCTTGCGCTCGACGAAACGCCGTATGGCTACAAGATATTCGATGCGCGCAGCGAGGGCGCGCTCAAGGTGTTGATCAAACCCTGACCCAAGGAGCCGGCAATGGCTGAAGGAATTGTAAAAACCCGAATCGAAGGCGAGATCGCCTATATCGGACTCAACCGGCCTGAGAAGCGCAACGCCGTAAGCGGCGAGATGCTCGAAGCTTTGCCGCGCGCCCTAGTCGAGGTGAACAAGCCCGAGGTGCGCGCGATCGTTCTGTACGGAGAGGGCGAAGTATTCTCGGCCGGCATCGATTTCAAATCTCTGACCAGCGACACCGGCGCATCGTCAGGATCGGGCGGGGGTCCGGACCTCGCGCGCTTTCGCCACTTCGTGGGCGAATCGCAGGCGGCGCTCAACCGGCTTGAAACGATCGAGAAACCGGTGATCGGCGCTATCCATGGCTATGCGGGCGGCCTCGGCCTGGAAATCGCGCTGGCCTGTGACGCGCGGATCGTCGCGAAAGGCACGCGGATGGGGATGCCGGAGGTACGCGTCGGCCTGGTGCCCGACGTCGGCGGAACGACACGGCTGACGCGCACGGTCGGATACGCGCGCGCGAAGGAACTGATCATGACCGCGCGGCTTATCGACGCCGATGAAGCGGAACGAATCGGACTTGCGAACCGCGTGGTCGAACCCGGCGCTCATGTTCGCGCGGCTGAAGAGTTGGCGCGCGAGATGGCCCGCAACGCGCCGGCTGCCGTCGGGCTCGCAAAACGGATCATCGATCGCGGCCACAGCCTCGACAAGATGACCTTCATGGAACTGGAGATACTCGCGCAAAGCTCGCTTCTGATGACCGAGGACTTCCGCGAGGGAGCCCGAGCCCTGGCGGAGAGGCGCGAGCCCAAGTTCAAGGGGCGCTAAGCCGTATCTCGAAGCCGGTCTCGAAGGACTCGCCCGGCTTGACGACACGAAGGCCCGATTCAATCCCGCGGTTCGCGAGGTTGAACGCATCGGGCCCGCACGTGTACGGCTCGAGAGCGACTACTTCGCGATCCGGGGGCGCATACACGACGAATTCGCCGAACTCCGCCTCGGCGCGAATTTCGATCGCGGTCCGATTCGCGGGATTCACCAGGCGCGCGCAGGGATCGGCGAGGCTCCGAGCGGGGTCCAGCCGAAACGCATCGTCATAACTCTCGACGCCGAGCTTTCGTGGCTGGCGGAGGTCGTTCTTTCCGCGCAGAGCAACGGGAGAGCCCGTCGGGATCATTTTGTCATCCAGGGGCCATTGCGCGAGTGCCGCCGGCACCTGAACCGTCAGCTCTCCGCGCGCGCCCACACCTCCCGCCGGCGCATGAAAATACGGATGCGCTCCAAGGCCGAACGGCATCGGCTCCTGTCCGGTGTTCCTCAGCCTCGCGCGCACGCGCAGGCCATTGCCGACTTCGTAGTCGATTTCAAGAATGAATGGCCATGGCCAAATCCGGCGCAACTCGGCATCCGAGGATGAAACCAACTCTGTATGTACGTAATAGGGACCGCGCCGAGTTACCGCGAACGCGCAATTCCACGTGAGGCCATGGATAGAGTGGCCGCGCGCCGGCTCGTTGATCGGCAAGTCGATTTCCCTGCCACCGAATCTGAACCGGCCGCCCGCTACCCGCCCGGGCCATGGAAACAGAAATGGAATTCCGCTGCGAAAAGGATGGGCGCGCCAGGTTTCGATGTCGGGCGGACCCGCGATCACGTCGAGCGACGCGACCCGGTACTCGAAGCACTGGCATCCGAGATCGGGCGCGATTGTCGCACGCTCACTCTGGGCTTCAAGCGTTATGAACTCCACGGCCCCAGCGTAACGGACGATTCGCTTCAGCTCCACCCGCCGAGGAGGCGAGAGCGAGCAATTTCAGGCCTCGCTGCCCCGTACGGAAGCCGTTTTGATACAGGCCTCTCCTGTTCCGCAGATGCCGTCAATGCAACGGCGAACATGAAGCCGCGAGATACGCGGCTCGGACCTCGAAGATCCTTTGCGAAGACGGTGGTGGTGGCGATTGATTCAGTTTCTGTTTCGCTGACAGAAGGATGCCGGCCCGCCGCTGGCACGGAAGGAAGGATCCTCGCGAACAACCCTTCCCTGCCGGCGCGGCGGCCGAAGACTAAGCGCGGTCGCGCGGTCCTCCCCTGCGATCGTTGTTTCGCGCTTGGGCTTCGTTGACCTTGATTGGTCTTCCCTTGATGTCTCTTCCGTTCAGTTTCTTGATAGCGGCCTCCGCGGCTTCCTCGGATGCCATCTCCACGAAACCAAACCCTCTTGAGCGATTCGTCGCCCGGTCAATGATGACTTGTGAACTGTCTACCTTACCCGCTTCTGAAAATGCCTCCTGCAGGTCTTGATCAGTCACAGTCCAAGCCAGATTCCCAACATACAGTCTGCGACCCATTACCTTCTCCCCGGCGCCCCCCAGATTCTTGGCCCCACGAGCGCCCGCGCACTTTCCGGTTATCGCGAATACGGAAATTGTGTCGTTTGACCGATCGGTGGGACAAAGACGTCGACGGCGCGCACCTTACGAAAGTTGACTCTTTTATACCATCGTGATCGAGATAAATACAGGCATAATCGGACGGCAATTTGGGGGTTCATTGACTGTGAGTTGATAGTGGCCACAGGAAAGGAGCAAATTTAGGACTCCAGCCCCCAATTTGAAGCGAAAGACGCGAAAGTAACCGAACCAAAACGGCCAAATCCGCCTTAAAGGCGACGCCAAAAAGAAACAAAGTTTTATTTTGTACGGAGTCACCGCCCTCGCCCGCTCGCTCCGCGCGCCGACCAAATCCCGCCGCGCTTCACCCCTGCATCCTTTTCGCCCACTCGATCGCGCGATGGTATTGCCTGAATCCTTCCGCTGGAAATCGCCCCCGGAAAGCTGCTCTTCTCTTTTCAGCGATTTGCATCGCGAAGCCAATCGAAAAACCGCCTGGGTTCGGTTTTGGCGTGCATGATCGCGTAAGCGAATAATTAATGTGTGGAGATGTTCAATCTCAGATCGAGCCATCGCCGCTATTCAATTTATCTCATTCCAGATCGCGCTTGTGATGAAGATACAGATTATATAGGTTGAATCTTGTTTTTCGATCTGAATGAGGAGTCAATTGAATGCCACGTGCCAGTCTCGGCGGAGTAACTTCAGCTTTCGCGCGCATCCAGCGTCAGGCTCGCAGTGTACTTGCCAATTTGAGAGAACAGATTCGTGCCAAGGAAAGTGAGCTCAGCCGGCTCAAGCAGGAAGAGGCTCGGCTAAGTAGTCTACTCGGCGGGTCCCGAGAAGCGGCGCCCGCGCCGGAAGCCGGACGAGTTGGAAAAGGACGTATCAACTGGCGCAATGTGTTGAAGCAGATGCCCAAGCAGTTCACCGCGTCAGATGTACGCAAGGTCCGCGGGCTGAAGGACAAACGTCCCTCGGAAATCTTTGCCGCGATAACGCGATGGATAGACGCGGGTCTCGCCAAGCGCAAGTCGCGCGGAATCTATGAGCGCTCATAGTCCGTGGCCAACTCTGAGTAGTTCTTCGCCATCCTGAACAATCGACGGGAGGAAGGCCGAATGGCTTTCCCCATCGAACTCCCGCACTTCGGGCCTGCCCGCGGTCTAAGTCGGCGGGACGGAACCTTTTGACCATGGCAGTCAAGACTATTGAATGGCGCGCCGATTCGGTTCGGATGATCGATCAGCGATTGCTCCCGGGCCGCGAAGTTGTTCGGACCTATCGCGATTTCCGAGGGGTTGCGGAAGCGATTCGCACGATGGTTATTCGCGGGGCGCCGGCGATCGGCGTCGCCGCCGCGATGGGTGCCGCGTTGGGTCTTAAAGGTTTTGCGGGTGAGAAGGCCCTGACACGTTTCAAACTGGTGTCCAAAACTCTTCGCGCCACTCGCCCGACCGCGGTCAACCTCGCCTGGGCCGTAGACCGAATGGAACGGGTGCTTGAGGCCAACCTGCACCTCGACAAAGACCATCTGTTCCGCCGGATGCGAGAGGAAGCGCTTGCGATCTATCGTGAAGACCTCGCGGTGAACAAATCGCTCGGCCGCTATGGCGCCGAACTGCTGGCAAGCCCGGCTACAGTCCTTACTCATTGCAACGCCGGGGCTCTAGCCACCGCCGGATACGGCACCGCGCTTGGTGTGATTCGCGCCGCGCGCGAGGCGGGCAAAAGGGTGGCCGTGTATGCCGATGAGACCCGGCCCTTCCTGCAGGGCTCCCGCCTCACCGCGTGGGAACTGCGCAAGGATCACATCCCCGTCACCGTCATCGCCGACAACATGGCGGCTACGGTTCTTGCCAAGGGACGCGTGAACTGCGTGATCGTGGGAACCGACCGCACCGCGGCCAACGGCGACGTGGCCAACAAGATAGGCACCTATCCGCTTGCCGTCATGGCGCGCCGCCACGGCGTGCCCTTCTATGTGGCGGCGCCGTTGTCTTCTATCGACCTGAACTGTGAATCAGGCGAGTCGATTCCGATCGAGGAACGAGACCCGAAGGAAGTTGTCGAATTCGCCGGGAAACGAGTCGCTCCGAACGGCGTCGCGGTATTCAACCCGGCCTTCGACGTCACTCCCGCCGAACTTGTCACCGCGATCATAACCGAACGGGGAATCGCCCGCCCGCCTTATTCGCAGAGCCTGCGGGAATTGAAGGATAAGGGCTAACCGCCGAAAGCATAAAGGCGCCCGGATGGCTTCCGCCTTCCGGGCGCCCCCTGTTATCAGCTCCCTGATTTTACTCGTCGAGATGATCGAGGTACTCGGCGAGACCGTAGCCCACTTTGTCTCCCCATCGCCACTCGGTCATGCCTTCGGCGATTCGCGTCACCATCCCCGCACGGCGGTTGCGCAGCGGAATCATCGAGATGACCTTGCCCGTGATGACGATCGGGTCGTTGCTCGCCTCGGTTCGGATGGTTGCCTTTATTTTGTCGTGCAGCTTTTGTTCGCCGACAAATTCCGTCTCAATTTCGACTTCACGAACGTTCAGAGTCGGCTGTCCTTTTCGCGCGATGAATCCGCCCGGATGCTGGCTGCCGTCGCGATTCACGGTAACAGTAGCCATCCCGCCGAGCCCTTCATCGAAATTCATCGTCAGCCATCGGTAGTATTTGGGCGCCTGCCAATAGCGAGGCCCCCAGCTATGGTCGCGCAGGCCCAATCCGTCGAATTTGTATTCTTTGTCTCCGATCTTGATTGTCCCGGTGGCGTGCCCGAGCTGTTCGAGATGGCCCTTGGCGAACTGCATGCCGGGGTCGCCGTCATTTTTCGGAGAGACCCATCGATCTCCCTCCTTCTCGCGCAGTTCGCCGCCCCATCCGGGCGCGGTCGCACGATAATCGAGATCTATGCTTGCGCGCGTGTAGGGATTGCTCTTGAACGCTTTGGCGGGATCCGCCATCTCCAGCGGATTTTTGAGCATGCATACTTTCCCGGAATAGGTAACGCGATGATGCTCGAACGGTTTGATGACCTGGAATTTGAGCCCGCCCGCATCGTGCGCATCGTTGTTCTTTATTTCCGGACGCTGGAACATGAAGCCGACCGTCGCGTCCGGCAAGTACACGCATACGGTCATCTCGGCGTAGCCTTCGTTGGGACGATTACCCAGCCGGACGAACCCACCCAACCGCTGCCCGCGATCGAAGAAATTGTAATAGGCGCTCTCGTTGTAATTCGATTCGCCCGTGTTCTGATGCATCAAATCGTCTTGCTCGAGCAGGACCACCTTGCGTTCAGCCATCGTCGGTCTCCCTTGAACAGTCGTTTAAGGCCGTCGCGATCCGTTTATCACATCGGCAAGATTATGCCTAACCAGCGTTAGGCCAGCGCCCGGCTTGGCGGAAGCCAGCCTCGACCATAAACTGCGCGCATGGAACCTGTAATCACGGTAATCACGCTGGGGGTTTCGGATTTGAAGCGTTCCGTCGAGTTTTATCGTGACGGCTTGCATCTTCCAATTGCGAAAAGCTCGTCGGATGAAATCGCGTTTTTCCTGACTCGCGGCACTCTGCTTGCCCTGTTTCCCCGGGACGATCTCGCCGCGGATGCGGCGGTTGCCGGCGAAGGTTCAGGATTCCGAAGCTTTACGCTTGCGCACAACGTTGCCAGGCCTGAACAGGTTGACCAGATCCTGAAAGAGGCGGAGGGGGCGGGAGCAAGGATCGTCAAGAGCGCGCAAACCGCGAGCTGGGGCGGTCACAGCGGTTACTTCGCGGACCCGGATGGATTTCTCTGGGAGGTGGTTTTCAATCCTCATTCTCCCTTGCGCGAAGACGGCACCCTGGGCGTGCGGTGACATTTCGCCGTCCCGAGCGTCTCTCCGAAATCCTCTTCCCTCATGAGCGCGTGCCCGCCAGTTGCGCCAAGCCGTCGCCGAGCAGATTGAACCCGAGAATCGTCACGCCGATCGCAATTCCCGGCGCCATCGTCAGGTATGGCGCGACCAGCATGAACGCCCGGCCCGCATCGAGCATGTTGCCCCAGCTCGGCGTCGGCGGCATCGCTCCCAGGCCGAGAAACGACAAGGCGGCTTCGGCCGCGACGATGCCGCCGACGCCGAATGTCGCCTGCACCGCCATCGGGCCCGCGACCGCGGGCAGCAAATGGCGAATCACGACCCGCGACGGGGACGCGCCGAGGACATGCGCGGCCTGCACGTAATCGCGCTCGCGCAATGACAGAAGTTCCCCACGCACCAATCGCGCATAGGTAGTCCATCCCATCGCCGACAGCGCGACGATCAGATCGACTATTCCCGGGCCCAGGATCGCGGCCAGCGCAATCGCCAGCAGAATTCCGGGAAACGCGAGCACGATATCCACGGCACGCATGATCGTCTCGTCAATCCATCCGCCCGCAAGTCCCGCGATGGCGCCGACCAGGCTGCCGACGACAAGCGAAAGCGCGACCACTGAGAGCGAAACGCCGAGCGAAAGCCGCGCGCCGTACATCACCCGCGCGAATACGTCGCGCCCGAGCGCGTCGCATCCGAAGGGATGCCCGATGCCGGGGCGCGCGAGGGACTCGGCAAGATTGATCGCAGTCGGGTCCGACCGCGCGGCCAGAGGTCCCAAGGCTGCCACCAGCAGCAGCATCGCGACAATCGCCGTTCCGACGGTCAGGGACGGATTGCGCGCCATCCCTTTCATTCGAGCCTCACGCGCGGATCGACGATCCCATACAGCAGATCGGTTGCCATGTTCACGACTACGTAAGTGAACGCGAACGTGAGAACGCATCCTTCAACCAGCGGGTAGTCACGCGCGCCAATCGCGCCAATCAGCAAGCGTCCGATCCCGGGCCAGGAAAAGATCATTTCGGTGATCAATGCGCCGGTGAGCAGAGCGCCCGCCTGCAGGCCGACCAGCGTCACGACCGAGGTCATCGCATTACGAAGTCCATGGATGAGCAGCGCCGCCATCGCGCCGCGTCCTTTGCTCCGCGCGGTGCGCATATAGTCGCTTTCGCGAACCACAACCAGGCTCTGGCGGAGCATCCGCGCGATTACCGCGGCAAGCGCGGTTCCGAGCGTCACGGCGGGCAGCACCAGATGCGCCAGGCCGCCGCGCCCTGTCAGCGGAAACCATCGCAGGTCGAGCGAGAACACGATCATCAGCAGCGGCCCGAGGTAGATATGGGGAATGGATATCCCGAGGATCGCGAATCCCATCGCACCCAGGTCGGCAGGACCGCCAGGATTCGCGCCAGAGACAATTCCAAGCGGAAAAGCGACCAGCACACCAACCACGAGTCCCGCGATGGTCAATTCCAGGGTGGCGGGAAAGCGTTCCGCGATCAGTCCGGCAACCGGTCGATGATACGAAATCGACTCGCCGAGATTCCCGCGCATCAGGCCCGCCAGGAAATCCACATATTGCTCGCCGATCGGACGGTCCAATCCGAGCTGATGGCGCAGGCCGGCGACGTCGGCCGGCGCCGCGGTCTCCCCGAGCATCGCCACCACCGGATCGCCGGGCACAAGGTGGATCATCGCAAACGTAAGCGTTGCGACGCCGATAGCCACCGGCACGAGCGTGCCCAACCTTCGCAGAAGGTAGCGCATCACTGCGACGTCTCCGCGCCGGAGCGGCCCACGATCCTCACGCTGGCAAGCGATCGCAGGCTCCCGTTGGGATACGGCTCGAACCCGGCCACTTCGCGATTCAGCACGGTCACATTGTTGAGCCACCAGAGCGACACGTAGGGAAGGTCTTCCGCGGCAAGCTGCTGAACCTTCGCGTAGATCGCGCGCCGCCTGATGGGATCGATCGTCCGCATGCCCTCTTCGACGAGGAGGTCCATGGCGGCGTTGTTGTAGCGACCACGGTTCAGCCCGATCGGCGGCGTCATCCGGGAATCGAACACCAGGTAGTAGTGGTTGGGATCGTTAATTCCGATCCATCGCATCGAGGCAAGATCGAAGTTGCCGCTATTGAGGTCGCTCAGGAACGTCGCCCACTCATTGCTGCGAATCTCGACTCGAATTCCGACCCGCCGCAGCATCGCCTGTATCACCTCGGCAAGCCGCCCTCCCTCCGGCGTGGTTTTGTAGATGAGCTTGAGATCGCGCATCCCGTCGTCTCCGGCGCGATAGCCCGCTTCATCGAGGAGCTGCCCTGACTTCGCCGGATTGAAATCATAGGTGGTCACCGCGCCTTCATATGCCCAGTTCTCGGGCGCGATCATACCGGTGGCAATGCGCGCGGTGCCGCGCAGAAATGAATCGGCGATCGCCCTGCGATCGATCGCATACGCAATCGCGCGCCGCACGCGAAGATCGCTCAGGTCGCGGTTGCGAAAGTTGAACATCAGGTACTGATATGTGTCTCCCGGCGCCTCGTTGACGACGAGGTCGGACCGCGCGATCAGGTACGGAATGACTTCCGCCTCGATGTTATTGGGAGCGACGTCGCAGATTCCCTCCGCCAGTTCGAGCGCGCGCACCGTCGGGTCCGGCACGATCTTGAACAAGATCCCGCGCGGCATTTCGGGTCCGGCCGGCCGGTACGGGTTTCGCTCCAGCCAGACAGAATCGTCGCGCACATACCGCGTCATCCGGAACGCACCCGTGCCGGGCGGCGCGAGCGCGATGCTCTTGCGGGGCAAGGGTGTTCCTGCCGGCACGATCCCGTACGTTGCCATCTCCATCACCGGCGCATAGGGACGCACCGTCGTAATTACCACCGTGCGCTCGTCCGGCGTCTCCAGCGATTTGAGTTGTTCGAGGCCGGCGCGCTTGGGCGATGCTGACGAAGGATCGCGAACCGAATCGTAGGTGAATTTGACATCGCGCGAGGCGAGTTCGCGCCCATCGCTGAATCGGACCCCGGACTTGAGATGGAAGATTATATGCGTGTCGTCGGGACGCTCGATGCTTTCGGCGAGATCGCCAACGAACCGGCCGTTGCGGTCCACCTTCACCAGCGAGTCGAAGATCAGCTCGTTGATGCGCGAGGAGACCGCGTCGGTTGCGAAACGCGGATCGGTCGCGGTCGGCGAAGTCTCAATATCGACCTGCAGGTACCGCGACGGCGGCGGCGCCGGCCGCCCGCATCCGATCGCGGCGGCCCACAGCATCAACACGCCAACCGCGCGCCTGCCTCTCCCCATCCTCGCCCCCACGGGTCTTTGGATCATCGCGGATAGGTCAGATAATACCAGATGGCTGAGCCGTTCAGAGCGGGAGGTGTGTCATGTCCACCGGATGGCGCGACAAGGTCATCGTACGCCAGGGCGATTTGACCGAAGCGGCAACTGACGCCATCGTCAACGCCGCCAACAACGATTTGCAACTCGGCGGCGGCGTCGCCGGCGCAATCCGCAGAAAAGGCGGCCCGGCGATCCAGGAGGAATGCGACCGAATCGGCCCGGTTCCGCTTGGCGAGGCCGCAATCACGACTGCCGGCAACCTTCGCGCCCGGTACGTGATTCACGCCGCGAGCATGCGCCTGGGCGGGCGAACCACGGAGGAAAATCTGCGCGCCTCGACCCGCAACTCTCTCCTGCGCGCAAAGGAAAACAAGCTGCGCTCGATCGCTTTTCCCGCTGTAGGCACCGGAATTGCCGGTTTCCCTATGAATCGATGCGCCGAAGTGATGCTGGAAGAAGTTCGCGATCACCTGAGCGGGACGACTTCTCTGGAACGGGTAGAGTTCGTACTGTTCGATGCGCCGGCGCTCGAAACCTTCAACCGAACGCTGGCGGCCTTCTCGTAAGCGCCTGCGGCGGCGCTTCGACCATGATAATCTTCGCGGCAGCGCGCGCGGGCATTGCCCGTCAAGCAGGTCGAAGGCCGCCCCTTCGCGGGCGGAGAAACGGAGAGATTCGATGCGACGGCAGGTCGGAATAGTCGCCGGGCTCTGGCGTTACCCGGTTAAGTCGATGCTCGGCGAGCAAATCGCCGAAATGGAAGTCGGCCTTCGAGGGGCGGTTGGCGATCGCGCCTACGCGCTTCGCGAATTGGCGACTGGTCGAATCGTCAGCGCCAAGAAGTTTCCCGCGATGTTCGGGTTTCGCGCCGCATATGAGCATCCGCCCTTGGCCGGGAGCTTTATGCCCGTTCTTATAAAACTCCCGGATGGAAGGCGGATCCAGGCGGAAGACCCCGATGCGCCGGAAGCGATCGGGGCCGCGCTGGGTTCCAAGGTCAGGATCGAGCGCTGCGACGCGGCCGGCAGAGAGCGCGCCGGCATCGATCCAAAGACCGTGTTTGCCGATGTGCCCGTGGAGAAAGTGATTCCCGGACTGACGGCCGATACCATGCCGCCCGACTTCGGACTCGCACCTGGCACCTTCTTCGACTCGGCGCCAATGCACATCGTGGCGAGCGGCACCCTGCGCCATATGGCGAAGCTGGCCCCCGGATCGAT
Organism: Pseudomonadota bacterium; assembly: GCA_021323675.1. Lineage (GTDB taxonomy): Bacteria > Desulfobacterota > Binatia > Binatales > Binataceae > JAFAHS01. The sequence continues at coordinate 162,529 of JAJPKP010000070.1, read as the reverse complement.
CTTCGACCCGCGGCGTTTTCGCGCGAATATCTTCGTCGATACCGGGCTTGGCGCCGATCATTTCGTCGAGGATGAATGGGAAGAAGCGACGATCGCGATCGGCAAAGACCTCAAGATCATCAAACCTCGCGCCGCATTGCGCTGCGTAATGACCACCCATCCCCAGGACGATCTGCCGCGCGACTACGCCGTGCTGCGCACCGCCGCTCAGCATCATCGCGTTAACGTCGGGCTCTTCGCGCAGGTCGGCGCCGCGGGAACTATCCGGCTCGGCGACCCCGTCGTGATCGAGAGCTAGCGCCTTTCGATGATGGCAGCGGCGCGATGTGGACATCATCGGATGAGCGCTCTTGCTGCCCGGCGCGGCCGGGCGGACGATATGTCTCTGTCGCTTGATGCCTTTGTCTCTTCAGATAATTCGCGCCAATCGCGCGGCTGACCGAATTGCAGCCGCTCGCGATTGGCTTGCGGCGGCCAAGCCATCCGCTGAAGTTTTGGTGGTCGCTTCGTCGCGCGAGGCCGCGGACGATCTCGTTCGCGATCTCGCCTTGTCTCGCGGGGCTCTCGCCGGAATCCATCGGCTTACATTCAATCGCCTGTTGGGCCTGCTCGCGGCGGATGCGATGGCGGCCGCGGGCCTGGCGCCCGCAACCGGTCTCGCTGCCCAGGCCATCGCGGCGCGCGCCGTTTTCCATCTCACGCCGCTGAACAGGCTGAAGCACTTCGCTCCGGTAGTCGATCGTCCGGGGTTTGCCGATGCCCTCGCTCGCACCATCGCCGAGTTGCGGCTCGAAGGCGTGGACGCGGCCGCACTCGGGCAAACCGGCGAAGCGGGAACGGAGCTGGCCGCCCTGCTGGAGCGATTCAACGAGGAACTGGCCGCGGCGCGCCTGATCGATCGGGCCGGGATGCTGGCGATCGCCGTGGAAGCCGCCCGCGCCGGATCGCGTTTCGTCGGCATTCCCACACTTTTGCTGGACGTTCCGGTCGAGACGGCTCGCGAATGCGAACTGGCCGCGGCTCTGGCCGGACACGCGCCGAGTTTCATGGCAACTGTGCCGACGGGAGATGAACGCACCGCCGGCATGCTGTCGCGAGCGCTGGGGGTCGCGATCGAGGACTTGAACCGCAGGGATGCGGCGGACGAGACTTCGCTTGATTCCCTGCAGCGTCATCTGTTCTCCGATACCAACCCGCCCGAGCGGCCGCTGGATGAAACGGTGACGGTAACTTCCGCGCCGGGCGAGATGCACGAATGCGTGGAAATCGCGCGCAAGATTTTGCGCGAAGCCGCCGCCGGCGTCCGTTTCGATCGAATTGCCGTGCTGCTCCGCGATCCGGTTCGCTACGTTCCCTATCTGCAGGAGGCGCTTGCGCGCGCCAAAATTCCCGCGCATTTTTCGCGTGAAGCGCGCCGTCCGCGGCCCGGGGGCCGCGCGCTGCTCGCCCTGCTTGCGTGCAAAGCCGAAGACCTGTCCGCGCGCCGCTACTCCGAATATCTCTCTCTCGCGCAAGTGCCGATGGAAGAATCTTCCGCGGAGCCGGACGGAATTCATACCCCGGATGAATTGCTGGCGTTGAGCCTTGCTCCTGACCTCGAAACAAAAGAAGACGCCGCTGCCGGCGATGATCTGGAAGCGGCGGAGCGCCCGGTCCGCGCGCCATGGCGATGGGAGAAGATTATCGTCGATGCGGCGGTCATCGGCAGCGCGGACAGATGGAAACGGCGCCTTGATGGCCTCGAGAACGAGTTGCGCCGCCGCCGCGAGGCGCTGGAAAAGAAGGAAGGCATCGAGGCGCTTGAACGCCAACTCGCCGACCTTCAGGACCTGAGGCGCGTGGCACTGGAACATATCGCGATGCTGGCCGCTCTGCCGGCCAGCGCCTCGTGGGGAGAATGGCTTCATCACCTGCGCGGCATTGTCGCCCGCGCCATTCGCGATCGCGCAGCCGTCCTCGCGACTCTGGCCGAGCTCGAGCCGATGGCCCCGGTAGGCCCGGTCGGTCTCGACGAGGTGCGGATGGTGCTGGCGGAGCGGCTCTCGCGCCTGGAAGACCCGCCCGAGCCGCGACGATACGGAGCGGTGATGGTGGCGCCACCGCATCGCGCGCGCGGATTGTCATTCGAGGTCGTGATCGTCCCCGGCCTTGCCGAGCGGGTGTTTCCGCAAAAGCTCATCGAAGACCCCATCCTGCCCGACGCCGCGCGCTCCGCGGTGAGCGCCGCCTTGAAGCGCACCGAAAATCGGGTGTCAGCGGAGCGGCTGGCGCTGCGAATTGCCGCGGGAGCGGCGGAGCGGCGCGTGATGTTTTCCTATCCCCGCATCGACCTCGATCAAGGCCGCCCGCGCGTGCCCTCCTTCTATGCGCTCGAAATCCTGCGCGCCGCCGAAGGGCGGCTCCCCGGCTTCGACGAGCTTGCTCGCCGCGCCGCGTGCGAGCAGGCAATCCGGCTGGGATGGCCCGCGCCGGCATCGCCGGAAGACGCTATCGACGAGGCCGAATTCGATCTTGCGGTGCTGGAAAAGGTGGTCGATGCCGACCCGGAAACCACTCGCGGCGCCGCTCGCTACCTGCTGGATGCGAACGAATACCTGGGACGAGCGCTGCGCGCCCGGGCGCGCCGATGGCTCAAGCGATGGACGCCGGCAGACGGGCTGGTCGACCCGGAGGCCCCTACGCTCGCGGTCCTGGAACGCCATCAGCTCTCCGCGCGATCCTATTCGCCAACCGCGCTGCAGCATTTCGGCGCATGTCCGTATCGATTCCTGCTCCAGGCCATCCATCGTCTCGAGCCGCGCGAGGAACCCGAGGCGATCGAGATGATCGATCCCCTGACCCGCGGCGGAATGTTCCACGAAGTGCAGTATGAAGTTCTATGCGCCCTGCGCGCGGCCGGACTTCTGCCGCTCGATGCTCACACGCTGGCGCGCGGCGAAAAAGTTCTTGACGAAAAACTCGACCTGGTCGCGACGAAATGGCGCGAAGAGCTGGCGCCCGCGATCGAACGCGTATGGCTCGACGGCGTGGAAGAGATTCGCGCCGACCTGCGTGAATGGCTCCGCCGAGCCGCCGAAGATCCCGCGCGATGGAAACCCGAACGTTTCGAGTTGGCTTTCGGCCTGCCGGATCGCGATCAGGCGGACCCGGCAAGCTCGGCGCAGCCGATTGCGCTCGATGGGCTCAAGGTTCGCGGCTCAATCGATCTGGTGGAGAGCGCGCCGGGCCATGCGCTGCGCGTGACAGACCATAAAACTGGCAAGGTGCGCGCCGACAAGAGCTTCGTAATCGGCGGCGGCAAGATTCTCCAGCCCGTCATCTATGCGCTCGCCGCGGAACAGATGTTGGGCGCACCGGTCGAGGCCGGCCGGCTTTACTACTGCACCGCGGCGGGCGGATACGAGGACCGAATTGTAACGATCGACGAAGAATCACGGGCCTCGCTGCGTGATTTCGCGTCGATTCTTTCGGCCGCCCTCACATCGGGCTTTTTTCCGGCCGCCCCCGAGGCGGGCGAGTGCCAGTGGTGCGACTATCGCCGCGTATGCGGTCCGTACGAAGAAAGGCGAGCCTCGATCAAGCCCGAGGGGCGGCTTAAGGACTTGCGCAAGCTGCGCGCGATGCGATGAACGTAGCGGCCCACCAACCCGCCGATCAGGAAGTTCGCGATCGAATTCGGTCCGATCTCGATTCGACCATGATCATCGAAGCCGCCGCGGGCACCGGCAAGACCAGCGCCCTGGTAAGCCGCATCGTCGCGACGGTCGCCTCGGGCCGCGCCGAGCTTGGGCGCATCGTCGCGGTGACCTTCACCGAAAAGGCCGCCGGAGAACTCAAACTTCGCCTGCGCGAGGAGATCGAACACGCGCGCAAGGATTTGTCTCTCGACGAAGCTTCGCGCGCGCGCCTCAACCGCGCGCTGCCGCAGCTCGAAGAGGCGCGCATCGGCACGATTCATTCGTTCTGTTCCGATCTCCTGCGCGAGCGCCCGGTCGAGGCGCGCGTCGATCCGATGTTCGAAGTTGCCGCGGAAGATTCATCCGACGCGATGTTCGGTGCCGCCTTCGATCAATGGTTCGAAAGCGCTCTCGCCCGACCGGGCGAGGCGGTCCGCCGGCTGCTTCGGCGCCGCGATGCGGCCGATCGCGAGGGTCCGCGAACCATCCTCCGCAACGCCGCGCGCCAGCTCCTGGAATGGCGCGACTTCACGACGCCGTGGAATCCCCAACCATTCGATCGCGATCGCGAGATCGACGCGCTGATCGCGGAGGTGCTGTCTCTCGGAGCGCTTGCGCGCGAAGCCGCGCCGGATGACTGGCTCGGCAAAAGCCTGATCGAAATTTCGCGGCCCGTGTCGGAGGCGGTTCGCCTGGAGCCGGTTCGAGGGCGGGACTACGACGCGCTTGAAGCGGTGCTGCTCAGGCTGCCGAGCGGCCGGCGATGGTCCTGGAAAGGGTTCGGCGACGCTATCGGCGGTGTCGATCGCGAGGAGATCTTCGCGCGCCGGGAGGCGCTGCGCGTGCGCCTTGAGCGGTTTCGCGAATGCGCCGGAGCCAACCTCGCTCCCGAGCTGCGCCGCGAGCTGTGGCCCGTCATCGACATTTACGAGGGCATCAAGCGGCGGGCCGGAGCGCTGGATTTTCTCGATCTGCTGCTCATCGCGCGCAACCTCGTGCGGGATCACGCGACGGTGCGGGCGGAGCTGCAACGCCGTTATACGCATATCTTTGTCGATGAGTTCCAGGACACCGACCCGCTTCAGGCCGAAATCATCATGCTGCTTGCGGCCGACGATCCGGGGGAACACGACTGGCGAAAAGCGAGGCCGATGCCGGGCAAGCTCTTAATCGTCGGCGATCCCAAGCAATCGATCTATCGCTTTCGGCGCGCCGATGTCGCCCTGTATCAGGACGTGAAGCGCCGCCTGGTAGAGGCCGGCGCATGGCTCGACTACCTGACCGTGAGCTTCCGAGGGACGCCCGCTTTGCAGCAGGCGATCAACGCCGCCTTCGCGCCGCTGATGAGCACCGACGGCCCGACGCATCCTGCCTATGCGCCCCTTCTGCCCGCGCGCGAGGATTGCGAAACGCAGCCCGCGCTGGTCGCGTTGCCGGTGCCCGCGCCCTACGGCGACTTCGGCAGGGTGACGGAGTGGAGAATCGAAGAATCGCTTCCCGATGCGATCGCGGCGTATGCGCGCTGGCTGGTGAACGAGAGCGGATGGACGGTGACCGAACGCGAAGCGCCGCATCGCCGCGTTCCGATCCGTCCCCGCCATATCTGCATACTGTTTCGCCGGCTTAATTCGCACGGACGCGACGTGACTCGCCCCTACCTGCGCGCGCTCGAAGCGCGCCATCTGCCACATGTGCTGGTGAAGGGTGGTTCGTTCAACGAGCGCGAGGAAGTCGAGGCCGTCCGCAATCTGCTCGCCGCGGTCGAGCGTCCGGATGACGACCTTGTGGTATTCGCCACTCTGCGGGGACCGATCTTTGCACTGCCGGACGACCTGCTGCTTGAGTTCCACGAGGCGTGCAAAAGCCTGAATCTCTTCCGCCCGCTGCCCGACAACCTTCCCGAGCGCCTTGCGCCCGTCGTACGCGCCCGGGAGATTCTGCGCGACCTTCACCGCCGGCGAAACCGCCGCCCCATCGCTGAAACCATCGCCGATGCTCTCGCGCAGACTCGCGCGTATGCGGGAATTGCGATCTGGCCGACCGGCGATCAGGCGCTTGCCAACCTCATGCGCCTGATGGACCAGGCGCGCCGCTATGAAACGCGGAGCACCGCGACATCCTTCCGAGGGTTCGTCGATGAACTCGAAGAACGGGCGGAGCGCGACGAGGCGAGCGAAACGCCGCTCGCCGAAGAAGGCACCGAAGGCGTTCGCATCATGACGGTGCATCGCGCCAAGGGACTCGAATTCCCCGTGGTTATCCTGGCCGACATGACCTGCAAGGAAACGGTCGGCGAACCCGGCCGCTACGTCGATCCGGAGCGTGACCTGTGCGCGCTTCGGCTGGCGGGATGCTCGCCGCGCGAGCTGCTCGATCAGGCCGAATCCGAGCGGCGGCGCGATGAAGAGGAAGCAATCCGCCTCCTCTATGTCGCGACGACGCGTGCCCGCGACCTCCTGGTGGTGCCCGTAGTCGGCGACGAGCAGCGCGAAGGATGGGTAAGCCGTCTCAATCCCGTTTTGTATCCAGTGGCCAACGCCGGGCGATCCCCGCTGAGCAAACAGCCACCCGGATGCCCGGAGTTTGGCGAAGACAGCGTGCTCGTCCGCCCCTCGCGTGCGCCCGGCCGAACCAAATCAGTCGCGCCGGGACTTCACCGCCCCGCGCAGGGCCAGCATCTGGTCGCATGGTGGGATCCCTCGCGGCTTGTCCTCGATGTGAAGGAAGCGATGGGTCTGCGGCAGAGCAAGTTGCTTGAAGCTGACGAGAGTGGCGCGGCTTCAACCCGCGGCAAAGACCTGCACGAAAAATGGGCCCAAACGCGCGGCGCCACTCTTGGCGCCGGCTCCCGGCCGAGTATAGTAACCAACACGGCAACGGCGCTCGCGCATGCCGGCCGGGCGATCGAAGGCCTGGCCGACGCCGAAATCGGGCTGGAGCAGACGCAGCATGAACCCGGCCGTCCAGGCAGTGCCGCTTTCGGGCAACTGGTGCACGAGACGATTCTGCGCGTGCCCTTTGATGCGACCGACGAACAGATTCGCCGCATCGCGGACCACGTCGCCCGACTGACGGGGGCGGATGAAGCCGAAGCGCAGGCGGCCGCGATCGCCGTGGAACGCGCCCTCGCCTCGAAAATCATGCGCGCCGCCGCCGCGTCCTCGCGGGTTCATCGCGAATATCCGATTCTGTTCAGACTCGGCGATAGCACGCTGGTCGAGGGAATTGCCGATCTCGCATTCGAGAGCGCCACGCCCGGCGGATCGCGCTGGACGATTGTTGACTTCAAAACCGATCGCGATCTCGCGTCCCGTCTAGACCAGTATCGAGCTCAACTGCGCCTTTACGTCGAGGGAATCCGGAAAGCGACCGGATCGGAGGCGTCAGGCGTGATCCTCTGGATCTGAAGCGATCGGCAGGGAACGCAAAGCGCGACAGTGGCAGCCACCTTGCCCGCGCTGGCCGGCGCTGCGAAAATTAATTGCAAGCTTCGTGACGAAACCAAATCAGACCCTTCTGGTAATCGGCTACGGATCGCTGCTCAGCGGCTACGGACTGTTGGCTGCTCGGCGGGGCGGCCGAAGCAAGCTCGTCGCTCTGGACGCCGAGCCCGCTCTCATTCTCAACGCCCGCCGGGGACTGGCCAAGCCGTCGAGCCACGGCAACTACCTTGCCATGGATATCGAACCTCGCGATGCTCGGCTTCCGATGACCGCACGCGCGGGATTCGTCGCACATGATGGCGCCGGGCTCGGTGCGCTCTTGCTGACATTCGATCGGTCCGCGGCGCCGCTGATTGCACGCCGCGAGGAATACGACCCCGACGTCTTCGTCCGGCTGGTCGATCTGGCCGACCGCGCCGGGTTGCCGCTGGGAGAATACTTGCTCGGTTTCGCGCGTGAAGCCGATTTCAACCTGCTTGCGTATCGCAGGACGCTCCGGCGCCTGCTCGGTTATACTTCGCCCGGCTATGTTTTTCATCCGATGCCGCTCGAGGACGGACGAGTGGCGATAATCGCGATTGGGTCGGGTTACGAAGGCAGTGGAGACCCTGACGTCATCTCGGCAAGGCGCCGGCATGGAATCGACCGTTTGCACAGCTTCGCGTCCGCCCTGGAGGTCACCTCGCTCGACCTCGATCGCGCCGGGCAGATAGGCTATTTCGCGGAATGCCTTCTGGGCGGAGTACACGGATTGCCGATGGCGGATCTGATGGCCGGCTTCGATCCCGCCGCGCCGTGGGCGTCCGAGCTTGCGCAACGCGTCGCTGAAGTGATGCATGAGGAGGCGGAGCATTTCGTGGGCGCCACTTCCCTTGCCGCCGACCGCTATCGCGAACGGTTCGGAGCGCGCGGTCGCGACCGCTCTCTCGACCCGCTTCTCAGACTGGCGCGCGTAGAGTAAGGATTGCTGACGTGCCTTCCCAATTTTCCATCCATGTCGCCAAGGAGAATCTCAAGTTCTCAGCCGCTCACTTCATCGCTTATCGCGGCTTCCGCGAGCCGCTTCACGGCCACAATTACCAGGTAGGAGTGCGCGTCGAAGGCGATCTGACAGGGACCGGATATGTGGTCGATTTCGGATTGATCAAGAAGCTGACCAGAGAGATCGTCGATCGAATCGATGAACGAACTATTATTCCGGAGCGCAGCGATTGTCTTCAAATTGAGCGGCTGCCGCCCGGAAAGGTCCGGGTCATCTACGAGAACGATGAATTCCTGTTTCCAGCCGCTGACGTTTTTCTGGCTCCCATCGTTCACAGCTCGGCTGAGGAACTCGCGCGCTATTTGTGGGACGAACTTTATTCGGCATTGAAAGCCCGCGGCGCGGCCGATCACGTGAGCGCAATTGAAATCTCGGTCGCCGAAGGACCCGGGCAGGCCGCGATCTTTCGCAAGGAGACCACACCTTAGCCGTGAGCGGCTTGTTAGCCGAAGGGATCGCGTGAGAAGATTCTTGCGTGAGCATATCAGTTTCGGGGGGCAAGGGTCTGCGAGTGCCTGAAAAAACCGCGCAACCGGAAGAACAACCGGATGCCCCAGGCGGGTCCGGCGCGATCGAACGAGTCCTGATCGGACAGCATCCCGCTATCGTAAAGCTGCGCGCGCTCATCGCGAAAGTCGCGCTCGGCGACGTTACCGTTCTGATCACTGGAGAGAGCGGCGTAGGCAAAGAGGTGGTCGCCCGCGCAATCCACTCGCTATCGCCTCGCCGAGCACGCCCTTTCGTTCCCGTCAACTGCGCGGCGATCCCGCGCGACCTGCTCGAGTCCGAAATGTTCGGGCACGAACGAGGAGCGTTCACCGGAGCTTCAGGATCGCGCCAGGGGCTTTTCAACGCCGCGTCGGGCGGGACCATCTTCCTCGATGAGATCGGGGAGATGCCGATGGACCTGCAGGCGAAGCTGCTGCGGGTGTTGGAGGACGGCGAGGTACGTTCGGTCGGCTCCGACCGAGCGGTGAAAGTCGACGTCCGCGTCATCGCCGCGAGCAACCATGACCTGGCGAGCTCGGTGCGCAAGGGCACCTTTCGCGAGGACCTGTTTTACCGTTTGCAGGTGGTGCCAATCGTCGTGCCGCCGCTGCGGGAGCGACGATCCGACATCCCGATACTGGTCGATCACTTCCTGGGACTGATTGCGGCCCGCGGCGGAGGCCGGCAGATCACCGTCAGCCGCGAAGCGATGGTGCATCTTTGGTCCTACGACTGGCCGGGAAACGTTCGCGAGCTGGAAAACATGGTGGAGCGGCTCGCGATTCTCTGCGACGACTCCGTCATCGATACCCCCGTCCTTCCTCCGATCCTCATTTCCGGACCGCGGCCTCCGGTGATCGAGATTCCCGCCAACCTGCCCGCGGCCGGAATCAATCTCCGCATGATCGTGCGCGAAATTGAAGGACGATATATCAATCAAGCGCTCAAGCAGACGGGGGGCAACAAGCAGGCGGCCGCCAAACTGCTGGGCCTGAAGCGAACCACCTTTGACGACAAGCTTCGGCGATGCGGTGTCATCGCACCCGGAGGCACGGACGACAAAGAGGAACCATGACGACGGGCGGAAGGCACGTGGATCCGAACCGGTCGGCGCGAATAATGGTCGTCGACGACGACCCCGACACTTCTTTGATCCTGGTCCGGCATCTGGAACGCGAAGGTTTCGTTCCGGTCGCCGCCAATTCGGGCTCCGAATGTCTTCGCCTTGTGCGCGACGGCGCGATCGATGTGATCCTGCTGGACCTGATGATGCCGGATATGGACGGATTTGAGCTCTGCCGCACGCTAAAGGAAAATCCCGCGACTGCGGCGATCCCGGTCATTCTGATTACCGCGCGTGACGACATCGAGGCGCGCGCGGAAGGGATGCGCCTGGGGGTTGCCGACTTCCTCGGCAAGCCGTTCTCTCGCCGCCAACTCATTGCCTGCGTCCGCGCCCAACTGGAGGTTCTGGCGACGGAGCGCAAGACGACCGCCACCCTGAGCCGCATCGAAGACGACGGAAAACAGAAACGGAACGGCCGGTAGCCGCGGTCGTCCCTTATAGCAATCGGTGGACTGCATCGGGCGGATTGCGCCCGATGGCGGGATTTGACTACAGATAAGCGCGCGACAAGGATTGTTTCGCCGTGAGAAGGAGGACTATGCGATGAATGGGGAAGCAGGCAAACAAACCAAGCCGATCGCCGCGCTTGCCTACATCGGCTTTTTCGTGACCGGGATAATCTTCCTTTACCTCGAGCCCTACAATCAGGACGAATTCGTCCGCTTTCACGCTCGCCAGTCCATCGGTTTCTCCGTCGCCTGGTTCGCGATCGAAATCGTCTTCGGAGTGTTTATCGCGATCCTGCCGGGCCCGCTGAAAGGCCTCCTGAGCGGTATCCAGGTTCTGGTGAACCTCGCCCTCGCGATCTTCTGGCTGCTCCTGATTTACAAAGCTTACACGGGCGAGCGCTATCGGATTCCCGAACTCGCTGACATCGTCGACAACATCGCGGGACAGTCCGCCGCGCACTGAAACTGCATCGCTTCGCGGCCGATCAGGATTTGCCGGGAACGCGCTTGCCGCCGTTGGGCGCGATCGCCGGTTTATCGTCGGCCGCCGTTCCATCTTCCTCGACCGGAGGTTCGATTGGCTGGATGTTGGCCGGCGCGGGGGCGACCAGCTTGAGCGCGGGTTCCCGCCTGATCGCATCGAGCACCCTCCTTGAGACCTCGTCGGCGATCTGGGTTGCCGCGCGCACATCGGCCGGATAGCGGATAATCATGTCGAGCCCTGACGAAGTGAGTTGGAGGCGCGACTGGGGGCGCGGGGTTTCGAGAAGCACGTGCAGGTCAGCCTCCAGGTAGCGAAAATCGCGCTGCACGCGATCTCGGTAACGGGCGAACACCTCATCAACCGCGTCGATAACCCGCTTTTCGGCCAAGCGGTAGTCGCAATCGGGCGCCAGGGTCAGGCGGACCTCATTCCAGATAAAGCCCATCCCGGGAGCCTGCTTGAAGAAATTGCCGTTGGGCTGAAATACCACCGCATTGGAATAGACGACCACTCGTCCGGTCGGCTGGCGGTCCTGCGGGTTCAGTTCCATCAGGGTGAGTTTGACCAGGCCGATGCTGATAACGTCGCCGATGGTGCTGCCGATCTGAACGCGATCGCCCGCGTGAATTCCGAACTTGCCGATCAGGAAGAAGTAACCCGCCACAGAGAGGATCACGTTCTGCAGCGCCAGCGCGACGCCCGCCGCGCCGAAGCCTATGATCGTGGCGATTGAACCGAGTTCTGTCGCAAAGTTGATGATTACGACAAACGCAATCAGCGCCCAGAGTATCGGCTGACTGAATTGCTGAAGCTGGCGGCGGCGATGCTGATCGCTGATGTACCGATCGCTGAGCTTCCGCCACACGTAGTTTCCGGCGATCACCAGCGCCAGCAGCCCGAACAGCGTCATCAAGCGAACGCCAAGGCTCCTCAGCACGCGCGAGGAATATCGATCTATCGAGGCCTGCCAGCGGGCGAGGCTTTCGCGATATAGCGAAAGCTGGACTTCCTGTTTGCTCAGCGGAGCCACCACACCGGATGCGAGTTCGTGCAATTCGATTAGCTGCTGATATTCGCGGGCGCGGTCCTTGATTGCGGTCGTGTCGCCGGTTGCGGTCTCGCTTGCCAGCTTTGCGCCGCGCTCATTGATGGCCTTAAGCAGGGCAAGCGCAGGAGCCTTGAATCTCTTAATCTTGCCGGTGAGATCGTCGATCTGCTGGCTCGAGTCGTGCAACGTGCGCGAGTCTCCGCTCAATGAAAAATACGCGGAGGCAAGTCCGATGATGCCGCGAGACTCCTGCAACGGTCTTTTGGCCGCGTTTTCCGCCAGGGTGGCCGGCTTCACGGTCTTTTCACTGTCGGAAATCGTCTGCTGGAGCTGATCGATCTGCGCGAGAACCCCGGTGGACTTGTGGTCCGCCGCCGCGAGTCCATTCGCGTACTGGAGCAGCGATTTAATCGCATCCAGGCGTCCCTGCGCCAATTCCGCTTCGCCTTGAGCCGCGGCGATTTGCGCCGAGATTGACGCGCGTTGGCTCCGTGGCGCCGCGTTAAGCTTCGCCTGCAACTCCTTGAGGCGGTTCTGCGAACGCCCGAGCCCCGCCTCCGCCTCCGCCGCCCTCGCCTCCATGTCGCGAAGCAGCGGCGTGCGATTCGCTTCCTGCTCTGCAGCCGACGGATTTATCTTCGCGTTAAGCGCCACCTGGCGGCGAGCCGCCTCGAACGCCAAATTCAACACCTCGTTGGCGATTTGCTGGTCGGTGGCGTAGAAGATTACCTCCTCGGGATGATCGACAAGCTGGCTTTCGGCGCCCAGATGCCGATACCAGGAAATCACGTCGCTCAAATAAGAGGTGATGGTCGAGTCATCAATGAATGCGGCGCCCGAGGACAATGCGCTCGCGGCGGCGGATGGGCTTGCCGTCGCCATGCTTTGCGGAGCGGCGGATGCGGCAGGAGACGCAGTTGCGGCATCGACCTGGCCTCCCGTAGCAAGCGCGGCAACTACAATCACCGCAGCCGCGAATGCGGCCCATCGCGAACCACTTGAACCCGTCTTTTTGAGCATCACAGAAGGCCGAAGATTGGCGGCATTGAGCTGAACCGCACAAGAAAGCACCTTATCACGCTGCGTGAGGCGGTTCGATCAGACTTTCATGCCCCAACGGAACGGCGAGGCGGCTGAAAAGCGCCCGGAAGGAATCAGGCCAGTGCTACTTCGAGCGACTCGACGCGTACTCCGTCATGCCCGAAGCGAATGACCAGGTGGAACCCGCTCGTCTTGACCGTAAGTCCCCACGATCCCGGCGCGCGGAGCGCCGCGGTCATCTCCTCGACCGTGCCGCCCTTGAGTCTGGCAAGGGCGGTATTCAACTCCTGCAACGACTGCGCTATCTCGCGGCCTCGCGGAGTCTTCTGGAAAAGGGCATTGAGCGAGAGTTCCGCGCCGGGACCGAAGAGCCGGCGGATTCGCCCACTCTGCAGGGCTACTTCGAGGATGACACCAAGACGCTGCTGATTCTCGGGAGCGACAGCCATCGCCTCCACGTCGGACTTGAGCGCCTGGTAGCCTTCACGCGCAGCCGCATCCGAGGTGGCATCAACAAAAGCCTGGATTTGCGGGATCAGGAGATCGCGCTGAAGCGCATCGAGCTTGAGGGGCTGGGAATCGTCTGCCGTCATCTGGCTGGCTGCCTTGAGACCCGATAGCCAACTCCCGCCCGGAGATGGCCGGGATTAGTGTTTGCCGTTGCCGTTCGCGCCGTGGCCGCCGAGCAAGGCGGCAAGTTCATGCTCGAAGCCGCCGGTTTCGATCGCGCAGTGCATCCCGCATTCCTTCGGCGCACCGGTTTCCCACCACCACCGGCCGGAGCGGGGGTCCTGGCCTTCGCCAACGGCGCGCGTGCACGGAGCGCATCCAATCGACTTGTAGCCCTTGTCGTAGAGGGCGTTATAGGGAACGTCGTTGGCGCGGATGTAATCCCAGACCTCGTCTTCGGTCCAATCCGCCAGAGGCGCGAACTTCACGATTCCGCCGTGGTCGTGGTCAATTTCGATCTTCCGGATATTGGAACGCGTCGCCCACTGATCGCGCCGAAGCCCCGTTACCCATGCGCTGTAATTCATGAGCGCGCGACGGAGCGGCAGCACCTTGCGCAACTGGCAGCACAGCAGCCGCAGGTTCACATCCTGATAGAAAAGATTGTTGCCGTGACGCGTGACCATCTTCTGCACGACTTCCGTATCGGGCATGAACGTTTCGACGCGAATGCCGTAGCGGGTGCGGATGGTATCGATGAGGTCGTAGGTTTCCTGCGGGGTCCGCCCCGTGTCGATTGTAAACACGCGGACGTTGGGATCGATCCGATGGGCCATGTCGATGAGCACACAGCCTTCGGCCTGGAAGCTGGAACAAATTGCGAGCTCGCGGCCGAAGCGCTCGATCGCCCACGCCAGGACGTCCTGGGGCTCTTTGTCATCAAGCTCGATTGCCGCTTCGCCGGCTTCCAGCTCATCCATCATGATGCTTGGCTTGGGGAATTCCGATACCTGTTCCACGGCTGTGTACGCTTTCGAAATTTAAGCAGCGGCTTCCGAGCCGACTGACATGGTTCCTTCCGCGATCGCGATCAATTCCTGGTCCGGCATCCGCATGCAGAAGCGCGTGAACGATTCTCCGCTCTCGCGCCGGGCGAGATATCCTCGGAACAGCCGCGAAACGTAATCTTCCACCCGTTCGGACGCGACGCGGCGCAAAAGCGGCTTGCCGATAGCGGCATCGCGGCCCAGCCCGCCGCGCAGGATGATATCGAACGCTTCGAGCGGTTCGCCGCTCGCTCCACGGCCGGTAGTGCCCTGCAACCCGATATCGCCGGTCCAGTGCTGCGCGCACGCGTGAGGACATCCGTCGAGATTGAGCTTCAGCCCCGCGACCTCATCGCCAAAGTCCTTCACCAGGCGATCGATGATGACTGCGAGCTTTTCCTTGGTCGGCGTCACCGCGTAGTTGCAATGCGGGTCGCCGATGCACCCGATCGACGAGGCGTACAGACCGTTTGCATTCAGCGGGAACCCGATTTCTCCGACTCGCGCGATCGTCGCATCCAGTTTTTCCGATGGGATGCCGGCGAGGATGAAGTTCTGGCGGCGAGTCAGGCGAATGTCGCCGCCCAATTCTTCGGCGAGCGCCGCAAGTTCGCGCATCTGAGTGCCGCTCATCAGACCGAGATAAACCGGAACCCCTACGTAGAAGAGTCCGGGCTGTTTCTGCTCGTGGATGCCCATGTGGTCGCTTTCTTCTTCTGCAACCGGCATCTCCTCGAGTCGCTCGAGATCGAACCCGAGCCGCGCCTCGACCAGCCTGCGAAATTCTTCCGGCCCGTAGTCGTCGATCATGAACTTGAGCCGCGCCTTGACGCGCGAGAGGCGGTACTCGGTGGTTGAACGCCAAACATCGAGAATCGCGCGCAGCACAGGAATCGCCTGATCCCGCGAGATGAATACCCCGAGATGGCGCGACAGGCGCGGGGTGGATGATTGTCCGCCGCCCACCCGAACCGCGAATCCCTCGCGGCCATCCTTCACCATCGCCACCAGCGCGATGCAGTTGATTTCGGGAGCGTTGCAGTGGAACCGGCACGACGAAATCGTGATTTTGTGCTTGCGCGGCAGATCGGAATACTCGCGGTTTCCATAGAAGAAATCCGCCGCTTCACGCACCAGTCCGGTTACGTCGAACAATTCATCATGATCGACTCCCGCGACCGGGCATCCGGTGATGTTTCGCACCACATCGCCGCACCCTCCCATCGTCGTCAGCCCGACCGACTTGAGCTGCTCGAGGATGTCAGGGAACTTGTCCAGCGTGATGTAATGAAGCTGGATGTTCTGGCGCGTGGTCAGTTCGCCCTGGTTGCGGCCGCACTTCTCGGAAATCTCTCCGATGGTTCGCAGACCCGCCGGCGATAGAATGCCGCTCGGAATCTTCACCCGCATCATGAAGGTGCCGACCTTGGGCTTGTCGTGGTACATCCCGAACCATTGGAGGCGTACGATGTCTTCCTCGGGAAGCTTTTCGTACGGCGTATCGACGAGGCGCTGCCACTGACCGGCCAGTTCGGTCGGAAAAAGCTCGTGTTTCAGGCGCTCAACCGAGTTGCGCTTGAGAACGAGATCCCACGATGGAGGTTCACGCTTCGGCACTTGAGTAACTTCGGAAAAGAAAAAGTAACTTCGATGACTTGCTTAGTCAACTAATTAGATCACTTATTAAGTCGCATATTCCATATATTCGCCGATCATGCTAAAAAATCTCCGCAGAGACGATGAAATTCGGTGTCGGTGTAGACTACTCGCTCAAGGCGCTGCTGATGCTTGCCGATCGCTATCCGGGCTCGGAGCCGACCCGGGTAGAGGAAATCGCCGCCTCGCAGGGAATCCCGGAGAATTATCTACGGAGATTGCTCATCGAGCTAAAGCGAGGCGGTCTGGTTGCCAGTCAAAAGGGCCCCAACGGCGGCTACCTCCTCGCCCGAAACCCTTCCAGAATCACGATGGCAGACGTCCTGGAAGTGGTTGAAGGCGACTATTGCCCGGTTGATTGCCTGGAAGAAAAAGGCAGTCTTCAATGCCCCAAGGGCGATCCTTGCCCGATGCGCGAGGTATGGCGCGAGGTGAGGCAATCAGTCAGTCTGATTCTAGGACGGGCGACGCTGCAGTCGCTTGCTGATAAGCGCAAGACCGCGATCAATTTCAGCATCTAGACCAGACCCGTGAATGCTCCCTCCCATCCTTCGACGCCCTCCTCATGGAAACGTCGAGGGCGTCCGACCCTCCTCGATTCGTTCGGCGAATTGCGCGCGCCGCTGGAAGCGACGATCCTCTGGATGCACGCGTTTACCTATCCATGGCCGCACGCCGAGCCGGGCAAGGGCAAGCTGCTGATGTTTATTCCAGGATTTATGGCTGGGGACATCACGCTTGCCCCGATGGCGACGTTCTTTCGGACGATTGGGCATCGCCCGGTCATGTCAGGCATCTGGTCAAATTCCGAATGCCCTCGCGAGGTGATCGCGGGCCTGGAAAACCGAATCCGGCAAGTAACCGATCGCCGCGGCGCGCCAGCGGTCATCATCGGACACAGCCTCGGTGGCATCTACGCCCGCGAACTGGGCCATCGGCATCCCGACCGGATAGAACGAGTAATCACGATGGGCTCTCCGCTCGGTCCGGTGCGCGGCGCGGCGAATCTCCTCGTTCAGGCGGTCGCGCGGTCGGTTGCGATGATGCGCGGAAAGGCTGAAGGATGCCTGAGCGAATCGTGTTCGTGCGGACTTTCGATCTCGAATCGCGTTCCGGATAACGTTCCCACTACCGTCATCTACTCGCGCACCGACGGCGTCGTCGACTGGCAAAGCTGCATCGACAGAAGCGGCTCGCCGATGGTCGAGAACGTGGAGGTAATGTCGAGCCACGTGGGGATGGCGGTGAGTGCCGAGGTGTACAAGGTCATCGCGTTGCGCCTCGTCCAGCCCGCATCGAGCCCGGCGCGATCGGAAGCCGCAGCCTCCGCGCGTTAGCGCCAATCAATACGCGTCCGCGCCGCGAGTCGCTCCTTTATGCGCGGCCATAGACCGGGATTACCGCTCCGGAAGTCACCCGGCAATCTTCGGAGCACAAGTAGGCGAGCGTCTCTGCGATATCTTCGGGTTTGACCCAGTTTTCGTGCTTCGCCTTCGGCATCGCCTTGCGATTTGCTTCGGTGTCGATCGTGCTCGGCGCAATCGCGTTGACCAGGACGTTGTCGGGCAGCAATTCCTCCGCCAATGAGGAAGTGAAGGTGGCGATCGCGCCCTTTGCCACGGCGTAAGCGGCAAAGTCTCCGGCGCCGGTCAGGCCGCTGCGCGAAGTGACGGAAACGATTCTGCCGTACTTGTTCTTCTGCATTATCGGGGCGACCGCGCGGCACATCAGGAAGGTCGGCTTGAGATTCAGATCGAACATCGCCTGCCATTCCTCGACCGTGGTCTCGCTGATCGGCTTTCCGCCCCAGAAACCGCCGACCAGGTTGGCAAGAATATCGACACGCCCGAACCGTTTCACCACGCCTTCGACGAATCGGCCGGCCTCGGCCTCGATGCCGATATTGGCGCGCGCCAGCATCAATTGATCGGACGGAAAGCGGCTGCCCAGGCGCTCATGGAGCATCGGGACTTCAGCCTCGACGATCCACGGCACCGCGACCTTCGCCCCTGCCGCAAGGAATGTTTCGACTGCGGCACGGCCGAGCGCGCCCGTGCCGCCGGTGATAATCGCGACCTTGTCTTCGAGCTTTTCCATGCGGCGATCCTAATGCCGCAGCGCCCGGAGGAAAAGCCAAAGACGGTTTGCGGCTCAGCCCAGGTTCTGGTTGGCGAATTCCCAGTTCACCAGGTTCCAGAATGCCTCGACGTACTTCGGGCGCGCGTTGCGATAGTCGATGTAATACGCGTGTTCCCAGACGTCGCAGGTGATAATCGGCTTGCTGCCGGCGGTCAGCGGAGTGCCGGCGTCATGCGTGGCTTCTATCGCGAGCGAGCCGTCGCTCTTGCGCACCAGCCAGGCCCATCCGCTGCCGAAGTGCGTCGTCGCCGCTTCGCTGAATTTCTTCTTGAATTCGTCGAAGCTGCCAAACGCCTTTGTGATTGCATCGGCAACGGGTCCCTTCGGTGCGCCGCCCGCCTTCGGCGCCAGACTCTTCCAGTAAAAGCTGTGATTGAAATGCTGGGCGGCGTTGTTGAAGAGCCCTCCGGCCGGCGCGCTCTTGATGATGTCTTCGAGCGACTTGTTCTCGTTGGGCGTCCCCTTGATGAGGTTATTCAGGTTGTTGACGTAGGCCGCATGATGCTTTCCGTGGTGATACTCGAGCGTCTCGGCCGAGATGTGCGGTTTGAGCGCATCCATCGCATAGGGAAGTTGCGGCAGTTCGAAAGCCATAAGAGTCTTCCTTTCTCCGCGCTAGCCGGAGCATGCGGGCTCAGGCGAGTGCGGGGCTAGGCAACGACGTCGTCGTTGGCTGAGGTTAAAATTAAGCTTCTCAAAATCTAGCCGATTGTATGCGCCGCTTTCGCGCACGCGCAAGAAAAGCCGCCCTCGGCTGCGCACCCGCGGCCCGCCGCCAATCCGGGAAACAGGCGGGTAGGCAGGCCGCCGCATGGCACCGCCAAAGGACGAAATCACGCGTGCAACCAAGCAAATTAGCTCCGCTACTTCAAGCGACCGGGGCGGCCGCAGCCAGATCACTCGACGCCTTGCGGACGCGCCGCGGCCCTCGCCCATCCCGATTTAACGCCCCGGAAATGTTCCGCAGATTCGCTTATGCTTTGAACGATCGGGCGGGCTATTTGTTTTTGTCGCGCTGCTGCCTGGCGGCGGCCAGGAAAGCCGCCAGATCGCCGATTTGGTTTTTGAGCCGCGGAAACGCACGCATCGCGTGCGTCGTTCGCTGCGGCTTGTAGCCCGGCGGATAAGACAGATGCAGCACACGCGCTTCGAGCAAGGCCCGCGACGACCCTGCCACCGCCGGTCCCTGCGGCCCGGGCAAATTCGGATTGGCGTTGTGGCATACGATGCAGTTGGTCATGTACACCATCCGCCCGCGTTCGACCGCATCCGGCGGCTTTGTCTTGCATGAAGCGCACAGGGTCAGCGCAGCGGCGCCTAGCAGGATGGGGATGAGCCGCATCCCCGGTTCGCGGTGCGCTGCCGGCAGGGTCCGGGTCACAATTCGCGGCGGCCGGAGAGAGCGCTCTGCAGAGTCGCTGAATCGCTGTATTCCAGATCGCCGCCGGCGGGCAATCCGCGTGCGAGCCGAGTGGCCTTCACGCCAAGCGGCTTCAGCGCCTTTGCGATGTAGAGAGCGGTTGCCTCCCCTTCCACGGTGGCATTGGTGGCGATGATAACCTCGCGCACCTGCGCGGGCGGGCCCACGCGCGCGATCAACTCATTTATTTTCACATCCTGCGGGCCAATACCGTCGAGCGGCGAGAGCGCGCCATGGAGCACATGATAGACGCCGTTGAAGCTGCGCGCCCGCTCCATCGCCATCAAATCCGCCGGACCTTCCACTACGCAAATCACCTCGCGGTCTCGCGCCGAGTCTTCGCATACCTGGCATCGCGGATTGTCGGACAGTCCGAAACATTCCGAGCAAAGCCCTACCCTTTCCTTCATTTCGAGCAGGGCTTCAGCCAGAGCGATAACCTGGTCGCGGGGGCGGTTGAGCAGGTTGAACGCCAGCCGCGACGCGGTTTTTTCGCCGATTCCCGGCAGGCGCGAAAGTTCCTTGACCAGCCGCGTCATCGCTGGAGGCAGGCCGTCCTGGCGCTTCAGATTCTCAGCCATCGCTGCCTGCGCGTCAGCCGCCGCCAAATCCGGGCAATTTGATTCCGCCCAAAGGCCCGATCCTTCCCATCTCCTGCGCCACCATCTCCTGCGCGCGCTTAAGCCCCAGATTGATCGCGACTACGATTAGATCTTCGATCATCGCCTTATCGTTCGAGGCAAGCAGGGCGGAATCGATTTCGACCTTGCGCACTTGCATCGAGCCGTCCACGCTCACGCGGACCATCCCGCCCCCCGCTTCGGCGTCGACGACCTGTGCGGCGGCGTGTTCCTGCGCTTCCTTGAGCTTTTCCTGAAGAGCCTGAGCCTGCTTCATCAGCGCGCCAAAATCGAGTTGTGCCAATTGCGTGCTCCTTTTCTGAACTGCTCGCAGCGCTCAACTATCCTGCTCTCTGTCTGTGCGCGATGCGCGCACTTCGACCAGCCGCGCCTCGAAAGCATCGAAGATGCGCCGCATCCCGGGATCTGAGTAAATTTCCGCTCGCTCATCCGCAGACGAAGTTGCCGATCTTGCGGAGACGATGTTTGGCTGGGGCTGACCATCTCCCGTCGGAGGGCCGGACGAAACCTTGCTGGCGGCAGGCTCCGCCTCCGGCGCCGGCGTTCCGGGCGCAGCCAGTTCGACCTTGATCGGCCGGCCAAAAAACTCAGATGCCAGTTCAGCCACCACTGCCCGATTGTCCGCGAGATATCGGACGTAGATGTCGTTGCGAGGGAAAACCGTCAGCACGTCACTCTCAATAGCCAGTCCGGCGCCCTGTTCCATGAATCCGGCAAGCGCGGCCCGCCGCGACCGGATGTGATCGCGGAACGCGGGCAAGTCGCGGGCCGCTGTGGATGCCGAAGCGGGCGGCGCGGACGCCGATACCGCGACGGATCCCCGCAAAGGCGCATCGGCCTTGACCTCACCCTTCACCGGAAGGCGCCGTGAGCCGGCCGAGGTCTCGGCGGGTGCGCTGCGGAGCGCGCCGCCCGATGAAGGCGGAGGTGATGCGGGGCCGCGCGACGGCGGAGCGGCGTTTGCCGTTCCGATCGCACGCAGCAACTCGTCCGCATCCATAACCGGCGCCAGTGATGCCATCCTGATTGCCGCCATCTCGATCAAGAGGTCCGGGTACGGCGAGCGGATAATCTGCTCCTGCGCTTCGGCCATCAACCGGAAAAGCCGCATCAGGTCGCGGCTCGAAGCATTCGCCGCAAGCCGCCGCAGTTCCTGCGCTTCGTGGTCCGGGAGGTCATCGAGCGGGCCGGGGCCGCCGTCGGCGGGCAACTTGGCTATCGAAAGGTTGCGCAAGGTTTCAAGGAGATCGCGCCCCAGCGATTCAAGATTCGCGCCCCGCGAAGCCAGCTCGCGGACCATCCTCAGCGCGGGCGCTGCCGAATGGCTCAAGATCGCTTCGATTATCTTGAAAACGGTCGTGCGTGATGCGACTCCGAGCGATGCTGCCACCTCGGCTTCGGTGACCTTTCCCTCCGATGCGGATGCGATAGCGGTCTCGAGCATCCGCTCCGCATCGCGCATGCTGCCGCCGGCCTCGCGCGCGAGCAGGCGCAGCGCCGCCTCTTCGGCGGGAGTCTCTTCGCGCGACGCGAGTTCGCGCAGGCGTTCGAAAATCGTAGCAAACGGAATCCGGCGAAAATCGTATCGCTGCAGCCGCGACAGAATCGTCTCCGGCATCTTTTGCGGTTCGGTCGTCGCCAGAATGAATTTGACGTGCGCGGGCGGCTCTTCAAGCGTCTTGAGCAAAGCATTGAAGGCCTGGTCGGTAAGCTGATGAGCCTCGTCGATTATGTAAATCTTGAAGCGGTCGCGCGCGGGCCGATAGCTCAGATTTTCGATGATCGCTCGCGCATCATCGATCTTCCGGTAAGTCGCGCCATCTATCTCGCTTACATCCAGCGAGCGGCCGGCCCGAATCTCCACGCATGCGATACATTCCCCGCACGGCTCCGGCGTGGGACCGCGCTCGCAATTAAGGCATCGCGCCAGAATTCGCGCCGCAGTGGTTTTCCCCACGCCGCGAATTCCGGTGAACAGAAACGCATGGGCGATTCGGCCGCGTTTCAGCGCCTCGCTGAGCGTCCGAGTGACATGCTCCTGGCCGACCAGCTCGGAAAAGCGATCGGGGCGCCATTTGCGCGCGAGCACCAGATGCGAAGAAGACGTTTCGGCCATCGAATGATCTCTTAACGACGCTGCCCGTCGAATGATAGCCAGGCACCCCTGCGGCACAGGGCGACAGCCGGTACCGTTGCTTCCTTCCGGACCTGGCGGGGTTCGCGGCCTTCCCTTGCGCAGGACCCGGCTATCAGCGGCGGGCAGCTCGGATGCGAACAAGCGGCGACTTTCCCGAACGCCGCCCTATTAGATTATCACATCGCCGCTCATGCAACGCCTCCGGAGCCGCGAACGGCAAACCCGGCCCGCGGATCGCATCGCCTTGACTGTCTTGGCTGGAGCGTACTAATCAGCGTTAACCCGGGAGGTTCCGCTTCGCGATGGTTAAGCGTAAAGCCCTCTTCGCTCTTGCAATTTGGGTTATGGCGGCCTCCGGAGCCCGAGCCCAACTTCCTCCCGACCAGATGACGTCCTACAAGCTCGGCGCTCCGCAACCTCATTGGGCGTTCATTCTCGATTCGGTCTTTCTCGCGCCCACCGTAAGCAAGGTGGACATCGTCGATCTCGACGCGGGCAAGCTTTTGGGCCAGATCGACGGCGGCTACCTGAGCAACTTCGAATTTTCACCCGACCGGCGCGAGATGTACATGATCGATACTTTCTACTCGCGCGCCTGGCACGGAACGCGAAGCGATGCGGTGTCGATTTTCGACGCCGGCACGCTCGCCTACAAAGGCGAGATTTCCATCCCGCCCAAGCGGCTCTTGATCGTTCCCAAGAACAACACGACCGGCATCACACCGGACGGGCGGTTTCTGATGGTGGCAAATCTAACGCCCGCCACTTCGGTCAGCGTGGTGGATCTCAAGTCTCGCAAGTTCGTGGGCGAGATCGAAACGCCGGGATGCGTGCAGGTGCTGATCGCCGGAAAGCGCAAATTCGCTTCGATGTGCGCGGACGGCTCCCTGCTCACCGTGCAACTCGACGACTCAGGCAAGCCGCTCAGCCGCAAACAATCGAAACCATTTTTCGATCCGGGCAAGGACCCGGTTTTCGATCAGCCGGCGATTGTCGGAAACACCATCTATTTCGATTCTTACCACGGCCAAATCTACGAGATGGATCTGTCGGGCGATGTTGCGCAGACCAAAAGCGAATGGGCATTGACCTCCGACGAGGACAGGAAGGCAAACTGGAGACCCGGCGGATGGCTCTCGATCGCGGCGAGCGAAAAGGGAGACCTGCTTTACGTTTTGATGCATCAGGGCGGCGAGTGGACCCACAAGCAACCCGGAAAGGAAGTGTGGGTTTTCGACACCTCCGCCAAAAAGCGGATCGGAAGGTTCCCTCTCAAAACAGACGGCTACTCGATTCGCGTCAGCCGCGGACCCAATCCGATCCTGGAAAGTCTTCCCCTGATGCAAAGCCAGATAGAAACCTACACGGCGCCCGAGGGAAAATACCTTGGCGTATATAAAGATATAGGCACCGCCTTCCTTGTGTCGGGTCCCTAGCAATGTGGGCGGGAACCAACGCGAAGCATCGGCTGCCGAAACGACCATGGCGATAGACCCTCAGATCACCGCGATCGCGTCGGCGACGGGCGCCGCGATTTTTGCCGGATCGGCCGCGATGAAGCTTGCCGCACCGCCGGAATTCCAAGCCGCCGTGGAGAGCTATCGGATTGTCCCGGCATCGATGGCTCCCGCAGTTTCCTGGATGCTGCCCGTACTCGAGATCGCCGGAGCGTTGGGGCTCTTTGTTCCCGCGAGCCGTTTCGCGGCGGCCGCCCTGCTTCTGGCGCTGCTTGCGATCTTCACCCTCGCGATCGCGATCAATCTTGCGCGGGGAAGGCGCGATCTCGATTGCGGATGTTTCGGCGCGATGCTCCGCCAGCGGGTGAGCGGATGGCTCGTCGCGCGCAACGCGGCTCTCGCGATACTCCTCGTGGCTGCGCTCCTCCCCGCCGGCGCCCGTCCCCTCGACGCTCTCGACTACACAACCATAGTTCCGGCTGCCGTTTCACTGGTGATGCTCTATGCGGCGGCGAACTATCTGCTGGCCAACGCGCCAGCTAGCGACGCATTGAGGATCGGCGATGCATGAGGCGTTGATCATTTCGCAGGTCGTCCTGTGGATCGTAGTCGTTGCGCTCTCGGCCACGGTGCTCGCGCTGGCTCGCCAGGTCGGCGTACTGCACGAAATAATCGCGCCGATGGGAGCGCTTACGATCGACAAGGGGCCGAAGGTGGGCGACGCCGCGCCGGTTTTCGAGTTGACGGATCTGAACGGAGGCCCCGTTACGCTCGGAGGCCCGAGCGCCGGCGGATTCTCCGTCATGCTGATGTTTGTGTCACCGACATGTCCGGTATGCCGCAAGCTGCTGCCGATCGTGAAATCCATCGCGCAGAGCGAGGCCGGATGGCTGCGGGTCGTTTTCACCAGCGACGGCGAGGCGGGCGAGCAGCGCGACTTCGTCAACCGCTACCGGCTGCATTCGTTTCCGATGGTGCTTTCGGGCGAGCTTGGAATGACTTATCGGGTAAGCAAGCTTCCGTACGCGGTGCTGATAGGCGAAGACGGACGGGTGCGGGCCAAAGGACTGGTTAACACTCGCGAGCATCTTGAGAGCATAATCCAGGCGAAGCAGATGGGCGTCGCATCCATCCAGGATTATTTGAAGGCACAGCACGCACCGGCGGCCGCGAACGGAGAGCAAGGCGGGAAGCACCATGGATAACATCGTCGAACGGCTGACCCGCGCGGTGGCACAACGCACGTCGCGCAGAAGCTTTATCGCCCGGCTCGGAAAACTGGTCGCGGGCGGCATGATGATCCCGCTTTTGCCGGTGGATCGGGTCGCGGCGCAAAGTTCGAGCACCTCGCCCGTCGCGCGCTCGACACCCGCCCCAAATCGCGACAACGATCAAACTTGCGACTACTGGAAATACTGCGCGATCGACGGCTACCTGTGCTCGTGCTGCGGCGGCGGTTCGCACGATTGCCCGCCGGGAGCCACGCCCTCGCCCACTTCATGGGTCGGCACCTGCCGCCATCCGGCGGACGGCAAAGATTACATCGTGAGCTACCGCGACTGCTGCGGAAAGGTTCCGTGCGGACGATGCCTCTGCGCCAACACGGTTGGCGAGATGCCTTTGTATCGGACGCAGCTCGACAGCGATCTGATCTGGTGCTTCGGCGCTCCGACGATGGTCTATCACTGCTCGACCGCGGAGATAGTTGGCGTCAAGTGACGCGGCTGGGGCGGTTCGTAGTTGCCGGCTTGCCGGCTTTGGTCCTGGCTCTTGGCGGTGCGGCGCGCGCTGGAACGCCCCCCGCCTTTAGCCAACGTTGCGCGGTGTGCCACCAGCCGAACGCCACGGGAATCCCGGGGATCTACCCGCCCCTGGCAGGCACGGTTGGACGGTACCTGCGAGTTTCACAAGGGCGCAGCTATTTGGTTCACCTGCTGCTATTCGGAATGAACGGACCTATTCTCTCGCAGGGAACCAGGTACGAAGGCTTGATGCCGTCGGCGTCCGACTTCAGCAACGAAGAGCTTGCCGCCGCTATCAACTATGTGCTGGAAGAGTTCAACGCGCGACAACTCCCCAGGGACTTCAAGCCCATCACCGCCGCTGAGTTCCAGGCGGCGCGCGGCACCAACCTGACGCAAGCGGAGGTTTTGCGCGAACGGGAACAATTGTTCTCCGCGCTCGAAAAGACAGCTCGCAACGGCAATGGACGATGATGCGACCGCGCGCGTGGGGCCTGGCATTGATGGCGATCGCGATATCCGCCACCGCGCGCGCGGAATCTCCGCAAAATCTCTACACCTTGAATTGCTGGGGATGTCATCGGGCAAACGGCGAAGGTATCCCCGGAACGGCGCCCCCGCTCAAGAACGCCGCGGACTTTTTGCGCGTCCCCGGCGGACGCGAGTATCTGATCCGCGTCCCCGGCGTTTCACAATCGATGCTTGATGACGCCGACGCGGCGATGGTGATGAACTGGATCCTGGAGAACTTCAGCAAAGGGCGCGTGCCGCCCGATTTCAAGCCTTACACCGCCGGGGAGATTCACCAGGCGCGCCAGCAACAGCATCTGCTCGACCTGACCGCGACGCGCAACGCGCTTATCGCGGAGATGGTCGCCATGAAAATCCGCAAGGCGCGGGAATGATCACTTGGAGGGCGGCGCGGTGAACAGCACGCCGCAGATGTTCTTTAGCGCGGCGAGGACCTGATCCACCATCTGCTTCTCGCGCGCGTCGATGCCGACCGCCAATCCTTCCATCATGAAGACCATCATTACCGGAAACAGATCGAGATCGGGGATTTGCCAGTTGACCGGAACAAACAGGCCGCGAAAGGTCTCGCGGACGAACTCGGTCAGGCGCGTGTTGACCGCGCGAATGCCGTCGCGCAGGTAGGCATCGGTGCGGCTCGCGATCATCAGTTCGAGCCAGGCCTGAAACAACGGACCATTCGCCATGCCCCAGAGAAAATCGACCGCAAAGGAACGCCGATCCGCTTCGTCTGGAAGCTCGACAAACTTCTCCCGCATCTCGTTCAGCATCCGCTCGAACAGATGCTCGACCGCTCTGGTCAGCAAATCTTCCCGGGTCGGGAAATGATACAGTTGCGCGCCGCGCGAAAGCCCGGCTCGCTCCGCGATTTCCGAACCGGTGGTGTTCGCATAGCCTCGCTCAACCAGGCACCCGATCGCCGCATCGAGCAGGCGGCGGCGGGTTTCCGCGCTCTTTTCCTCCTGCTTCAGTCGCGGCTTGCAGGAGCCACCTGAGTTCGAAGTGCCCATCGCTTTTGCCGAATGTAGCAGGCATCCACACGGCTCGATCAAGAGCAAAAATTCCCGTCGCGGACAGCCATCCGCCGCAAGATTCCCATTTTTCGCTCTTCAAGGCGCTTTGGCATAACCATGTGTCAATTTTGTTGGGACTTCCACTTACCAAAAGGCTGAACCACGCTGCAAGGCTTCGAGCCTGTCAGCCCTCCACCAGAGGAGCGGTGTTCATAAAACGCAGGGTTTCTTCAAGGTCCACGATGCCGGCATCCGAGCCGAGACCCTGCGCGACCAGGGCCGCGGCCGCGTTGCCAAGCCGCATGCATTCTCGGGCGTTCCATCCCAACGAAAGGCCGCGGATGAAGCCGGCGCAGTAGGCATCTCCGCATCCGGAGGTATCCACCACCGTAATTCGATGGGCCGGCAGACGGACCCGCTCGTGCGTGGTCATCAGCAGGCTCCCTTGTTCTCCCATGGTAAGGACCACGCCACGCGCGCCGCCGTCGAGCAAACGCGCCGCGGCGTCCTGAGGCGTCTGCGCGCCCGTCAGACGGCAGGCTTGCTCGGCGTTGGGCATGAACCAATCGACGAACGGCAGCGCCTGCGCGATCAGCGGGAGCAAACGCGGCGACCCCTCCCCAAGCATGTCCATCGTGGTTGTCGCGCCCCATTCATGCGCGCGCCTGACGATGGTCACCGCTCCGTCGCGCCCGAGCCCGCGCATCACGTCGTTGCCGCCAATATGCAGGTAGGAGGCGGTTTCGAGCAGTGTCCAGGGAACATCGCCGATCGAGAAGGCAAGGTTGGCGCCCGGGAGGTGCAACGCGGGACGCTCGCCGTTCGGGCGGATGGGCAGGATGCTGACCGAAGTCGCGGTTCCCTGCTTTCGAACCAGGTAACGAGTATCGACCCGGTAGCTTTCCAGCATCCGCACGAGAAGTTCGCCGGGAAGGTCGTCGCCGATCGCTCCCACGCTGGCGACCTCGAGACCCAGCTTCGCCATCCCGACCGCGGTGCCTGCCGCCCAGCCGGCAGGCGCGAAGCGAACCTGCTCGATAAGCGCGGCGCCCTGGCCCGCAGGAATGTGAGTAACCGGACGCGCGAGGATGTCGAGGATTTGTGCGCCCAGAGCCACCGCTCTGGCGCTCATGCCCGGCGCGCCTCAGCCGTGGTGAGAGCGTTCTTGCGCGCGATTTCCCGGTCTTGCCGCGCCATCACCACCGCCACGAGCTGGCGGACCGCCGCCGGCGGCAGTGTTGTGATTGGCTGCCCGGTAGCGAGCGCCAGCGAATAGACCTCCGCGGTCTTTTCGAGCAGTTCGACGTAGGTGAATGTCGTCTCGAGGTCGCGCCCGACACACATCGCGCCGTGATTCTGGATCAGATAGCAATGGCATCGGTTCGTCAGCTTGCTTACCACGCCCTCGTGCAGTTCCTGCGTTCCGGAAGGCGCGTAAGGAACCACATCGACCACTTCTCCGATTGCCAGCGTAACCTCGTCGAACAATGGCGGAATCGGCCGGTTCAGGATGCTGATCGCACTCGCGTGGGTCTGATGGGTATGGATGACCGCGTTGATATCCTGGCGCACCCGGTACGCCGCGACATGCATCGGCGTCTCGATCGACGGCTTGTTAGGTCCTTCGATCGGCTTCAGATCGAAGCCCACGACGCAAATGTCTTCCGGTTGCATCACGTCGTAGCGCATCCGGGTGGGAGTAACCGCAATCGCCTCCTCGCCCTCGATGAGCATCGACACGTTTCCCGCCGTGCCCGATTTTGTCCCGAAGTATCCCTGCTGAGACAACCTCCGGCTGACGGTCAGGACTTCGCGCTTGTAGTCGTCGTAGCGGCTCATACAAGTCCGATACCATCTATGTATATCAACCTACTTGAAAAGCCGATACCGAGCACGCGCGCCCGGCGCGAACACCAGCGAGCGCCGGATACGGGGAGCTCCAAGGGGAAGAGCGGGCATCAACCGGTGGTTGGCGACGGGGCGCCATTGCGCCGACGAAGCATCGCGCTCGACACGACGGCCAGCACCAGCGCAACCGCCGTAAGCACCGCAAACAACCATATGTAGGTCTCGACCTCAGTGCCAAGAATGGCGGCAATCACCAGGACGATGCTTACCCATATGAAGCTGTGATCGAAATGCACTCCGGCAAGGAAGCAGGTCACCGCGAGCAGCACCAGGATTACCAGCGACACCGAGTCAGCGGACATCTGCCCGCGCTCGTGCTGAAGGAAGAGGATGCGTACGGCGATTATCGGGACCAGCCAGTGCAGCGCCTGGCGCACCAGGATTCGCCACAACGGAACAGTGCGGGCGGCGCCACCCGCCAGTTCATGCCATACGCAGGCGATGCCGAAAACGGGGAACATCGCGCCCCAGTACCATTTCGCCTTGTCGATCGCGAAATTGGAGAGAAACAGCCCCACCATCACCAGCAGCACGAGCGCGCCGACAATCAGCGCGCGCCGCAACACGATCGATTCGAATCGCGCCGCCATCGCGGTCAGCCCGCCCGGAGGCGAGGCGGGCGATGCGGCGGCGCCTTCAGCGGTAACGGGATTCTCGGCTGACATCGCCAGACAGTCTACCGGCCCCGATACGCCCGCGCCATGAAGCCCGTTTCCGGCACGGGATGCTTATGCGCGCCGGGTCACCTTCGCCCCGCATCCGCCGACGGCGCATCCGTGGGACAATCCGGCCTTTTCAAGGTAACGCTGATGGTATTCCTCGGCGCGGTAAAACTCGGACGCAGGCGTGATCTCGGTGACGATCGGGCGGCGAAAGCGTCCGGACTCGCTGAGCCTCTTCTTCGAAGCTTCGGCGGCATTCCGCTGATCGTCGTTATAAAAAAATATCGCCGATCGATACTGCGTGCCGATGTCGGGTCCCTGGCGATTCAGCGTGGTCGGATCGTGAATCGACCAGAAGACTTCGAGCAGGTCTTCGTACGAGATGCGGTCGGCGTCGTATTCGATATGAACGACTTCGGCGTGCCCGGTCCGGTCGCTGCAAACCATCCGGTAGGTCGGATTCTGGACCACGCCGCCGCTGTAGCCGACCTCGACGTTGACCACCCCTTCGACGCGCCGGAACGCTTCCTCAACGCCCCAGAAGCATCCGGCACCAAACATTGCCTGCTCAATTCTCATAGTTCCGCACCAGCGCGCGCCGGGAATGCGCAATCGGACCCGGTCGATTGGCTTATAGTGGGAGTTTCGGGCGGTCCGCAAGCGCCCGCATCGGCGGATTAGATGGAAAACTCAAGAGCGTCGCGTCCGTGGGCGGCCAACTGCGAACGCTTCAGAAGATCGGCAAGGGTAGTGGAATCGAGAATTCTGGCGGTGGCCTCCCGCACATCCCTCATCAGCAGCCGCACTCCGCAGGTGCGTTCGTCGCGGCACTCGTCGCACTTTCGGTAGGCGGTCTTGCTTGCGCACGGAAGCGGAGCCAGGGGGCCCTCGATCGCGCGCAGGACCTGGCCGACCGAGATTTGCGTGGGCGGTCTGGCGAGAAAGTATCCGCCGCCCCGTCCCTTGCGGCTGTCGAGCAGGCGGTGGTTCTTCAGTTCGAGCAGGATCAGTTCGAGGAAGCTGCGCGGAATGTTCTCGCGGGCCGCTACGTCAGCAATCAAAATCGGACCCTTGCCGTACTCTTCCGTCAGAACACTTAGGGCCTTGAGAGCGTATTTTGATTTCTGCGAGATCATCTAAATTTTCGAGCCGATGCGATCTGGTACCTCGCGCTATGCTTGTTGTCAAATTTTAACCGATAAGCGGAAACGATGCTGCACCCGTCCCCGGCCCTTATGGCCCGGTTCCGGGCGCTATCCCCGCCTTCCCCGGCGCGAGCCGGACCATCGCGCCGCACCCATCCCGCACGCTACGGGCGGGCCTGTTCCGGCGTGCTGATGATAGCGCCGAACAGGCGCTTCCACACGCCCGCGCCCCAGAGCCGGAAGCGATCCAGGTACAGGTAAACCACCGGCGTCGTGTAGAGCGTAAGAATCTGGCTGACGATAAGCCCGCCCACGATCGCGATTCCGAGCGGCCGGCGCAGTTCTGAACCCGTGCCGGTGCCAAGCGCGAGCGGCAATCCGCCGAGCAGCGCCGCCATCGTGGTCATCATGATGGGCCGAAAGCGCAGGATGCACGCCTGATAGATTGCCTCGAGCGAGCTCTTTCCCTCGGTGCGTTCGGCTTCCAACGCGAAGTCAATCATCATGATCGCGTTCTTCTTGACGATGCCAATGAGCAGGATGATTCCGATGATCGCGATTACGCTGAGGTCGATTCCGCAGATAATCAGCGCGAGCAGCGCCCCCACTCCCGCGGACGGCAGCGTGGAGAGAATCGTGATGGGATGAACGTAACTCTCGTACAGGATTCCCAGCACGATGTAGACGGCGGCCAGCGCACCCAGTATCAGC
Source organism: Pseudomonadota bacterium (assembly GCA_021323675.1). Lineage (GTDB taxonomy): Bacteria > Desulfobacterota > Binatia > Binatales > Binataceae > JAFAHS01. Next base: position 131,072 of record JAJPKP010000070.1, on the reverse strand, counting down.
ATCGATTCGTTTCTCAGCGAGTCGCGGAACGCCTGGGCGGTTCCCTGGAAGTTCCCGTGAATCGCGGCGGGCAGACCGATCTCGCGCTCCGCCTGGTCGATCGCATCAACCGCCTGCCCGAGCGCGACGCCTGGCGGGATGTTGAATGAAATCGTCACCGACGGGAACTGGCCCTGATGGTTGACCGCGAGCGCGGTGGTCGATGGCGCAAAGTGCGTGAAGGTTCCGAGCTTTACCAGTCCGCCCGCCGGAGTCGCGACGTAAATATGATTGAGCGAGTCGGGGTCCTGCCAGAATTCGGGCGCCACCTCCATTACCACATGGTACTGATTGAGCTGCGTGTACATCGTGGACACCTGGCGCTGTCCGAATGCATCGTACAGGGCATTGTCGATCGCCTGCTGGGTCAGGCCCAGGCGCGACGCGGTATCGCGATCGACGACCAGGTTCGCCGCCAGTCCCGCGTCCTGCTGGTCGCTGCTCACATCGACCAGTTGAGGAATCGATCGCATCTTGCGCAGCAGCCGCGGCGCCCATTGGTTCAGAAGCGCCAGATCGTCGCTCTGCAGGGTGTATTGAAACTGCGCGTTTGCCATTCGGCCGCCGACGTTCAAGTCCTGCACTGCCTGAAGATAGAGGCTCGCGCCGGGGACATGCGCGGCATGCCTGCGGATTCGCGCGATAACCTGATCCGCGTTGAGCCTCCGCTCGCTGAGCGGTTTCAGCGCGATGAACATCCGCGCGGTATTGGTTCCCGAGCTGTTTCGCCCGCCGGTGAACGCAATCACGTGATCGACCGCGGGATCGGCCTTGATGACGTCGACGAACTGGCGAAGCCGCTCCGACATCGCCTGGAACGACGTGTCCTGGTCGGCTTGCACCGCTCCCATCAGCCGCCCGGTGTCCTGTTGCGGGAAGAACCCCTTCGGAATCGCCGCGTAAAGATAGACGCTGATTCCCACCATCGCGAGCGTTATCGAAAGCATCAGGCGCGGATGCCCGAGCACCCACTTCAGGCTGGTCTCGTAGTGCGCGTGCATCCAATCGAACGCTTTCTGGCTTGCGAGGTACCAGCGGCCGTGCTGTTGGCTGTCATGCTCTCCCAGCAGATGCGCGCACATCATCGGCGTCGTGGTCAGAGAGATGACCATCGACACCACGATCGCCACCGACAGCGTAACGGCAAATTCGCGGAACAGGCGCCCGATAATTCCGCCCATCAGCAGAATCGGAATGAACACCGCCACCAGCGACACGCTGATGGAAACGACGGTAAAACCGATTCCCCTGGCGCCTTCGATCGCCGCGTCAATTGCGGAGCGCCCCTGCTCGCGAAAGCGCGCAATATTTTCAATCACCACGATCGCGTCATCGACCACGAACCCGGTCGAGATCGTCAGCGCCATCAAGGAAAGGTTGTCGATCGTGTAGCCGCACAAATACATCACGCCGAACGTGCCGATGAGCGAAATCGGCACCACGATTCCCGGAATCAGCTTGGCGCGCGCGCTGCGCAAGAACACGAAGACGACCAGCACCACCAGGGCGATCGAAACCAGCAAAGTCAATTCGACGTCGCGCACTGACGCTCGTATCGTCAGCGTCCGGTCCAGCACCACCGACATATCAATCGCGGGTGAGATCGACGCCTTGAGCGACGGCACCGCCGCCATGATTCGATCCACGGTGTCGATAATGTTGGCGTTGGGCTGCCGGAAGATGACGATCAGCACCGCCGGCCTGCCGTCCACCAGTCCCAGGTTGCGCAAGTCCTCGACCGAATCGCGCACCTCCGCCACTTCGGACAGGGTAACCGCGGCGCCATTGCGATAGCGGATGATAAGCGGCTGATAGTCGGCCGCCTTGAGAAGCTGGTCGGTGGTGCTGATCTGGCGCGCGTCGGTATCGCCCGAGAGCTCGCCCTTGGGGCGATTCGCATTGGCGGCCGCGAGAGCGGTACGGACGTCTTCCAGGCTGATGCCGAGATGGTTGAGCTGAGTCGGATTCAGTTCGACCCTGACCCCGGGAAGCGCGCTCCCACCCACGAACACCTGGCCGACCCCCTGAATCTGCGAGAGCTTCTGCGCGAGGATTGACGAAGCCGCGTCATAGATTTTCCCGCGAGTAAGCGTGTCCGAGGTCAGCGCAAAGATAACCACCGGTGCGTCGGCCGGGTTGACCTTCTGCCAGGTCGGATTTCCGGGCAGGTCGCTTGGCAACTGGCTGCGGGCCGCGTTGATCGCGGCCTGAACGTCGCGCGCAGCCGCATCGATGTTTCGCGACAGATCGAACTGCAGCACGATGCTGGTATTGCCGAGCGAACTGGTCGAGGTGAGCTGGTTCAGGCCGGCAATACGTCCGAACTGCCGCTCGAGCGGCGTCGCCACCGCCGAGGCCATCGTCTCCGGGCTTGCGCCGGGAAGCTGAGCCGAGACCTGGATGGTCGGAAATTCGACCTGCGGGATCGGCGAAACCGGCAGCAGGCGAAACGCCACCAGTCCCGCCAGCGCGATCGCGATCGTAAGCAGCGTGGTGCCGACCGGACGGCGGATGAAGATCTCGGAGATCATCGCGCCGCGGCCGCCTCCGACAGAACGTTTCGGGCGCGTCCGCGCGCCAGCCGCTCGCTCAATCGATCGAAGGCGAGAAAGATCACCGGCGTGGTATAGAGCGTAAGGACCTGGCTCAGCAGCAGGCCGCCGACGATCGCGATTCCCAGCGGGCGGCGCAATTCCGAACCGGTGCCGGTGCCCAGCGCCAGCGGCAATCCGCCCAGCAGCGCCGCCATCGTGGTCATCATGATAGGCCGAAAGCGCAACAGGCAGGCCTGAAAGATTGCCTCGCGGGCGGACTTGCCGTCCTTGCGCTGCGCTTCGAGCGCGAAGTCGATCATCATGATCGCGTTTTTCTTGACGATGCCGATAAGCAGGATGATGCCGATGAGAGCGATCACGTTGAGCTCGCTGCCGCAGATCATCAGGGCCAGAATCGCGCCGACGCCGGCTGACGGCAGGGTCGAGAGAATCGTGATCGGATGGATGTAGCTTTCGTAGAGCACGCCGAGCACGATGTACACCGTCACGAGGGCCGCCAGAATCAGCAGCGGCTCGTTGCGCAAGGACGCCTGGAAGGCCCGCGCCGTTCCCTGGAACTGGCCTTGCACGCTCTCCGGCATCCCGATTTCGCGCGCCACCGCATCGATCGCGTCGACCGCGTCGCCCAACGCATAGCCCGGCGCGAGGTTGAAGGAGATGGTGACGGTCGGAAACTGCCCCTGATGATTGACCACCAGTGGAGCGTCGGACTCCTCGTAATGGGTGAACGCGCCGAGCGGCACCTGTCCTCCGGTGGAGGAGCGAATGTAAATCTGGTTCAGCGCGGCCGGGTCCTTCTGAAACGCGGGATCCACCTCCAGCACCACGTGGTACTGATTCGACTGGGTGAAGATGGTCGAGATCTGTCGTTGTCCGAATGCGTCGTACAGCGTGTTGTCGATCATCTGCGGGGTGATTCCCAGGCGCGAGGCCGTCTGGCGATCGATCACCAGCCGCGATTGCAGTCCTGAATTCTGCTGATCGCTGGCGACGTCCCGCAGCGCGGGCACCGTTCTGAGCTTGTCGATCAGTCGGCCGGCCCATTCGGCCAGCTCCTTCGGATTCGGATCTTCGAGACTGTATTGATACTGGGTGCGGCTTACGCGGTCTTCGACCGTCAGATCCTGAACCGGCTGAAGGAACAGCGTGATTCCCTGAACCGCCGCGACCCGCGACGACAGGCGGCGGATAATCTGGCTGATATCGGCGCCGCGGCGTTCATCGAGCGGCTTCAGGTTGATCAGGAACCGCCCGCTGTTGACCGTGGTATTGGTTCCGTCGACTCCTACAAACGACGACAGGCTCTGCACGGCGGGATCCTGCAGGATGACGCGGGCGAGCGCCTGCTGCCGCTCCACCATCGCGGGAAACGAAGCGCTCTGCGGCGCTTCGGATACGCCCTGGATCACGCCCGTGTCCTGAACGGGGAAAAACCCCTTCGGGCAGATGATGTACAGAACAATCGTAAGGACCAGGGTGCCGATCGCGACCCATAGCGTGCCTTGCTCGTGCTCGAGCACCCATCGCAGCGTGCGGCCATAAAAGGCGATCGAGTCGTCGAACACCTGTTCCGACTTGCGATAGAACCAGCTCCGATCGGCTTCGGGCGTATGCTGGAGCAGCCGCGCCGACATCATCGGCGTCAGCGTCAGCGAAACTATCGCCGACACCAGGATCGTGACGGCCAGGGTAACGGCGAACTCCCGGAACAGGCGGCCGACGATATCGCCCATGAACAGCAGCGGAATCAGCACCGCGATCAGAGAGACCGTCAGTGAAACGATCGTGAAGCCGATTTGCTCCGAGCCCTTGAGCGCCGCTTCCAGCGGCGAATCGCCCGCCTCGATGAAACGCGCGATGTTCTCGATCATCACGATGGCGTCGTCCACCACGAAGCCGGTCGAAATGGTGAGCGCCATCAGGGTGAGGTTGTTGAGGCTGTAGCCAAGCAGGTACATCACGCCGAAGGTTCCGACCAACGACAGGGGCACCGCGACGCTCGGGATGATGGTGGCGGAGAGATTGCGGAGAAACAGAAAGATGACCATCACGACCAGCGCGATCGTCAGCATCAGCTCGAACTGAACGTCGGCGACCGAAGCGCGAATCGTCGTGGTCCGGTCGGTCAGAATCGCAACCTGCACCGACGTGGGCAGCGAACTCTGCAGGCGCGGCAGCAGCGCCTTGATCCGGTCCACCACCGCGATGATATTGGCGCCGGGCTGGCGCTGGACGTTCAGGATGACCGCCGGCGCCGTGTCCATCCACGCCGCCTGCTTGACGTTCTCGGCGCTATCCACGACGCGAGCGACGTCGCCGAGCTTGATCGGCGCGCCGTTGCGGTAGGCGACCACCACCTGGCGGTAGTCCCTGCTGGAAAAAAGCTGATCGTTGGCGCCGATCGTGTAGGCCTGGGTTCTGCCATCAAAATTGCCTTTGGCCTGATCGACATTCGCGGCGGCAATCGCCGTGCGCAGGTCTTCCAGCGTCATCCCGTACGCGGCGAGCGCGGCGGGATTCGCCTGCACGCGCACCGACGGCTTCTGCCCGCCGCTGATCGTGACCATCCCGACGCCGGACAACTGCGAAATCTTCTGCGCCAGCCGCGTATCGGCAAGGTCCTCAACCTGCGCGAGCGGAAGCTCATCCGAAGTGAGAGCGAGCGTGAGAATCGGCGCGTCCGCCGGATTGACCTTGCTATAAACCGGCGGATTCGGGAGGTCCTGCGGCAGATAGGTCATCGCCGCGTTGATTGCCGCCTGAACTTCCTGCTCGGCCACGTCGATATTCAGATCGAGCGCGAACTGCAGCGTGATGACCGAACTGCCGAACGAGCTGTTCGAGGTCATCTGGTTCAGGCCCGGCACCTGCCCAAACTGCCGCTCGAGCGGAGCGGTGACCGACGATGCCATCACGTCGGGGCTCGCGCCGGGATAGAAGGTCACCACCTGGATAGTCGGGTAATCGACCTGCGGCAGAGCCGAGACGGGCAATTCGAGGTACGCGACCAGTCCCGTCAGCATGATTGCAGCCATCAGCAGCGAGGTTGCAACCGGCCGCAGGATGAACAGGCGCGAGGGATTCATTGGGTGGCCCCGGCGGAGATCGGATTGGCCGCGAGCTGGACGCTGACTTTGGCGCCCTGGCGCAGCTTGTCCGTTCCTTCCACCACCACCAATTCACCGGGATTCAGCCCGGAGGCGATTGCCGCGGTGCCCCCCTGGGCGGCATCCACCTTCACCGGACGCATCTCCACCGTCTGGTCCGGCTTGACCACGTAAACGAAGGCGCCTTGCGAGCTGCGCTGGACGCTCGCAATTGGAACCAGCACGGCATCGCGCCTGGTCTCGACCAACAGCTTCGCATTGACAAACTGGTTCGGAAACAGCGCGTTGTCCTGGTTCGGAAACGAGGCCTTCAGTTTTACGGTGCCGGTGCTCGGGTCGATCTCATTGTCGAGCGTAAGCAGCGTGCCGGTGGCGAGCTGGTTTTTCAGCGCACGGTCGTACACATCGACCGAAAGCTGCGCCGTGTTGCTCATCGCCTTCTGGACGCGCGGCAAATCATCCTCGGGGATGCTGAAGATCACGGCGATCGGCTGAAGCTGGGTGATAACCATCAGCCCCTGAGTATCGGCGGCATGGACGATATTTCCGGGATCGACCAGCCGCAATCCAACCCGGCCGTTGATTGGCGAGGTAATCCGGCAATACGTGAGGTTCAGCTTCGCGCTGTCGATCAGGCCCTGATCGTTCTGGACCGCGCCTTCATACTGGCCCGCGAGCGACTGCTGATTGTCGAGATCCTGGCGCGCGACGATATTCTGCGTGTAGAGCTGCTTGTAGCGGGCGAGCTGGCTCCGCGCGTTGATCAGCGAAGCGCGATCGCGCGCCATCTGTCCCTCGGCCTGGGTAAGCTGCACCTGGTAAGGGCGCGGATCGATCTCCGCCAGCAGGTCGCCCTCTTTGACCATCTGCCCTTCCTTGAAGAGCACCTTGACGAGCTCTCCATCAACCCGGGTGTGCACGGTGACGGTTTTGAAGGGCGTGACGGTGCCGATTTCGGTCAGATAAAGGTTCAGGTCGCCGCGCTTGGCCGCGGCTGCCGATACCGGAATGCTGCGGTTGCGGATCGCGGCGGCCGCTTCGGCGGACTGATCGCGGTCGCGGCCCAGCCCCGCAACCACCCGATAGACCACCAGCAATACCACCGCCGCGCCAGCCCAAAACCACCATCGCCTGCTCAAGCTTCGGACCTGGATCGCCACGCCGGCCTCGCGGGTATAGCGGACGGCGGCAGGACGCTCGGCATCGGTGATTGAGGCGTTCGAGTTCATCGCGTCCATTCTCTCACCCTAACAGAAGTAGACGAACGAAAGGTCCGAAATGTTGCAAAACAGGCCGTAAAGCCGCCTCGCGCGGAGAAACGACGAAAACGGGCAGGCGCGGATGAACACACTTGTGCGCGCAAGCGGCCCTCGAAGTTGATCCGCCCCTGGCGCGCGTGCGGGCGCGCTATTGCCTCCCGCAATCATCGCAATTGTGGACGCGCGAGTCCATATCGGTTACGCCGCCCCCCGGTCACCGTACTTCATCCACGCGCGCATCCGTAGAGAAACAGTGAAACGATCGTATGGATGGCTACGTCGAGCGCAGCGGTCTCGCGCTTGTAGCGCTGGATGCCGCGCATCATGCCGAGCAGGCATTCGGCCAGCAGATCGAAGTCCAGGTCGCCGCGAATTCGGCCCTCGCCCGCTGCATCTCGAAGCACGCGGCTGATCACCCGCGCAAGATGCCCGCGCTCGGTGCGATAGCGGGTTTCCTGCGCGCGCGGCAGCCGGGTCGGATCGCGCAGCAGCACGAAGAACTGGCGGCGGTTCCAGAAATAGGCCATCGCCTGGCGGACGATGGTGGTAAGCCGTTCCTCGTCAGTTTTCGCATCGGCCAGCGCCGCCTCGATCTGAGTCCGAAGCTGCCGGAAGCCCTCGATCACCGCGGCCGCGTACAGTTGTTCCTTGGATCCGAACTGGCGGTAGACGCTGCCTTTGCCGACGCCGGCGTGCAGCGCAACATCATCGGTCAGAACTTCGTCAAAGCCCTTTTCGCCGAACAATTCGGTGGCGCTGCGAATTATGCGCTGGCGCAACATCGGGATCGGCCGCCGGCCGCGTTTGCGCTTGCCGCAGGCGCCGCCTGGGGCGATCGGGACAATACTTTTATGCTGTTCGATCACGCCTGCGCCGGAGTGTGGGATGGCCTTGCGCGTCATCGTGCGAAACCTGCCACCGCGTTACCCATCCACAAAAACATAACCACTAAAACATCCGGTCACCAATCTTTCCGATTGCGAGGAGCCTGCCCTTATGATGCTTACGCCTCATGCGCCCGGGCGGATAGTCAGCAATGCGCAGGGGCATCGGCTAACCACATGTTCGGCCACGCTGCCCAGGAGAAATCGTTTGATTCCGCCGCGGTTGTGGGTCGCGATGATGACGAGGTCGGCCCCGAGCCTTGCGGCCTGTTTCACGATGGTGCGCGCGGGGTCTCCAACCTCCACGAAAATCTCGGCCTCAAAGCCCCGGAGCCGCGTATCCGCCATCTTTTTGAGCTTTCGCCGGGCATCCTCCTCAGCTTCGACCGAATACTGCGCCGCGATTCCCGTATCGGCCGCGACGGCCGGCGACAGCGGAACCACGTGCAGGAGCATCAGCTTCGCCCGATGGGTACGGGCAAGGTCGCGGGCGAGCTGCAATTCGGCGGCCGGCAGCCGTCTGGTGAATTTTATCGGCAGAAGAATTCTGCTCCATCCTGCACCCATGCTCAGGCCTTTCCCTTTCGCGTGCTCCGTTTATTGGGCCGCGATAATAGCACGGGTGTGCCGGGCGATTATCAGGTCCTCGTTGGTGGGGATGACCCGCACGAGGACCTTGCTCGCGGCGCTGCTGATCGTATCGCGGTTGCCGGCATTGCTCGCTCGATCGATCCGCACGCCCAGATAGGCGAGTCCGGCGCACACGGTCGATCGCACTTCGGCATCGTGCTCTCCGATTCCGCCGGTGAAGACCAGCGTATCGATACCCTCGAGCACCGCGGCCATCGCGCCAATATGCTTTCGCAGGATGTAGCAGAACATCCGGCGCGCCATCGCGGCGCGCGGATCGCCCGACTGTGCCAGTGTGCGCATATCCGGGCTAATCGCGGAGACGCCGAGCAGCCCGGCATCGTCGTTCACGGCCCGTTCGATTCGGCCCGCGTCGTACTTCTTTTGGGCCAGAAGGTAGAGAATCACGCCGGGATCCAAATCGCCGCTGCGCGTCCCCATCATCAGCCCGCCCGCGGGAGTGAAGCCCATCGTGGTGTCGACCGATTTCCCGTCGCGGACCGCGGCGAGACTGGCGCCATTGCCCAGATGAGCGATTATCACCCGGCCTTTCGCGCGATCGCCGAGCGCGCCGACGATGTATTCATACGAGAGGCCGTGGAAGCCGTAGCGCCGCACGCCCGCTTTCCAAAGTTCATTCGCGAGCGGAAAACGAGCCGCGACTTCCGGGATGGTGCGATGAAAGGCGGTGTCAAAGCACGCGACCTGGGGAAGGCCGGAAAAATGCGCCCCAATGGCCTCGATTGCCGCGATCGCGCTGGGCAGATGGAGCGGCGCGAAGGGAATCAGTTCGCGCAGCGAGGCCAACAGTTCCGGAGTTACACGCTCCGGCGCCGTATGCGCTGCGCCGCCGTGCACCAGGCGATGGCCGACCGCGGCGGGACGCGGCAGACCGATCTCGTCCAGCGCGGTGAACATCGCGCGGATGATCTCGAGCTCATCCTCATAGTCGCGGGCGATTTCCTTCAGAACTGTGCCGCCTTCGCCGACGACCTTGAAGCAGCCGCCCGGCATCCCGATACGGTCGATTTCACCGCTGGCCAGCAGCCGCTCGCTCTCGGCGAGCATGTACAGGGAGAATTTAAGCGAAGACGAGCCGCGATTGACGCAGAGAATCGAATGACTTGCCGTCACGGCGATCCTCGTTTCAGCGCGGCATTTTCAGGTCTTGCGCACGTGCCGGTGCCGGCCGGGCGGCGCGCACAGGCAACATTTCGCAACATTTTCCGTTTTTTGGGCCCGTCAACCTTCCTCACAGGTCCCATTTCCAGTTGCGGACCTCGGGCAGATCGTCGCCGTAGCGCGTGATGTACTCGCGATGCTCCACGATCTTCGCGCGCATCTCCTGGCGCACATAGCCCGCGACCGGCGCGAGCTTCGGCACCCGGGCGGCCACATCGGCGATCAGGTTGAAACGGCCCATGTCGTTCATCACCAGCATGTCGAACGGAGTCGTGGTCGTTCCTTCCTCCTTGTAGCCGCGCACGTGCAGGCTTGCGTGATTGGTGCGCCGGTAGGTGAGACGATGAATCAGCCATGGGTAACCATGATAGGCGAACACGATCGGACGATCCCTGGTAAAGATCTCGTCGAACTCCTGTGCTGTCAAACCGTGCGGATGCTCCTCGTGGGGCAGGAGCTTCATGATATCCACAACATTTACAACGCGCACCTTCAGATCGGGAAATTGCCTGCGCAGGTAGTGAGTGGCGGCCAGGGTTTCAAGCGTGGGAATATCGCCCGCGCACGCCATCACCACGTCGGGATCGCCGCCCTTGTCGTTGCTGGCCCATTCCCAGATGCCGAGGCCCTGGGTGCAGTGCTTGACGGCCGCATCCATGTCGAGCCACTGCAGCTCGGGCTGTTTGCCCGCGACAATGATGTTTATGTAGTTGCGGCTGCGCAGACAGTGGTCCGTGACGGAGAGCAGGGTGTTCGCGTCGGGGGGCAGATAGACGCGGATGACCTGGGGCTTCTTGTTGACGGCGTGATCGATGAAGCCGGGATCCTGATGGGAGAATCCGTTGTGGTCCTGGCGCCAGACGTGAGAACTCAACAAATAGTTGAGCGACGCAATCGGCGCGCGCCACGGCAGCTCCTGCGACACCTTGAGCCACTTCGCGTGCTGATTGAACATCGAATCCACCACGTGCGCGAACGCCTCGTAGGTCGCGAACAATCCGTGGCGCCCGGTCAGCAGGTAGCCCTCGAGCCATCCCTGGCACGTATGCTCGCTCAGGATCTCCATCACGCGTCCGTCGGGCGCGAGGTGATCGTCGTAGGACAGCGTCTCGGCAACCCAGGCGCGATTGGTAACGTCGAACAGCGCCCCGAGCCGGTTTGAATTGGTTTCATCCGGACCCATCACGCGGAAATTCCGGCGATCGTCGTTGAGCTTCATGATGTCGCGCAGAAAGGTCCCCATCACGCGCGTCGATTCGGCGGTCACCGCGCCCGGCTTCGGAACCTCGACCGCATACTCGCGAAAATCCGGCATCCTGAGCGGCTTGAGAAGAAGGCCGCCGTTGGCGTGCGGATTCGCGCTCATCCGGCGCGCGCCTTTGGGCGCGAGCGCTTCGAGATCGGGCCTGAGCCGCCCCGTGTCATCGAACAACTCCTCGGGGCGATAGCTCTTGAGCCATTGATTCAGCACCTTGACGTGCGACGGCGTGGTCATGTCGGCGACGGGAACCTGATGGGCGCGCCAGTAGTCCTCGACCTTGAGACCGTCGATTTCTTTGGGCGCGGTCCAGCCCTTCGGGCTCCGCAGGATGATCATCGGCCACCGCGGCCGTTCGGCGGATTTTCCCTGGCGCGCGGCGCGCTGAATCGCGGCGATTCGGTCGAGCACCGCGTCGAGCGCTGCCGCCATCGCCTCGTGCATCAGGTCCGGGTCATGGCCTTCGACGAACCAGGGCTGATAGCCGTAGCCGACGAACAGGCGTTCGAGTTCGTCGCGGCTGATGCGCGCGAGGATGGTGGGATTGGCGATTTTGTAGCCGTTCAGATGAAGGATCGGCAGCACCGCGCCGTCGCGCGCGGGATCGAGGAATTTGTTGGAATGCCACGCGGTCGCGGCGGGACCGGTCTCCGCCTCGCCGTCGCCCACCACGCAGGCAACGATCAGATCGGGATTGTCGAATGCCGCGCCGTACGCGTGCGAGATCGAGTAGCCGAGTTCGCCGCCTTCATGGATCGATCCGGGCGTCTGCGGCGCGGCATGGCTCGGAATTCCTCCGGGGAAGGAGAACTGCTTGAAAAGCTTCCGCATCCCGGCGATATCGCGCGACACTTCGGGATAAATTTCGCTGTAGGTCCCTTCCAGGTACGCGTTCGCCACCACCGCCGGGCCTCCATGACCCGGGCCGGTGATAAAGATCATGTTGAGATCGCGCTTGACGATCGCGCGGTTCAGATGCGCATACATGAAGTTGAGGCCGGGCGAGGTGCCCCAATGGCCGAGCAGGCGGGTCTTGATGTGATCGCGGGTCAACTCCTCGCGCAACAGCGGGTTATCGAGCAGGTAAATTTGTCCGAGCGACAGATAGTTTGCGGCGCGCCAGTAGGCATCGATGAGCTTCCGTTCGGAATCTGAAAGAACCGGCATGGAAAACCTCCCGGGCTTCAAGCGAATCGCCCTCAGGCAATCGCCTCCATCACGATCTTATTAATTTTTTTCGCGTTGGCACCAGCAAGAACGCCAGGCGCGTGCCGGTCGAACGAAAAGCCCGTGCTTTCTTCTCAGGAAGCGGGCGGCGCGGGATGCTGCTGTGTAAGACAGTGGATCGCGCCGAGTCCCCACACGAGCTCGGATGCGGGAACGCCGACGACGCGGCGGCCCGGAAACAGCCGCGCCAGTGTCGCGATTGCGATCGCATCGGCGGGACAATCAAAGGTGGGCATCACCACTCCGCCGTTGGCGATATAGAAGTTCGCGTACGAAGCGGGCAGCCGCGTGCCGTCATACACGACCGGCCGCGGCATCGGCAGCGTTTCGATCCTGAGGAGCTCGCCGCGCTCATCGCGCATCTTCCTGAGGCGGGCAAGATTGTCCTGCAGCACCTTGTAGTTGACGTCGGCGGGATCTTCCTCGACCACCGTCACGACCGTATCGCGCGCGACGAAGCGCGCGAGATCGTCGATATGCCCGTCGGTGTCGTCGCCCGCGATTCCGTCGCCAAGCCACAGCACGTTGGTAACTCCCAGATAGGTCTTGAGGTAGACTTCGATACCGGTGCGGGTGAGATGCGGGTTGCGGTTGGGATTGAGCAGACAGGATTCGGTGGTCAGCAGAGAGCCGGCGCCGTTGGGATCGATCGAGCCGCCCTCCAGGACGATTCCCGGCTCGACCACCTCGAAGCCGTAGCGCGCACCGAGCTTTTGCGGCACGACGTCATCCAGATCGAACGCGCCGTACTTCTCGCCCCATGAATTGAATTTCCAGTCGAGCGCGATCTGGCGCGGGCCATTCCCCGCTATCCGATTCACGAAGATCGGTCCGTGATCGCGGACCCAGGAGTCGTTGGTGTCGAGATGGAACAGATCGATGCGCGCCATGATCGCATCGTCGCCGGCAGCCGTCTCGCGGATCATCCGGCGCACCTCGCCGATTCGGCCGCCGTCTTTGACCATCACGCGCACCGGCTCGAACGAAGCGATCGCGGCGGCCATCTTCGCGAACACGGCCGGAATGGGGTCGAAGTTGCCGGGCCAGGTGTCAAGGTTGTGCGGCCATACGAGATAGGCGGCCTCGTGCGGCTCCCATTCGGCGGGCATGCGATAGGCGGCGAAGCGCCGGCGATGGTCGGGCGGGATGCGCGACGACACTGTCATCCTGCGGCGGCCGGCTCGGGCCGGCCCCGCCCTTCAAGCCCGGCCCGCGCGCGCGAGGCGGCGGGAAAAAGCATCGTGCTCATTATGAACGGAAACGGCGGATGAGGTCGCCGTAGGCGTCGATACGGCGGTCGCGCAGGAACGGCCAGTTGCGGCGCGTGCGTTCAATCTTGCCGAGGTCGCATTCGACCACCAGGGTTTCCTCGCGGCTGGCGGCGGCGCTCGCGACAACTTCGCCAAACGGATCGGCGACGAACGACGACCCCCAGAATTCGAGGTCGGCCTCGATTCCGGTCCGGTTCACGACGCAGACGTAAACGCCGTTGGCGATCGCATGCGCGCGCTGGATCGTCTTCCATGCCTCCAGCATCTTCACCCGATCATCCGGAGTCTCGCCGTGCCACCATCCGATCGCTGTCGGATAGAAAAGCACCTGCGCCCCCGCCATCGCGGTCAGCCGCGCCGCCTCCGGAAACCATTGATCCCAGCATACGAGCACGCCCATCGAGCCGTAGGCGGTGGGATGGGCGATGAAGTCCAGGTCGCCGGGAGTGAAATAGAACTTCTCGTAGTAGCGGGGATCGTCGGGGATATGCATTTTGCGGTAGCGCCCGGCGATTTGCCCGTTCGCGTCGATCACCACCGCCGTGTTGTGATACACGCCGGCCGCCCGCCGCTCGAACAGCGAAGCGATCACGACGACCTTGCGGGCGGCGGCCACTTTGCCGAGCGCCTCGGTCGATGGACCCGGAATGGGTTCGGCGAGATCGAAGAAGGCGGGATCCTCGACCTGACAGGGATACTGCGAGCGAAAGAGCTCCTGCAGGCAGATGACCTGCGCGCCGCGCCGGGCCGCATCGTCGATCTGCGCAATCGCCTTGTCGAGGTTCTTGTGCGGATCCTCCGCGCAGCTCATCTGCACGAGGCCCAGAGCGATTTTGCCGCGAGCTTCAGCCATCGTCCGATCCTTGATAGCAACCGCACGACCGCCGCGCCACCGCCGCCCGAAACATCATCGTAACACGGGCGGCCAACCGCGCTCTTCGCGGTGAATCCCTTGCCCAGGAGGGAAAGCGTGCGGCCACTTTTCCCGAGCCGGCGCGGGGATGCCGAGCTTAACCCGCGGATGAGCGCGATGCCTGCTCAACTTCCATCAGCGCGGCGATCATCTCGTCGGCCTCGGCGGGATCGAGCTTGCCGTCGCGGACGGCGTTGAGGATGTCCATGATGTCGCGGCGATGGGAGGCTGGGGTGAAGGGCGCCGTGCGCGCGCTCTCTTTGGGTTGCGGTTCGGACGGGAGGGGCGATTCGTCCCTGCGTTCGCGCGCGGCGCGGACGGCGGCGCGAATCGAATCGCGCATCTGGAGGGCTGCATCGCGAATCCGATCGCGAGTTTCCTCGCGTCCCTCGCGCGAGCGCGAGCGCCCTTCGGCGGCCGCGCGGCGGATGATATCGGAGAGGCGGCGGCCGAATTCCTCGATACTGTTGGCAATATCGCGCGGCAACTTCTCGCCAAGTTCGGCGAAAGCCCGTTCCGCTTCCGCCATCGCCTCGCGCACGCTGCGCGCCGCGTCTTCCGCCACATTGCGGACAAAGCTGCCCGACCATGGTCCGCCGCCGACGAATTCTCCCGCGACGCCGAGGAGGGAATTGACGAAGTCGGGGACGCGATCGCCGAATTCCTCGGCGAGAATTTCGCCCAGCTCCTCGAACGCGCCGTGAAAGCGGCGTCCATAGCCGCGCCGGCAATAATCGCGATCGTGCGAGCCGGCGCGCGCAAAGATTATGTCCGCGTGGCGCGCTTCGAGAACAAGGCGCGTGCGCTCCGAGTCGGGCCGCGCGGCGCCGATCGTCCCATGCACGCCGCGATGCTCCCGGCGCTCGAGGTTGGCCGAGTCCAGTCCGAAGACGCGCACACGTCCCCATCTGCTCGCCGCGGTCACATCGAGGGACGCCTCGGAATCGACCTCGACCGAGATCCGTCCGCGGGCGTTCACGTTCCAGGTCATTCCCTTGGGGAAAGGTCCGCGCAGGTTGGCCGCTCCGCCGACGACGGGCAAGTCGAGCGATCCGCCGACACCGGCGAGTGCGGCATGGCCGCTGATCGCGTCGATCTTCACGTCGCCGCCGATGCTCTGCATCAGGACCTTGCCGCCGACTTTGGAGATACGGACAGACCCGGATATCTCCATCATCCGCGCCTTGCCGCCGACATTTTCGATATCGATCTCGCCTGCGCGATCGACATAGAGCTTGCCGCCGATCGTTCGAGAGCGGAGCGCGCCGCCGATCTGCTCGACGAAGGCATTGCCGCCGATTCGGTCAACGGCGGCGGCGAGATCGACTTTGCGCGCCTCGAAGTTTCCGGAGACTGAGGCGATAGCGACGGAGCGCGCATTTTCGATTTCCACTCCGCCGCCCACTTCGGCGCCATCGATTGCGCCCGCATTGTCGATTCGGACGTTGCCGGTGACGCGATCGCGGACGGATAGGCTGCCGATACTGTCAGCGCGAACGTTTCCGCCGATGCGTCCGAGGACGAGCGGCGCGGTGAAATCTTTGACTTCCAGATGGCCGGCGCATTCGCCGACTTCGATCGCCACGCCGGCGGGAACACGCACCGTCGCGTGCGCGCGCAACGATACCTCGGCGCGGGCGCCCTCGCGCGTGACTTGAGGGGCCATATCGCAATCAATCTCGGCGCGGCTTGCCGCGCCGCCCGCGATTGTCAGATGCCCATCGGCGCGGACGATCCGCAGAACTTCAATCGCGTCAAGAATAGTCTCGTTCATCGTCGTCTCCTCCAGATACGATTACTCGGACGGTTTGCGGGCCAGCGCTTCACGCGCCTGTTCGGGCGTGATTTTCCCGGCCCGAAGGTCTTCGAGAATTGCGCGGCGATGCGCCGGCGTGTCAGCGGACACTTCCTCGGAAGCGGGCGCGCGAACCTGGTAGCCAAGGGCGGCAACCACCTCGTCGAGACGAGCCCGCACGGTGGGGTAGGAGATTCCCAACTCGCGCTCGACATCGCGGATTACGCCGCGGTTTTTGAGAAAGACCTCGACGAAATCGAGCTGGGCAGGAGCAAGCCGGAGCAAGGCGGGGAGCGCAAATTCCCCTTTAATCGAGATATTGCAGGAAGCACAGTCCAGTTCGGCAACGGTAAGTCCAGCCTGACAGGACGGACACTTAAGAATCATCGGCCGCATGACTTAATAATATTAAGATGAATCTTAATTTTGTCAAGTCTTAACTCAAATCTAGATAGAAGGGTCGAGGAGGCTATCGGCATCAAGAACTGGACAAGGCCTGGCCCTTGGCGCGAATATCGGTCGTCCCTGTTCCGGAGACGGTCGCCGACAAATTCGTCGCTTTAACACGAGTGTGGGTGCGGAACTTGTCGGCCTGAATCGCGCCCGCGACGACACCCTCGTGCGGCACATCTACGATCTTCACCAAGCTCGCGGCCATTATGAGCCGAGCGCGATCGTCCCCTTATTCGCGAAATCATGGCTTCCGACGCGGCCGCTTATGGCCACCGATTTCCCGCCTATCGCGAAGATCCGATCGCGGAGACCCCGCGTGCAATCAGGGGGCTCGATGACCCTTACTATGCACGGATTTACGATCGATTTCAGAAAGCCATGGTCTACGGAGAGCCTGTTGATTACGCCACCTCGATGAAATCGCTCAGAGAGTTGGCGTCGGTCCTGGAAAAAACTCTCTAGCGCAACAGCGCTCGTGCGCAACGGGACGAGGGAAAGACCGATGAGACGACGGGCGGCGTGCTTGCTGTCGGCGGCTACCTGCCGGCGATGCCAAGGATTCCGCCGATCAGGCGGATGGGGTGCCATTTCGTCCAGATGTCGGCGGCGGCGAAGGTGGGGCGCGCCTGCATCGCGCGCCAGTAGCGCGCAAGCGCCGGGCGCTTTGGGATTTCGGCGCCAAGGCCCACGAATTCCATCCGCGCGAGAAACACGGTCCACACCACGTCCGCAACCCCATACGCCGGCGGCACCATCGCCGCTCGGCCATCGCCAAGCGCCTGCTCCAGCCGATCCATGAAGCCGATCGCTTCGGCGCGGCGCGTCTCGGACAGCCTCGCGACCGCATCGGGATCGAAGATCCGGGCGCGTTCGGCGAAGACCGCGGCGCGCGCCTTATAGACCTCCGCAAGATCGGGATTTTCGGCGGCGCACGCGAGCAGGCGGCGATGGGTCGCTCGGAACAGTCTCGGAATCATGATCCGCGCCAGAGGATTGCGCGCCAGGATCCCGCCAAAAGTCAGTTCTTCCACCGGATAGGAATAATGAAGGTCGAGTAGCGCTTTCGTGTCGCCATCCAGCGCCGCCTCGCTCACGCCCAGAGCGTACTCGGCGATGGCGCGGCTTTGATCGAGAATTCGATCCGTCAGCACCAGGGTCGGCACGGTCATGTTCGGGTTGAGCCGCACGTAGTCCGGCTGCTGCTGGCCCCTTCTGAAATGGATATCGACGAAGACGGGCCTGTAAGAGATGCCGCCTTCGGCGAGCGCGAGGCGCGCGATCATCGAATAGTAGGAAGATGGAGCGTGATAGAGTCGGGGCTCGTTGCCGGAGAATTTGGCGGGCTCGCTCATCGCCGGGTCTTCATGGGGAGAAGGCGGATAGGACTTTGCCTGACTCGGGCGGCATCCGCAAACGATCGCGCGAAGCGCGGATGCGCTTTTCGCATTCACCCATCACGCCGCGCGTCGCTGGCCGCATTCGCATCTCGCCCGTCAACGAGGCCAGCGCCCGTCGTCCCCGCGGTCAATTGGTTCTTCTGCGCCGGCGGTCTTCGCGCGTCCTCGAATGAGTTGGGCGCGCGTCACGATTCCATCCCCATGCGTCCGCTACTTCGCGCAACAGGTCCGAACGTTCGTAACGAAAGGTCAGCATCATGCGCGGGCGGTCGGAGGCGTTGGGTGCGGCCGCGTGCAGCACGCGCAAGTCCATCAGCCAGACATCGCCCGGAATGCCGGTCATCTCGACGAGCCGCAGCCGCACGTTGCCGACATCGCCCGTACGATGCGGCAAATCAGGGCGGCCCTGCGGATTGTCCCCCGCGCCCAGCAGCTCGGCGAAGAATGGCTCGGTGCGCAGGAGCTTTCCGAACTCTGAAGGTCTGATGGATCGCCCGTGATTCAGGAGATGATGCGAACCGGCAATCGCGAGCGTGCCACCGCCGCCGGCATCGACGCGATCAAGGAATGCGAACAACTGCACGCCGGCGCTTTGCCCGCTCGCAAGCCGCGGACTGTCCGAATGCCAATGAGATGGAACGGTCCATGTCCGTGCGTTCGGCAAGGTGAAGAGCGCCTGTGGCCGGCGATTTGGCCCGGGCCGCTCGTAAGGTCGGCCCTCCAGGAGCGCATCGACCGCCGCCGAGAGCGTCGGTTCCTCGACCAATGCCGCCAGTTCGGGATGCCGGTTGCCGATCACCTGAGACGTCTTGAGGCCCGTCTCCGGCCATCGCGGTTCAGGCACGGCATCAAGATGCCATCGGCCGGCTTTCCAAAGTCCCATCCGCTCGAGCGGCCGCAACACGGCTTCGCGTGCGCGCCGCACTCCCTCGGCCGACAACAAGCCATCGAGCCTCAGGATGCCGTCTCGCCTGAACTCGTCGTGCTGTTCGCGGGTAAGAGTGAAGGTCATGAGCAAATCTTCCGATTCGGCAGGCTTCGGGTGCGATCGAGCCGACCACATCCGTCACGCCCACGCAATCCTGCCAGATTTGCGAGAAACGCGGAATCCGCATCTTATCCGACAGTCAAACTACCGAGCCGCGCGCCAACCGGCTAAGGTGAGGAAGAGGATTCCCCTGATGACAAGGGACGCTCGATGGTCAGGCCTGGAAGAGCCGTGGCGGGCGGCGATGGCGATGGCGTGGGAGGCGCATGTCGGCGGGAACATGGGAGTGGGCGCGGTTCTGACGGATCCGCGCGGGCGTTTGATCGCGGTGGGACGAAATCGCGTGGCGGACCTGGACGCGCCGCCGGGAAGGCTTCGGTCGACTTATATCGCCCACGCCGAACTCGATGTTCTAGCGCAGTTGACTCCGGGTAACTATCAGAACCATACGCTTTGGACGACGCTCGAATCCTGCCCTCTGTGCTCGATGGCGATTGTGACGAGCAACGTCGGGACGGTCGCGTATGCGGCCAGAGACCGGCTATGGGACGGAATCTCGCGACTCGCGGAACTCAACGAGTTCATCGCGCGTCGCTGGCCGGTTCGGCGCGGTCCGATCGGCGGTCCCATTTGCGTGTTCTGCGAATTGCTTCCGTTGCTCTGGTTCGTGGAGCACAAGCCGAACGGGAGCGTAGTAGAAAGGTACGCACGCGAGCATCCCCGCCTGCTGGCGCTGGCCAGGCGTGCTCACAGCGAGGCGCAGTTCGCGGATTTGAAAACGCATTCGCTCGATGCGGCGCTGAATCAACTCTGGCCGGACCTCGCAGCGATCGACGCCCAGCAGGCGTAGGACACGACACGCGTGGCTGCTTTGGGAGTCCGGCGAACTACCGGCACACGGCACTATCGCCATTTAGTTCAATAAGCTCTTGTCGCGCATGAACAAATTGATGCCCGTCCCGCCCTTCAGGCAAAGCACTTCTTTCGCGCGACCTCGGGCAACACACTCACGCCAGCGCAAGCTCCACGGATCCGTCAAACTTAAGCTCCGTCTCGGCCAGTCGTGGCGGGGCGCCGCGGCTTCGATGACATCCGCGAGGTATTCAGCGTTATGGCTGCGCGGATCAGAGCCTTCAACGCCTTCTCTTTGATCTTGTCGCCCTCGTGAAAGTCGATGGCGCGCCTGGTGTTGCCGTCGAGGCTGGAGTTGAATAGGCGCGCGGGGTCGTTCAGCGCTGCTCCCCTCGCGAAGGTCATCTTCACGACGTTCTTGTAAGTCTCGCCGGTGCAGATGAGTCCGGCGTGCGACCACACGGGAACGCCTCTCCATTTCCACTCCTCGACGACCTCGGGGTCGGCTTCCTTGATCAGTACGCGCAGCCGCGAGAGCATCGCGCCCCGCCAATCGCCGAGCTCCCTGATTCTCGCGTCGATCAACTGAGAAGGATACTTTTCTTTTCGAGATCCGCTCTTGCTCATTGCGTCCCTTTCGCTTCCCTCCTTTGTCTGCCGCGGCGCACGTTGTCAACGCCGACTGAAGGCCTCGTCGAATGTCGCTCGATACACTCTTAGTCATCATCGACACAGATCACCTGTAGCCATGTCTTGACGCCGCGGAACATCCCGCGATATGGGCGCAGTTCCGCGGAGACGTCCCAAAGAAATGGAAACGGGAATGCCGGGCGGCAGGACTCGAAAGCGCGCATTACAAAAGAGGTATTTGTGCCGATATGTTTGCAACGAAAGCCAGGATGGGCCGGATCGTCGCGAGGCGCGAGCTTACCGATGCGAGCGATCCGAAGAGGCGAATCATAGCTTCGGTCGGCACGCCTCGGCGGATGCGATCGGGGGACTGGCAGTGCGTCGTTCGTATCGACGGCCTGGGTCCTCATCCGATTTTTGAATTCGGGGGGGGCGTCGATTCGCTGCAGGCGCTGCTGGTGGGGATCGGAGTTCTGCGCAACGCGCTGAAGCAGGCGCCGTGTTGTCTCGCGTGGCGCGGCGATTCCGTCCTGCATCTTGCCGGCGGAATTCCACGGCAGACGCCGTCGGAATTTGGCGAAGAGTTTGAGCGGCGGCTCGAACAATTCGTCCTCCGCGAGCAACGGCGAACGCGGAAGTTTCGCGTGAAGATCATAAGAGCGCAGATGGCCGCGGAAGCCGCCGAAAAAGCGGCTTCGTGCTTGAGGACGTCGTCGAAACGACGGCAGCGCCGCTCGGACTGAAGCCTTCGATGGAGCCCCCCCCCCAGGGAGGCGCACCGATTTGCTAATCGGCCAGGCGGGTGAACCCGTCGGCGCTCCAGTCCTCGCTTCCGACTCCGTGATGCACGAAGAACAGCCCGGAGGGATCGTATTTGTCCTTTATGGCGCGAAGCCGTTTGTAATTTTGCCCCCAATAAGAGCTCTGCCAGTTGCTCAGGAAGTAGTCGCTTTCCGCCACGTATGATCCGGCATCCGGCGCCAGCCGCCTGAGTTCCGCCATCGCTCTGCCGACCGCGGCGGCGTTTTTGCGGGCGACGGGAAGCTCTGGTTGATGACCATCGAGGCCTGGGAACGCCGGCGGCCCTTCACTGCCGGTTATGGCCAGTGCAAACGCGTCAACGACATCGGGATTGGTGCACGAATCCCTGGTTCGGGAAATCGCGTCTTCGGATGCGCCCGCCAATCCCTTTTGAAAGTGAATTTCGACCTTTGAATGGCGTGCGGCGGCGATCAGTCCCTGCGCGAGATGCCGGCGCTGGTCTGCCCGCAGCAGCGAACTCGGAAGCCACCTCGAAGCGTACGCGTAGATAAAGTGTCCGGCCTCGCTGACGTTGGCTGACCAGTACACGTTCTCCTTCGGCGCTCCGGCGCGATCGTCTTCGCGAATCGCCCAAGGCGCCTGTGCTCTGATGAACGCCGCATCCCAGCGCTTCTGCGCGGGGATAGCGCGGATTATCGGCGCCGCCGTAAGGGAAAAGTCGCGGGGACGCCCCTGAACCCATCCGAGAAAAGGCTGCCAGAGCGCCTGCGCCTCCCGCTCGGTCAATCCCTGAAACGACATCTGAATGTCGAGCACGTTATCGGGCCCGACATTGGCAATCTCGCCCCAATGCGGATTGTTGAGGCGCTCGGCGTAAAAATCCACGAATCGATCGACCAGCCACGAAAACGCGTCGCCGGAAGCGGCTTGAATGGTGACGGCGACAAACCCGAAAAATTTGGGGAGCGGATGAGTGCGAAGCGTCAGGCGAGTTGCAACGCCAAAGGTGCCTCCGCCCCCGCCCTTCAGCGCCCAGAACAGGTCGGAATTGATGCACGGATTGGCGATCCGCACGGAACCGTCCGCCGTTACGATCTCCGCCTCGAGCAGGCTTGCGGCCGCCGTTCCGTAGTTCTTCGAATAACTGCCGAATCCTCCGCCCAGCACCAGTCCGGCGACGCCCACCGTCGCGCATCCTCCGCCCTGGACATAGCGCGCGGCCTTCGTCGTGACCTCGTTGTAAACATGAATCCAGATTGCGCCCGCGCCAACCGACACCGCGGGCGAGGGCGGTTGCCGCCCCGCGCATCCCTGCGCGACGAACGCATCATGCAGGACGATCTGGTCCATCGCGTGCGTCCAGATCAGAAGCGAGTCTGGCGCGTTCGAGGTACCGAGGTAGCTATGCCCTGCTCCTTTGACTACGAGCCTGAGATTCCTGTCACGCGCAAAGTTCACGGCGGCGGCCACGTCCGCCGCGCTCCGCGCTTCCACGCCGTACACGCTGGGATGCGCCGTCCAGGCATCCAGCCAGCCGCAGGTCTGCGTCAACGCGGGATCGTCCTCGGCGTAATAAGGATTTTTAAGTTCGTGGAAGAGGCGCAGGCAGGCTTGTCCGCCGGGATCGGCGCGGCACGCATCGAGCGGCGATTGCACTTTGATGAGACGGCCTTCCGTCGCACGCGCCAACGCGTCCCACTCGGCCTGGGATGGCCATGCGGCGTCTGAGGGCCGAACGCGCCGAAGCGGCTCTGGCCGCACCGCGGCGCGAGCTGTGAGGTCCGGCGAAAAGTGCGGCAGCACAAAGGGTTGAAGAGCGACGGCGGCCGCCGCCTTGATGAACTTCCTCCTGTGCATTGCGCGCCTCTTCAACTCGCATCCGGTGCGGCCGCATCGGCAACGTCACTCGGATTAAACCGACAGTCAGGTGATCGCGGATGGCTGGCTCCCGCGGATTCTGCATGCCACAACCGGCAAAGGCAAGGCGGCATTTCGTTGCGAGAACCCGCCGCGGTCTTTGTCGCTGTTCGATGCAAAAACCAGATTCGCGCCGGAGAGTGCTGTGCGGTTCAGCGCTTGGTCATCCGCTGAAATAGCTCATTTGCGCGATTCCAATCAGGGCGCCGGCCAGGACCAGCCAGGCTGAATTGATGCGGAAAAAGATGAGGCCGATGGCGCTGCAAATCGCGACTGCCCCGCTTGAAAAATCAAAGATGGCGGCACGGCCCAATTGCCAGCTAACGGCGATCATCAAGGCAACCGCCCCGACATTCACGCCGTCGAGAAATGCTCCCGCGATCTTCGAAGACCGAATTCGAGGAATTAACGGCCGGCTGGCGGCGACGAAGAGAAAGCCGGGCAAGAAGATGCCGACGGTCGCCACTATCGCACCCGGAATTCCTCCGAGCAGATAGCCGATAAAGGTGACAGTCGTGAATACGGGGCCCGGCGTCACCTGGCCGACGGCAACCGCGTCGAGCAACTGGCTTTGCGTGAGCCAATGCAGGCGGCTCACGAGGTCGGCTTGAAGAAACGCGAGCAGGACATAGCCGCTGCCGAAGATGACCGCTCCGAATTTTAGAAAAATCAGAAAGAGCCCTAACATGCTTATTGGCGCCGCCACGATCACGGACGATGCGGAGGCGATCAGGTGTTTGCCGGCTGGCAATCCGGCGGCAAAACCGCCGGCAGCTTTCTCCGAAAGCCAGACCCTGGCCGCGGCAATCGCGCCGGCAGCCAGCAATACGATCAGAACGTTTCCGCCGGAAAGAGCGGCCACCGTGGCGATCAGGCCAATGGCGGCAAGAAACCGGTTCTTCACGGCGCCGCGCGCCAATCCCCACAGGGCCTGAACCACGACCGCGATGATCACCGGCTTTACGCCGTACATGACGCTCTGGACCTGAGGAAGCGATCCGAACGCGGCGTAAGCCCATGCGCAGATCATGACGATCAACATCGCGGGAACGATGAAGCAGACGCCCGCAATCACGAGCCCTCTCCATCCCGCGCGCTGATGGCCGATGTGAATGGCCATCTCGGTCGAACTTGGCCCGGGGATGAGATTGGACGCGCCAAGCACGTCGAGAAAATCCGCGCGAGACACCCATCCACGCCGCCGAACGAACTCTTCCTCCATCATCGCGATATGCGCGGCCGGTCCGCCGAAGGCGATCGTGCCAAGCCGCAGGAAAGACAGTGCGATTTGCTTCAACTCCGAGACGGACGATGCGCTGGGCGTTGCGGGGTGCCGCGGGCGGGCTTCTTCCAGGGTCATGAGACGTCTCCATTCGCCGTCGAGCAAGTTCGGGAAACGGCTCGCGTACTTTGCCTTCGGCTTATGCGGGCGGTTGAGCGGCGGATTCGGAGGTGAAGCAGCGTTCGAAGATTTCGTGGATTTGGGCGCGGCGGCGGCGCAGTTCTTCGAGCAGGCGCTCGGGCGCGGCTTCGCCCTCGAAGCCCATCTTGCGCGCGAGCGGGAGCAGCGCGGCGTGGTCGGTGGGCACCGCCCATGCGGGCTGATCGCTTTCGATCCGGAGGCGATTCTCCAGGCGCGCGAGGAACTGAAAATTGTCGGCGAGGCTGGCGGCATCCGCCGGCGCCATCAGCGCGGTATCGTGAAGAGCGCCGAGCAGGGCGCGCGTGTTGCGGGCGCGCAGCGCCGGATAGTCGCGGCCATGCCTCAGCGCCATCATCTGCGTGATGAACTCGACATCGACCAGTCCGCCCCGCCCCTGCTTGAGATTGAGGCGATGCTTGTCCTCGGCGCCGATCTCGTTTGCCATCCGCTCGCGCATCGCGGCGATCTCCGCGACGCCTTTGGCATCGAGGCCCCGCGCAAAGACGAATTCCTGACGGGCGCGTTCGACTTCGGCGCCGAGGCTTGGATCTCCCGCGACTACGCGCGCGCGGACCAGCGCCTGGCGCTCCCATACCGCGCTGCTCTCGCGATGGTATGAGATGAAGCCTTCGAGCGAGGTGACGAGCGGGCCCTGATTGCCGGAGGGCCTGAGGCGCAGATCGAGCTTGTATGCGTATCCTTCGCGGGTGCGCGATTCGAGGACCGCGATGAGCTTCTGCGCGATTCGCGCCGCGATTGCGCCGGCGCCCGACGCCGCGCCTTCCGGATGGTGGTACACGAAGATCAGGTCGAGGTCGGAGTTGTAGGTCATCTCGCCGGAACCGAATCTGCCCATCGCCAGCACCGCCATCCGAAGCGACGGCGGTATGGGCCCGCGTGCGGCGACTTCCGCGCGGGCCACCGCCAGCGACTCGGCCAGCACCGCCTCGGCGAGATTGGTCAGCTCGGTTTCGACCTCGGGAAGCTGCAGGTCGCCGGCGAGATCGGCGATCGCGACCCGCAGGAACTCCTGATGGCGGAAGGCGCGGAGCGCATCGAGCCGCCCCTCGAAATCGGGACTCGCGCCGACCAGGCCGGAGACTTCCTCTTTCAGCTCGGCCAGAGTCCGCCGCGCGCGGACGAGGTCGGATCGGACCAGGGTATCGAGCATATCGGGATGGCGGATGAAGATGGTCGAGAGGTAGCGGCTTGATGCGAACAGGCGGAGCAAGACCCTGCGGGTGGCGGGATGTTGTTCGAGGAGAGCGAGAAACGAGGTCCGCGCGCCGACCGCGGCGATGAATTCAGCGAGGTTCATAATCGCGAGGTCGGGATCGGCCAGCGATCGCATCTCGTCGATCAGAAGCGGCCCGAGCGCATCGAGCAGTTCTCTGCGGCGCGGACTGTGCGGCCAATGCTCGGCGCCGAGCCACAGCGCCTCGAGATGGGCGGCGCTCTCTTGCGGACGCGCATAGCCAAGATGTGCGAGCAGCGGGACGGTCACGTTGCGTTCCGTCGCGTGCTCCCATGCGGCGGCAGCCTGTGGCGACACGGCGGGCCGCGCCTGCTCCTCGCCGCCAGCCAGGGTCTCGCGGAACTGCGAGGCGACCAGCTCGCGGCGATGGTTCAGCGCTTCGGCAAGCCGCCTTGCGGCGGAATCGTCCTTGCCGAAGCCCATGCGCGCGGCGAGCGCGCGCATCGCGGTCTCATCGGCGGGAAGGGTCTGCGTCTGCATCCCGGCTGCAACCTGCAGTTTGTGCTCGACATCGCGGAGCAGGACGTAAGCCTCAGCGAGGGCGGTGGCGCGTTCTGGCGCCATATAGCCATAGGTGTCGAGGAGCCGGAGGGCGGTCAGCGCGTTTCCGGTGCGGATTCGCGGATCGCGCCCGCCATAGATGAGGGTAAGGGCATGCGCGACGAATTCGAGTTCGCGAATTCCGCCGCGTCCGAGCTTGATATTCCGCTCGACCATCGCGGGCGATCTCAGCTCGGCTTCGATCTGATGCTTCATCGCGCGGAGCTGCTTAAGCGTGTCGAAATCGAGAAAACGGCGGTACACGAAGTTGGCAAGCTCGGCGATCATCCGATCGCCGAGCGCGACGGCGCCCGCCACCGGCCGCGCGCGCAGCAGCGCCGCGCGCTCCCACGTCTGGCCGTAGTTCTGGTAGAAGCTGAGCGCGCCCTCGAACGATGCGACCAGGGGCGAGTTGCGTCCGCCCGGCCTGAGCCGCAGATCGACGCGAAAGCATCCGCTGGAAAGAATCTCGGTCAGCATCTCGCCCATCCGCGCGGCGGCGACGGCGGCCGCCTGCGGATCGCGCGCCTCGTAGAGGTAAACGAGGTCGATATCGGAGCTGAGGTTGAGCTCGTTGGCGCCCAGCTTGCCCATCGCGAGCACGCAGAACTCTCCCGCCTGATCGGCGCGCGGGCCCATCAGGCGCTTGACGCAATCGAGTCCGGCGCGGATGCATTCGTCGGCAAGCGCGGACATCAGGGCGGCGGTTTCGGGGACCTCGATCGTGCGCAGGAGATCGGCGATGGCGATCTTTGCGAACTCGCGGCGCTTGAATTGCGCGAGCGCCGCCGCCGCATCCTGCCGCGTCTGGCCGCCGACCGGGGAGCATCGGATAGCCGCGCGGATCGAGTCGAACGAGCCGCGGCGCGCATCGCCGAAAATCTCCGGCCATCGGTCTCCGGCGGCGCTTAGTTCAGTGGTGAGCAGTTCCGATGCGCCGAGGCACGCGATCAGATCGCCGGCCGCTTCATTATCCGCGAGCACGGACGACAGAATTTCGGGCGAGGTTTCGGCGAGCTGGATCAATCCGGCGAGCGCAAGGCGTTCGTCGGGAGCGCGCTCCACGACGATCGCATCGAGTGAACCCGCCGGGAACGGGCCAAGCTTGTGCCGAAGCGTCTCAGCGAGCGCTCGCAGCTCGGGCCTGAGTTCGCGCGACGATGGCATCAACTACGAACGATACCGGGGTTGCGCGCCCGATGCACGGATAGGGCGTCATCGGAAGCCGCAACGCGCGCCTCGCGAAGGACGTCGCGGACCTGAAGCGAACGATGGTCTAGCTTTCTTCGGAATGCGTGGAATGACCGTGGCGGACCCGATGGCGGGCCTGATGGACTCGGGCGTGCTTCGGCTCGCTTTTGGTGCGAACCGGCTCGGGATTGGAGGCACCCGAGTTCGAGTCGGGAATCACGATCGTCGAGCCGACGCGCAGCGCCTTGGCGCTTTCGATTCCGTTCGCGTCCATCAGAGCCTTGGTCGATACGCCAAACATCGAGGCGATTGCGCCGGGAGTGTCGCCGTGGCGGACGGTGTAGTTGTGGGTGCTTTCGACCTTGACGACCGCCTCGCTGATTCCGGGAAAGTAGGCTTCCTCGTGCTCGTACACATCCATCGCGGCGAGGAATTCCGCGTAGTAGTTCTTGACCGCGAAGCCGAAGTGAGGGCCGTTATAGCGCTCGATCATCTTGGCGTAGTCGCCGCCGTAGAGTTCCGCGGCGCGCGCGATTCCGCCGGTGCCGTAGTTGTATGCGGTAATCGCGAGCGGCCAGTCGCCGAGCAAATCGTAGTTGGAGCGGAGCAGTTTGGCGGCCGCTTCGGTCGAGCGAATCGGATTCAGGCGATCGTCGCGATGGCGCGAGACTTTCATGTATTTCGCGCCGGTTGCGCGGGTGAACTGCCAGATGCCGCATGCGCCCGCGCTCGATTTGGCGCGCGTCTGAAAGCCTGACTCGACCTGCGCCAGGGTCACGAGCTCGGGCGGCAGGCCGGCCTGGCGGAAGATTCGCTCCATCGTGGGCCGGTAGTAGCGGCTGCGGACCAGTCCTTCGCGGAAACGTTCCTTGAGCCCTTCCTGCACGCGCAGATTCTGCGCGGCGGTTGCATATGCGCTCAGCGGCTCGCCCTTGAACATCTCGGCCACGCGCCGTTCGTCATAGCTGATCGGCGCGCGGCCCTCGGCGAGCTTTTCAAGGATGTCGCCGTACTTGGACTTGAGGTAGGCGTTGACCCAATCGATCTCTTCGCGGTTCGGGGCGCCGTCGCCGGGCAGATGAAAAACCTGGTAAACGCGCGAGATATTGTCGCGATCGACGATCGCGAAGTCGCGGACCGAGTAGCGCGTGAAAACGTTGACCCAGAAATCGACGTTGGGTTGAATCGCGGCGGGGCGTGGGAACGGCAACTGCGCGTCGGCGCGACAGGTTGCGGGGCGTCCGACGCTGAGCGCCACCGCCATTACTACCGCACCGATAAGAGCCGCCCCGCAAGCGCGGCAACGCGCGCGATCGCGCAAATGCCTTCCTCCGTCGGACGCTGGTCCCCAGGCAACAGGGGAACAATAAAAAAACGCGACCATTATCGATTACACAGCGAGGCTCTGATAGTCAACGATGACACCTTAAAACGTGCGAGGTGTAGGTTTGGCGAAAAGTCGATTGTATCGTCTTCTGATCTTCGCAAGTGCGGCGTTCCCGCTGGCGATACTCCTTCTTATCTCCGCGTGCAGTCACGGCAACGAATCGCCCGGCACGAGCGCATCTTCATTCAAGGTGGCCCTGCTCACACCCGGCCCGGTGAGCGATGCGGGATGGAACGCGGCCGCGTTCGACGGTCTGCAGCTAATCAAAAGAGACCTGGATGCGGAGACGGCGCTGGTTCAGACGCAGTCGCCGGCGGACTTCGAGGATTCGATGCGCGATTTCGCGGCGCGCGGATTCAATATCGTGTTCGCGCACGGCTTCGAATACACCGATGCGGCGCTGCGGGTCGGCAAGCTGTTTCCCGCCTCCTGGTTCATCGTGACTTCGGGCAACGGTTCGTCCGCGAATGTCGCGTCGCTCACGTTCAAGATCGAAGAAGCAGCTTATGTAGAGGGCGTGGTGGCAGGCGGGATGACGAAGTCGGGGGTGGTCGGCGCAATCGGCGGCATCGAGCTGCCATCGGTCCGTATCACGTTCGACGGATTTCGCCGCGGCTTTCTTACGACGCGGCCGAACGGGCGCGTGCTGGTCAGCTATATAGGAAGCTTTGACGATGTCGGCGCGGCGAAGGAGGCGGCGCTGGCGCAGGTCAACGCGGGCGCCGATCTGCTGTTCCACAATGCCGATGCGGCGGGACTGGGCGTGTTCCAGGCTGCCGCGCAATCGCATATCTACGCCTTCGGCGCGAATCGCAACCAGAACGACGTCGCGCCCGACACCGTGCTGGCAAGCGCGGTCACGTTCATCCCCAAAGCCTTTTTGCGCATCGCGACCGAGATCAAAGAGCATCGGTTCAAAACCGGGATGCTCGAATATGGGATGAAGGACGGGATGGTCGAGGTGGTTTTCAATCCGCGGCTGGAAGGAAAAATTCCGCCGGCGACGATGGAGAAGGCGCGCGCCGCGGAGCAGGAGATAATCGAGGGAAAGATCACCTTCTCCGAGTCCGGCGGATGAACTCCGCCGATGCGACTTCTCTGGTCTTCTACTTCGCGGGCGGTGGCATTCCGATCGAGGCGTGATCGATCTCGTAGCGCCACTTGCCGCCGGTTTTGTGCAGCAGTTCGGTCGTTCGGACCCTTGCCGTCATCGGCTTGCCGCCGGGACCGGCGATCGTGTCGTCCCACATCCCGACGTTCGACATAGTCTTTTCCGATCGCGCGCGAGTCAGAGCTGATTTGCTTGAGCGACGCCTTCGGCGCGCCGGCGCATTGCTGCTTCATGATTTTTTCGATCGCCGCCTTGCCGGTGGCGACCTCGCCCTCGCCCGGCCAGATGAGGACGGCGTCGTCTTCGTAAAGATCGAGCATCGCGGGAACGTCGCAGTCGTTAAACGCCTTCGCGAAGGCATCCGAATGGGCTTTAACGACGGCAGCGGGATCGGCGAACGCCACTCCGCAATACGCGCAGACGATCATGAAACACATCAGCGGCATTTTCATGCGAGACCTCCGGAAAGCGTGACGGGGGCGTCAATCCGCGGTGAAATTCAAATTCGCGCGCTTGAGTGGCGGCATCGTGCATGCCTAACTGAGGGACGGCATAGGGCGTTTTCGATGGCGAGCGACGAACTCGAAATTCAACCCGCACGCGGGCCGCTGCACGCGCGCATCGCCCTGCCCGGCTCCAAGAGCATCACCAATCGCGCGCTGCTGCTCGCCGCGATGGCATCGGGGCGTTCGGTGCTCGATTCGGTGCTGATCAGCGACGATACGCGATACATGACGGCGGCGTTGCGCGCGCTCGGTTTTCGAATCGAGGTGGATGAAGCCGCGCGGCGAATCACGGTGGACGGGCTCGGCGGAGCGATCCCGGCTTCCAACGCCGATCTTTTCGTGGGCGGTGCCGGCACCGCGATGCGCTTTATCACGGGGTTTCTGACGCTCGGGCAGGGACGCTACCGAATCGACGGCAACCAGCGGATGCGCCAGCGGCCGATCGGCCCGCTGCTCGACGCGATGCAGCAGCTTGGGGCGAGCGTTTACGACGAACGGGACAATCGATGTCCTCCGGTGATCGTGGAGAACACGCGCGGGACCTTCAGCGGCGGCGAAACCGCGATCGACGCGCGAGAATCGTCGCAGTTTGTGTCGGCGGTGCTGATGCCGGCGCCGCTGTGGCCGCGCGGACTCAAGCTGCGCGTGATGGGCGACACCGCGCGCCCGTTTATCGAGATGACGCTGCGGATGATGGAAGCGTGGGGCGTGAGCAGCCGCATGGACGGTGACGTCATCACGGTGCCGGGCGGACAATCGTATCGGGCGCGGCAGTATTCGGTCGAACCCGACGCGTCGGCGGCGGGCTATTTCGCGGCCGCCGCGGCGCTGTGCGGAGGAGACGTAACAATCGAAGGGCTCGGCCCCGGGTCGGTGCAGGGCGATATCGGTTTTTTCCGGATCCTCGAACAGATGGGCGCGAAGGTCGAATGGACCGCCGACGGAGTGGTCGTGACCGGGACCGGCAGGCTCGCGGGAGTTGACGTAGCGATGAATTCGATGCCGGATGTGGCGCCGACGCTGGCGGCGATCGCGCCGTTCGCGTCGTCGCGAACGCGAATTCGCGAAGTCGGTTTCATCCGCTATCACGAAAGCGACCGCCTGCGCGCGCTCGCCACCGAGCTGCGGCGGCTCGGCGCGGCGGTCGAAGACAACCCCGACGGCATCGCGATCGAGCCATCGACGCTCTCACCCGCGGCGATCGAGACCTACGAAGATCATCGGATCGCGATGAGCTTTGCGGTGGCCGGCCTCAAGCTGCCAGGCGTGAGAATCAAAGATCCGGGATGCGTCTCGAAGACCTTCCCGGACTTTTTCGACCGCCTCGCGCGCCTGACCGCATAAGCGCTCCCTTAAAATCGTTCGAAGATTCGATTTTTTCGTCCGATTTTCCTGTTATGGGCTTTCGGCTATTTGTCTGAAGAGGCCCTGAGGCAAACATACTTAGGGGTCAATTCTTACTCTTGGGAATCCTCGGGCCATGACAATCGCGGTTGCAATAAAGACTGGTTCAGCGGTCGTGTTTGCTGCAGACAGCAAGGTGACCACGCAGGGAATTGCAGGCCTGGGCGACGACGGCACACCTAATCTGGTGACTCAAACCTACGACAATGCCTACAAGATCGCGCACGATCGGAGTCGCAGGCTGATGGCTATGGTCGCGGGCGCCGCGAACTTAGGAAGAGTTCCCGCTCCCGATTTCATTAGCGCCTTTGAATGGGGAACGGCTCAGACGATTGAAGAGCAGGATCATCAACTTCAAAGTCTCCTCACCAGGATGAGCCAGGAGAAAGACTTTGCATCACCCGTACTCATCTAAGATGTAAAGATGGCAAGATTCCAGTGAGCGATGAGCCTATGGACCACAACGATACAATTCTTCAAAGATTCCAAAGGCTGGAAGCAGAGCGTCGAGTTCTTGTCGAGCGCGGGAAAGTTCGGGTTGAGGCAGGAGACAAGCGAGATCTAGAAGCCCGCGAGAAGGCGCTCGTTAAGCTCCTCGAGCCGAGAAACGCTCGAAAGTAATCCGGACGTTTACCTCAGGGACGGGTCACGCGGTAGATCGCAAATGTGCCGGCGGGGTTTTTCATGTGGAAGTAGATCGATCGGCCGTCGGGAGAGATTGTCGGCGCTTCGGCGAAGCCTGTGATTGTCGCGATCTTGCGCGCGGCGCCAAACGGCTTCAGCTTGTCCGGCCGGCTCGCCGTCAGGATTGCCGGCTTCTTTCCATCGAAGCGTGTCCAGAAAATCTCCAGTTCGTCGGCGGAGGTGGCGGCGGCATAGTTGAGCTTGCCTGTTCGGTTGATCGTCCGGAGGATCTTTCCCGCGTCCGGGTCTCGCGCGAAGCCGCCGCCGGCACGTCGCGCGATCAACACCTTTGAGGACCTGGGAACGCTGCCTCCGGTAAAAACGCCTTCCGTGAAATAGAGCGTGTTGCCGTCCGCGCTGATCTCCGCATCAAAGTCTACCCGCCCGCGCTTCATCGCGGAGACCCCGGGCGCGATCGCCACGTTGCTCACCGATCCGTTCGCGTAGATACCTGAGTAGATCGTCGCGAGGGTGGCATCGTAGCTGCGGGTCGAGACGAAGTAGAAATTGCCACCGAGGTCCATCGATGCGACCGCATCGAGGGCCGTGGTGTTGACCCCGCCGATCTCCCCGCGGAACTGAAACGTGAGGTCATCGATTTTCGACGCCCAGTAGAGATTGGTGTTGACGGCGGGATCGTTGGAGTTGTTGAAGAACAGCAAACTTCCGTCGCGCGCCAGAAACGGTTCCATCGCGTCCTGGCTGTAGCCGGCGATCGTGACAGGCTGCGGAGCTGAAAACCCCTCGGCGGCGGCCTCGTTGTCCTGAAGATCGGGCGATGGCGTTTCGGGCGGGTTCGACAACGCACAGGCCATCAGCGTGCCGCACAGGATGACGAAACATTCCAGTGCCGCCACGCGGCAGACCGCGGAAAATGAAGGAACGATAGCGATGGTGCGCAGGCCTCCGCGATCTACAGCTTCCGGGCGATTTCCCATCCCAGTTGCGCGCTGATTCCGGCGCGCCTGCCCCGCTCCGCTGCATCCGGTCCGGCGGCGTTGCCCATCTTCGCGCGCATTGCGATTCCCTGCGCGATCGCGGCGCCGCGGAAGAAGGCGAACGCCACGAAGAAATTCCAGTTCTCGATTTTTGCGCGCCCGGTCCGCCCGCAGTAGGCCGCCAGATATTCTTCCTCGGTCGGGATGCCAAGTTCCTTGAGATCGCGCCCCGCGAAGCTGCCCGCATCCGCCACTTCAGCCGGATAGTGATAGCTGAGGCAGTTCCAGGCGAGGTCGGCGACCGGATGGCCCAGCGTCGAGAGTTCCCAATCGAGCACCGCGACCACGCGCGGCTCGGTCGGATGCAGGATCAGGTTGCCGAGGCGGAAGTCGCCATGCGCAATCGCGGTTTCATCCTGTGCGGGGATGTGATTGGCCAGCCATTCCATCAGATGGTCCATCGCCGGTATCGGCTCCATCTCGGCCGCCTTGTACTGCTTGGTCCATCGCGCGACCTGCCGCGCGACATATCCTTCCGGGCGTCCGTAGTCGCCGAGGCCGACGGCGCGGAAATCGACCTGATGAAGCCGCGCGAGGGTTTCATTCATCGAATCGTAGATGGCGGCGCGCTGCTCGCGGTTCATCCCGGGAAGGATGGGTTCGGCGACGATGCGGCCCGGGACGTAATCCATCAC
This sequence comes from Pseudomonadota bacterium, assembly GCA_021323675.1. GTDB lineage: Bacteria > Desulfobacterota > Binatia > Binatales > Binataceae > JAFAHS01. Next base: position 96,819 of record JAJPKP010000070.1, on the reverse strand, counting down.
GAAGAAGGCCGTGCCGATCACGCCGGTGTCTTCGCAGAGCAGATGGGCGCGCGGGACGGGAACATTGGTTTTCTCCAGCGCCTTGATGATGCGAAATTCGCGCTCGACCTGATGGGCTGACTGCAGGAGCGTTCCGGGCGGCTTCTTGCGCATCACGAAGCGCCGATCCCCCGATTCGAGCAGAAAGGTGGGATTCGACTGCCCGCTCAGGAACTGCGATACGACGAGCGGGCCGCGAAATTCCGGCAGATGCCCGGCAAGATAGCGCTCGAGGCTCTGCTCATCGAAACGATGGTTTTCTCTAACCGGAGTGGTGACTCCTTCTATCGGCATTTGCGTGCTCCCGAATCTGCGCGGCAAGGGGATAGTCGAATCCTTTGCCGCATAATCCAATCTCGTGCTACTCCCAAACGAGGCCCAAACTCAATTGCATCGCGAGGGCGCGCCGGTCGCGTTTGGCCGCGAGATTCATCCGGCGGCGCCCCAAGGTGAGCGATATGATAAAGGCGACTGAAGAAACTCTGGACATTGCCGGCGCCCGGCTCGTGATGGTCAAGGGCGGATCGGGCAAGCCCCTGCTGATCTTTCACGATGAGCTGGGCTACCCGGGCTGGATGACCTGGAACGAGAGCCTCGCGCACGACCGGACGCTGCTGATTCCGCTGCAGCCCGGCTACGGAAAGACCCCGCGGCTCGACTGGATTCGAAGCTACCGCGACCTGGCGGGTTTTTACTCGCAGGTGGTGCGGGAGATGAAGCTCGATCCGGTGGATGCGATCGGATTTTCGGCGGGCGGATTTATCGCGGCCGAGATGGCGGCGGCCGACCCGCGGATTTTTTCGAGGATGGTGCTGGTCGCGCCGATGGGCATCAAGCCCGCCGAGGGCGAGATCATGGACATCTTTCCCATCACCATCCGCACCCATCTGCGCGCCACGGTCGCGGACCCGGCGGGCACGCCCGAATTCGCGAAGATTTACGGCGGCGAGATGACGCCGGAGCAGTTTGAGGCCTTTGAAGATGCGCGCGCGGAGAGCTCGCGAATCGGATGGGAACCGTACATGCACAATCCCAGCCTGCCGCATCTCCTGCGCGGGCTCAAAACTCCGACGCTGCTGGTATGGGGATCGGCGGACAACATCGTGCCGCGCGGATGTATCGACGCCTACCAGCAGGCGATCGCGCACGCGCAGGTCGCGATCATCGAAAAAGTCGGGCATCGCCCGGAAATCGAAAACTCCGCTGAGTTCGAGCGCGTTGTCAGCCGCTTCCTGGCTGCATAAAGGGAGAATGCGCGATGAAGATAGGATATTTCACTGAACGACCGGTCCGATGGGTCCCCGAGGAAGTGATCCTCCAGAACGGCGCTCATTTCGGCGTCTCCAACAAGTACTTCGATCGGGAAAAGGCCTCCGACGAATACAATTACTGGCTCGATGAAAACTGCTACGCCGAAGAAGTCGGCTTCGACATCGTCGCCCTGAACGAGCATCACGGCAACCCGTTCTGCATGGGCAGCGTGATGAACGTGGAAGCCGCCATCCTGGCGCGGATCACCAAACGCGCGCGCATCCTGCTCATCGGCAACCCTCTGCCCATCATCAAGCATCCTTTGCGGATGGCCGAGGAGCTGGCGGAGATCGATCTGATCTCGCGGGGGCGGCTGATTGCGGGATGGGTTCGCGGCGCGGGCAGCGAGCAGTTCTTCAACAACGCCAATCCTTCCTACAACCGCGAATATTTCGAAGAGGCGCACGACTTCATCGTGCAGGCGTGGACCAGGCCCGGGCCATGGCGCTACGAAGGCAAGCACTTCCATTATCGCCACGTCAATCCGTGGGCGCTGCCGTACCAGAAGCCGTATCCCCCGATGTGGATTCCAGGCACGCTGAGCCCCGAGACCGTGCTCTGGTGCGCGAAACACTCCTATCCGTATTTCGGGCTCGGGACATCGCTCGGTCCGACCTGCGACCTGTGGGAGTATTACGCCGAAGAAGCGCAAAGAAACGGCTACCAGGCCGGCCCCGAGAACTTCGGCTACGTCATCCCGACGTTTATCGCGGAGACGGAAGAGAAGGCGCAGGAACTCGGCAAGGGTTTTCTGTTCGGCGGCGGACAAAACACCTTCGCCCGCCCCGAGCATACTTTGCCGCCGGGCTACAATTCGAAGGATGCGATCCGCAGGCTCGCCAAGCAGCCGCATGGCAGTTGGCTCGGCATCAGCGGCGAGAAGCTTCGCGGCCACACCGAGGAGCGCAAGGTTGACCCCGAGGAAGTGCATCGCAAGCTCGAACCCGGCTACAAGCGCGCGCAGTCGCAGTATCAATTGATCATCGGCAGCCCGAAAACCGTCACGGCCAAGCTGAAGACGATCCTTGCGGTGCTGCGGCCCGGATCGCTGGTCGTGTTCAACGTGCAGGGGCCGATCAGCAACAAGGATCGGCAGACCAGCATGCGGCTGATGGCGCAGGAGGTCGGTCCGGCGCTCAAGGAGCACGCCAAGTCGCTCGGACTGGTGGATGCGATCGAGCGGACGCCCGGGCAATCGAAGATTCAGCCCGGAGTGAAACGGGTTCCGGTCGCGGACAAAGGCCCGCTGAAGGAACTCGGCTTGCTTTAAACCGTCTGCCTCGCGCTTCGGCCGGCGTCACGGATGGCGCCGGCCGGAGCGCTTTTCATCCGAGCGCGATTCGCGCTGACAAGCAAATCTCTAGGGGCGCGCGATGAGCACGCCGAGGTCGGTGGTAACCGCGATGCCGCCCGGTGCGGAGATCGCGCGTTCCAGTTCTGTTCGGAGCGCGTCTATTCTTGCGGCAGGCAGCGCGCGAAGGCGCGAGGTGGACATAAAATAATCCATCACCGGCTGCACCTCGGTTATGCGCATCGCGCTCTCGTAGCGCCGCACTTCAACCGATTGAAACACCGCCTTCAACTGGTCGTAGCCGGTCTCGAGGCCGAAACGATCCGATGATGACGAGACGCCGCCGCGGCCGGTGACGGCGATGACTATTTCGCGAAGCTCGCGCAGATGCGCATGACCCATGGTCGATGCGTACAGGGCGCCGGTGTCGCGCAGCACGCGGCGGATTTCGCGCAACGCCGCCGGACGATCATCGAGATGATACAGCATCAGCATCGCGACCGCCGCGTCGAAGCTCGCGTCCTTTAACGGCAGCACGGCCGCATCGAGCTGGCAGAACCGAAGCCGCGAGCCGGTGCGCGGGGCGATATTCGCGCGCGCCTCGCGAATCATCCCCCAGGAGAAATCCGACACGACGATCGACGCACCGGCCGGGAGACGGTCGGCGTTCTGCTGCCATAGCAGCCCCGGTCCGCATCCAAGTTCGAGAATCGCCGATACGGCGGAGAGGTCGAACTGATCGAACATCCATCGATAGAAGCTGTAGCGGTTGGTGCCGAAGCGCGCGTGAAGCGCGGTGCGCTTGCGGAAGTTGCTCGAGTCCCGGTACTGCTCCTTGAGCACGGCGCGGGTTTGATGTCCGGATGCTGGGTTGTCTTCCTGCATAAGAGTCGGCGGCGGTGAGCCGCGGCCATTTTCTCATCCCGGGCGGCTCGGATCACGGCGCGCAATTGTCCACATACCGACCGTTCAAGTCGCTTGCGGAACGGATTAGCATTGCTGTAAGAACGGATTAGCTGCGGTGACTCTAAACACGCGCCGACAGTGTGCGCAAATGGCGCGGGCGGGCGGTCCGCGCCGCGGAGGACGTTTTATGGCTGAATTCGACATCCAAATCAAAGGCGGAACCGTGGTCGATGGGACCCGCGTACCGCGCTATCGAGCGGACGTATGGATCAAGGACGGCAAGATCGCGCAAGTCGGCGGCCGCGCCCCCGGCTTCGCCAAAAAGGTGATCGATGCCGACGGCCTGATCGTCGCGCCCGGTTTCGTCGATCTGCATACGCATTACGACGCGCAGATCCGATGGGACCCGTACTGCACGATCTCGGGATGGCACGGCGTGACCTCGGTGGTCCTCGGCAATTGCGGATTCGGCTTCGTTCCGGTGAAGCCGGATTTTCGCGAGCGCTCGATGCTCACGATGACGCGCACGGAGGCGATCCCGTACGAATCGATGAAGGCCGGGATGAAGTGGGACTGGGAAACCATCCCGCAGTACATGGATTCGCTCGACCGCTCGCCCAAGGGCGTCAACTGCATCCAGTATCTCCCGACCGCTTCGCTGATGACCTACGTGATGGGGCTCGAAGCGGCGAAGACGCGGCCCGCCACCGATAAGGAACGGGCGGAGATGGCGCGCCTGCTCGCGGAAGGAATGGATGCGGGACTGTGCGGATTTTCCATCCAGCGCCTCGGGCCGGATTCCACCCAGGCCGACTTCGACGGCTCGCCGATGGTTACCGACACGATGTGCGACGAGGACATCCTGAACCTCGCGCGCGTGCTGCGCGATCGCGACGAAGGATTCATCCAGATCACGCAGGCCACCGGGCGCATCAAGGATGACCTCGCGTTCCTGGAGCGGCTCGCGGCCGAGGCCAACCGCCCGATCCTGCACAACGCGATCGCGCCCGCGCGCCGCGACCCGAAGCCTCATCAGCGAAGCCTCGCCTGGCTCAAGCGCTGCCGCGAAAAAGGACTGCCCATCTTCGGGCAGACGGCAACGTTGCGCACCGGTTTCGCCTTCACCCTCGAGCATTGGAACCTCTACGATGCGAGCCCGGCGTGGCGTGCGGTGACCACGGGAACGAACGAGGAAAAGATCGCCAAGATGAAGGACCCCGCGCTGCGCGAGGCGATCAAGCGCGAGCACGATGCCGCCAACAAGAAGCTGGAAGTGATTCAGAAAGGCGTCGGCGGTCCGCTGCGCCATCTGATCGTGCAGTGGGCGAACGATAATCCCGCGCTCGAAAAGTACGTCGGCAAGTCGGTCGGGCAGATCGCGATGGAAGAGAACAAGCACGAGATTGACGTGATGCTCGATCTGTCGATCGCCGGCGATCTGAAGGTCGAGTTCCTCGGCCCGAATCGCGGCTTCAATCCCGACTTCTACGCCGAGATGATCAACGACTCGCCCTTCACAATTCCGGGCGTGTCCGACGGCGGCGCGCATACCAAGTTCTTCACCGGCGGCGCCTACACCACCGATTTCCTCGGATGGCTGGTGCGCGACGAACAGCGCATCACGCTCGAAGAGGCGCACTATCGCCTGTCCGCGCTGCCCGCGCACGCGGCGGGCTTCCGTGACCGCGGAACGCTGCGCGAGGGACTCGCGGCGGACGTGGTGGTGTACGATCTCAACGGACTCGGCGTCGAGCCCGACTGGGTCGGCGAGATCACGCACGACTTCCCGGGCGGCGAATGGCGGCGCGTGCAGCGCGCTCGCGGCTATCGCGCCATCGTCGTCAACGGCGAAGTAACGTGGGACGAAGGCCGCTGCACGGGCGCGACTCCGGGCAAGCTGCTCCGGGGCGGCCGCTCCGCGTAATTGCCATAGTTCGATTGCTCATCTGGAAAGGGCCGGAGCAAAACATCGCTCCGGCCCTTTTCGTTTAGCATTGATGCGGGAAGCGCCGGCAATCAGGCCGCGGCGATTGGCAATCGATAGACGCGGGCGGCGGTTCCGTGGAACATCTCCGACTTTTCTTCCGCGGTGAAGCCGGCTGCGATTTTCTTGAACGCGTTCCACAGCACCGCGTAGGAACACGATGCCTTGTCCACCGGGAAGTTGCTTTCGAACATGCATCGCCGCGGGCTGAACTTGTCGATCGCGTGTAGATAATAGTCGCGGGTCGCCGCGACCAGCTCATCCGAGGTCGGCGGCTTCGGCCGCTTGTGCCATCCGAATCCGTTGACGGTCATGTTGATGCCGCCGAGCTTCGCCACCACGTTGGTGCATCGCGCAAGCTCCGCGATGTCCTCTTTCCATTGGCGGAAAATCTCCGCGCGCTTGCCCTCGTACGGGCCGATTCCGAGCGGCCCGCCGAAATGGTCGAGCACGATCGTGACACCGGGAAACGCGCGGGCAAGCTCGGTCAGCGCGGGAATCTGGTGATGATAGTTCCACGCATCGAAGCTGAGCCCCAGCTCTCCGAGCTTCGCGAATCCCTCGCGGAAGCTCTTCTCCTTGTAGAGCTCGGGAGGAGGATTCGTATGCGACCTGCGGATGTCGGGACTCTTGTCGAATGCCGCCGCGTGGCGGATGCCGCGAAAGCGCGATGAAGCCGCGATGTGCGCGCGCAGCACCGGCTCGACCGCCGCACCCAGCATCAGGTCGGCAAAGCTCACGATTCCCGCGCAGGCGCGAGTGTCGCCGTAGCGGCCGCTTGCGCTCTGGGCGGCGATACCGCCGACGAACTCGGTTTCGCCCACCGGCTTCATCTCGCGCGGACCGTCCGCCCGGTACATCGAGCCGCATTCCACGAATACGGTCGCAATCACGCGATGGCCGGAGCCCGTGTCGCGCAGCAATTCGTCGAGAAAGTAACGGTTGCCGGGGAAGTCCCACAGATGATGATGCGGGTCGATGATGGGCAGGCCGGGTTCGAGAATGGGCTCGGTGACCTGCGCCAACCAGGCTTCTTTTTCGTTGGATGCCATAGCTCGTCCTCGCTGCATGCACTCTTTGATCGCGCGCGATTAATTCGCAAGAGAATTTGGCGGCGAAGCGGAGGGGGCCGGCCGTGGCCGGCGGTAGTCTGATCAGACGATGCGTCCCGATCGGGCGGGCGTGACGATGCTCGCGCGAGGGCGCTATGGCGGCTGCTTCGATTCCCGAAGGAAAGTATCTCAACATCCACGCTGGAATGACGCTTCACTATCATGAAGCAGGGAGCGGCGATCCGGTCGTTTTCCTTCATGGCAGCGGACCGGGCGCGAGCGGCTACAGCAACTTCAAGGGCAATTTTCCGGTTTTCGCTGAAAACGGGTTCCGCGCGATCGTGCCCGACCTGCCCGGCTTCGGACTTTCTTCAAAGCCCGAGGATGCCGCCTACGTGCTCGAGTTCTTTGTCGCCGCAATCCACGGCCTGATCTCGAAGCTCGGAATCGAGCGATGCGCGCTTTTGGGAAATTCGCTGGGCGGCGCAATCGCGCTCAGGTACACCCTCGACCATCCCTCGATCGTCAGCAAGCTGATTCTGATGGCGCCTGGCGGACTGGAGGACCTTCCGGTTTACCTGCAGATGGAAGGAATCCAGAAGATGATCCAGGTCTTTACCGCCGGACCGATGGATATGGAGTCGATGCGCCGGCTGCTTACGCTGCAGTTGCACGACCCATCGCTCATCACCGACGAGTTGCTCGCCGAACGCGTCAGCGTCGCGGCCACGCAGCCGCGCACCGTGCTCACCACGATGCGGGTGGCGAACATGACCGATCAGCTCGGCGAGATTCGATGCCCGGTGCTGGGGTTCTGGGGAACCAACGATCGCTTCAATCCGGCAAGCGGTGCGATGAAGATTGTCGAGCGATGTCCCCAGGCGCGCGTGGTGCTGCTCAACCGATGCGGGCACTGGGTGATGGTCGAGCATCGCGATTTTTTCAACCGCGCCTGCCTCGACTTTCTGCGCAACGGCTGAGCGGCGCGCCGCCTACGCGTCAACCGCAGCGTTCAAATCGGAGATCGCCTCGGCGAAATCCTCCATGAATTCCTGCACCACGGTGCGGCACGACTTTACGCTGTCCACGAGGCCGACGCCCTGCCCGACAAAGTAGGTAACCAGCTCTCGCGCTTTCTGATTGCCGCGCTCGGCGGCCAACTGGGCGGCCGCCAGGGTCGGCTCGCTGACCAGGCTCTGCAGCGGCATCGGCAGCGCGCCGGGACTGTCGGGCCCTTCCCACGCGTCGGTGAATGCGGATCGAAGCTGGCGCGTGGGCTTGCCGGTGCGGCATCGGGAACGGACGGTGTCGCGGGAGCGGGCGGCGATCATCTTTTCACGGAAGATTTGCGTGGTTTCGGATTCGTTGGTTGCCAGCCATACCGACCCGGTCCATACGCCCGCCGCGCCCATCGCGATGCAGGCGGCCATCTGGCGCCCGGTCATGATGCCGCCGGCGGCGAGCACCGGGATGTTTCGAATCGGCTTGATGGCGCGAATTACCTCGGGCACCAGCACGATCGTCGCCACCTGTCCGGTATGACCACCCGCCTCGCCGCCCTGCGCGACGATTATATCGACGCCGGCCTCGGCCTGGCGCACCGCGTGCTCCGGCGCTCCGACCAGCGCGGCAACCGGCACGCCATGCTTGCGTCCCATCTCGATCATCGGCTGGGGCGGCACGCCGAGCGCGTTGGCGATAAGGCCGATGCGATGGCGGAACGAAACTTCGAGGAGCTTGAGCGCGTTTTCCTGCTGCATCGAGACAGGTGCGTCGGGCGGGCGCCGGCGCACTTCTTCGATCGACTGGGAGGGCTCGATGCCGTATTTGCGCATCAGGTCGCGCGCAAAGTCCCGATGCTTCTGCGGGACGCGCTCTTCGAGCATCCCGTACGTGACGCCCTTCTCGTTCTTGGTCAGGAGATTCTCGGGAATCAGCACGTCAACGCCGTAGCGCTTGCCGTCGGTGTGCTCGTCGATCCATTTGAGTTCGAGTTCAAGCTGATCGGGAGTAAAGGCGGTCGCGCCCAACACGGCGAAAGCGCCGGCGCGGGTCACGGCGGCAACCACGTCGCGGCAATGGCTGAACGCGACGAGGGGAAAATCGACTCCGAGCATCTCGCAAATGGCTGTTTTCACTGTCTGGCTCCTTCATCCGAACGCGGCATCACCCAGGACGCGACACCGCCATAGCGCCATCTTATCGCGCAATCATCGCGGGTGGGTACTGTGCGCAAGGCGGAGCCGCTCGGGCGGCGGGGCCGAACAACTGCCGGCTGGCGCGGGGTGGGAGGAGTTCTCGCGGCTAGAACTTGAAGCCTACGCTGAAGTCGTGGCCCCAGTGGCTGGGGGCGGTCGCCTCGAACACCACGTGGCGGCTCCAGTCCATCACGCGCCCGCCGCAGCCGTACTCGATTGGAAAATTGCCGGGAGTCGCCATGTAGAAGGAGATCATCTCGTCGTTGACGTGCCGTCCCAGCGTTGCCATCAGCTTGACCTGGTTCTTCAGCATCCGGTCGTAAGCGCGGCCGACGTCATCGATCGATTTCACTTCCAGCATCAGATGGACGCATCCGTTGGGCATCGGAAATTCGAACAGAGCGAGGCTGTGATGGCGCGGGTTGTTGCAATGGAGAAAGTAGATGCGCTTTTCGGGCTCCTGCGGATCGGGCGTGAAACGCAGCCGCAGGATGTCGGTGAGGCCGAACCCCATCACATCGCGCAGGAAAGCCCAGGTCTGATCGAAGTTCGGCGCGGGCAGCACCGCGTGTCCCATCCCGAGCTCGCCGGTCACGAAACCGGAGACTCCCTGCGACGAGACGAACCGCGCGCCATCGGTCCTGAACCCCCATACGATTTCGTGCCGATTGCCCGACGGATCGCGAATCCACACCATCTCCTGCGCCATCCGCGCTTCGAGCTCGCCCGCGGTTGCGCGAATCACCTGAGCGCCGGATGATTCCAGGTCGCGAACCGCGGAATCGAAGGCGCGCTGGTCCGCGACCTCCCATCCCGAGGCGAAGTAGCAATCCGCATTTCCCGGTTGGGCGAAAATCCGAAAGGCGCGGTCGTCGATTTTCAGATACGCGCCGCCGCCGGGCGCGTCGGATGCCATCGCGCCCAGCACCTGCTCGCCGTAATGCATCCATTTGGAAGGATCGGTTGTTTCGGCGACCACATATGCCAGTCCTCTGATATCGATCATTGTCCTCTCCGCTTACGGGTTCGCCCGCGCTAGTCGGGAAACCGCACTTTCACGATTGGCGTGTCGGCGATGGCCTGGCAGGCGAGAATCCAGCCCTGCTCGAGGTCGTTTCGGTCGAGCACTTCGTTGTTGCGCAGATGCACCTTTCCCTCGACGAGCGTGCACATGCAGGTGCCGCATTCGCCCATCCGGCACGAACTCGGCGCCTTCAACCCGGCCCGCAGCATCGCCGTGAGCAGCGGCTCGTCGCGCGCGCAGGTCAGGCGATGAAGCTCACCATCGAGCTCGACCTCAAGCTGAATCTCGCCGGCCACGATTATGGTTGCGCTCATTCAGTAGGCGTTGGTGATGCGGATTTGCGCGCCGCTGATGAAGCGCGATTCGTCCGAAATCAGAAACAGCACCAGGTTTGCCACGTCGGCAGGATCGCAAAAGCGCGTGGTCGGATCCGCGTCGTAGCCGACGGTCGCGGGATCCGGATTTCCGAGCATCGGCAGCACCATCGGCGTCAGCACGCCGTCGGGATGGATCGAGTTGCAGCGGATGCGATAGCCGGCACTGCGGCAATGAATCGCCACGCTGTTGGTGAGCGCGGCCACCGATCCCTTCGAAGCGCTGTAAGCGGCCGCGAACGGCAGCCCCGCGGCGGCAACCGACGACATATTCACGATCGAGCCGCCGCCGCTCTTCTTCATCGCGGCAACTCCGTACTTGCATCCCAGGAAATAGCCGTCGGAGTTGACGCGATGGACTTTGTGCCATTGTTCGAGCGTGGTGTCCTCGATCGAGGCCATCATCAACACACCCGCGTTGTTGACCAGCCCGCGCACGGGTCCGAAGCGATCCTCGGTGCGCGCGATTACCGATTTCCAGTCGTCTTCATTGGAGATGTCATGGCGCAGAAACATCGCCGCGCCGCCGATCTCCTTCTCAAGCGCGCGGCCCGCGTCTTCGTTGAGATCGGTTATGACGACGCGCGCGCCCTCGCGCGCCAGCGTAAGCGCATCCTGGCGGCCGATGCCGCTGGCGGCGCCGGTAATGATCACGGTCTTTCCTTCAACACGCCCCATGGTCGCTCCGGGTCTCCGGCGTTCGATGATCGCGTGGCGGAATCATGCGATAGCTCGCGACTGAGTTCCCGAGCACGCCGCCGCGGCTGCGGCGCCGGCGCGGCGGCCTGAGAAGATGCAATCGGCGAGCGCCAGTCCGCTGACATAGTGATTGGAGGCAATTCCGATTGCCGCACGTCCGGCCGCGTACAATCCCGCGATCGTGCCGCCGCCGGCGCTCAGCACGGCGCCAGTGGCTTCATCCACGCGAAGCCCGCCGAGGGTAATGGCGGCGCACGGAAAGACGCGCATGTCGGCGGAGATATTGAGCGCGAAGAACGGGGGCGATTCGATCGGCCGCAGCAGGTCGGGCGATTTGCCGAGCGGATCGGCGCCCTGCCGCGCTCCGGAGTTGTATTTTTCCCACGCCGCGGTCAGGACGGCGGGATCGGCATCCATCCGGGCGGCAAGCTGCTCGATCGTGCTGGCGCGCCTGGCACCCGCGATCATCAGTACGAGCGCGGGCACGCTCTGAAAACCCCAGAGCCCGCCGAACAACGCTTCGCGCAGCGCCTCGCCGCGGATGCGGGAATCGATTATCAGCCACGCGCGGCCGCCGTGATGCTCGCACATTTCGTAGCCGAGCCGCGCGCCATACACTTCTTCATTGCAAAAGCGGCTGCCCTTGCTGTCAACGATCATCCCGCGCACCCACGCAAGGGGAGGATTGATGAACCGCCAGGCGGAGACGCGCTCGAGATGGGCGGGCTCGCCGCCCACGCTCTGTCCGAGCCTGATCCCGCTCCCATCGCATCCCGAGGTTCCCAGCCGGAAATTGGCGAGATAGCGAGGGGCGTGCCGCGACAGCATCTCGCGGTTGAATATGAAACCGCCGGTGCTCAGGACGACACCGCCGCGCGCCCTGACGCGATACGGCCGCGCACGTTCGAGTTCGACCTTGAGCGCACGCCGGCGCATCCGATCCGAAAACGCCGACGATGCGTAGTCGAGCTGCTCCGCCCAGCGGTTGAAACGCTGATGACGCCGGGCGGCGTCGCTGCCGGGTTCAAGGCGCCATAATTCGGAGCCCAGGACGGCATCGTTGCGATCGACGATAAGGCGGCGCACGGAACATTGCGCAATGAGCCGCACTCCCGCATCGAGCGCGCTCTTGCGGAGCGCGCGGTACAGCAATGCTCCCGAGAGCCCGGAACCTTTGACGCGATGGCCTCGGGGAGCGGGAGGATGGCTGCCCGCGTATTCGTGCACGGTTTCGTTGCCGGAGAAGTAGAGATAGCAGCCGTCGGGCGGATACGAAGTCTTGCGCGGAGGCAGGGACGAATCGAATTCGACGCCGTTGGCTTCGAGCCATTCGAGCATCGCGACGCTCTGATCGCAGAAGCGGCGCAAGGTTGCCGGCGAAACCGCGTCGCCGACTTCCTTGCACAGGTATTCGTACATCGCCTCCGGCGAGTCGTCGTATCCGGCGGCTTTCTGGAAGCGGGTTCCGCCGCCCGCGTACACGACTCCGCCGCTTTTGGCGCTGGCTCCTCCGCCCGAGAAGCGATCCACCGCGATGACCGAAGCGCGGGCGCGGGCGGCCTCGATCGCGGCGCTGGCTCCCGCCGCGCCGAACCCCGCCACCAGCACATCGCAGCTATCGTCCCACGCGATCGCGCCGTCGCTCTCAACGCGCAGGGGCGGGTCGATCGGGGTTGCGAACGAGTCGGCTGAGGCAGCGTACGAAACGGCGCTTGGATCGGCGGCGGCGCTCATTCGATCACGACATCGGTGAATTCGCTCGGCGGTCCCATGAAGGCGCGGCCCGAGGGCGGCTGGCTGCCATCAACATCGCGGACGCCGTAGCGTTCGGCGAGCTCGGCGGCAAAGAAGGTCTTGCCGCTCAATTCCATGCGGGCGGGATCGTTGAACACCGCATCGATGATCAATCCGCCGAATTCGGGCGATTCCGCAATCGCAAGCATCGGCCCGTACTTCGACTTGTTCTCATCGATCATCATCACCTTCTCGGTCTTCACCAGGCCGAGCCACACCGAGATTACGGCGACGCCGAACGGTTTGAAGTCGTGAGCCATGTCATGCGACATCTTGTCGCCGCCGGCTTTCGCGGCTCCGTAAGCGGGGCCGTGCACGTAGGAGCGAGCGCCGGGCGAGGAAGAGTTGAAGATCAACCCGCCCTGTTTGATGAGCATCGGCGCGGCGTAGTAGCTCGCCACATAGTTGGATCTAAGGCCGACATCGAGAAGCTTGACGAAGTCGAGCGGCTTTTTCCAAAACGGGCCGGTTTCGGTGAGGCCGTTGGGGATGGCGATGGCGTTGTTGACGAGGATATCGAGACGGCCCGCTTCCTTTTCGATTCTCTCGAACAACGCGCGCACCTGGACGTCATCGCTGTGATCGCACACGACCGCGATTCCGCGGCCGCCGCGGCGCGTCACCTCTTCCGCCGTGGCGAAGACCGTGCCGCCGAAGGGATTGTCGCCTGGGCGGGCGCTGCGGCCGGTGACATAAACCGTCGCGCCCTTGCCGCCGAGCGCGATCGCGATACCCTTGCCGACCCCGAGGCTCGCACCGGTTACCAGGCATACGCGTCCATTGAGCATCGTCAGACTCCCGCCAGATGATGCGCCGCGATATAGCCGAACGTCATCGCGGGTCCGAGCGTGGAACCCGCGCCCGGATAGCTCGGACCCATCACCGCGGCGGAGGTGTTGCCGATCGCATAGAGTCCCGGGATCGGCTGACCGTCTTCACGCAGCACGCGCGCGAATTCGTCGGTCAGGAGGCCGCCCTTGGTCCCGATATCGCCGGCATCGATCCGCATCGCATAGAACGGCGGCTTCGCGATCGGTCCGAGACACGGGTTGGGCTTGACGTTCACATCGCCGTAGTAGCGATCGAAGCTGTTGGAGCCCTTGCCGAACTCCTTGTCTTCGCCGGTCGCCGCAAACTGGTTCATCCGTTCGATCGTTTCGCTGAGGCCGTCCGCGCTGATCTGGATTTGCGCGGCAAGCTGGTCCAGAGAGTCGGCGCGGAAGAAAACCGTGCCGAGCCAGTCCGCGGGCAATGACTTGTCCGGCCGCACCATCCCCGGCAGCAGCGGACCCATCGGGTACTTGCGCCGAAACTCGGCATCAAAGATGAGCCAGGCGGGCAGGTTCGCGCCGGTCTTCTCGTTGTCGGCGTACATGGCATAGACGATGTCGCTGTAAGGCGCGGCTTCATCGACAAATCGCTGGCCCCTGCGATTGACCAATACGCACCCGGGGAGAGCACGCTCGATGAACACGGCGCGGCGTTTTTCGCGGCCCGCGACGAACAGGGTCGGCGCCCACCATGCGTGATCCATCAGGGCGACCTGCGCGCCCGCATCGAGGCCCGCCCGGATCGCATCGCCGGTATTGGCGGCGGGCGTGACGGTCCATTCGGCGCTGGTGGGCCGGGGCAGGTACCGCTCGCGCATCGCCTGGTTATGCTCGAATCCGCCGGCGGCGAGCACGACGCCGCGCCGGGCGCGGATTCGAAGAGAGGCGCCCTTGCGGATCGCGACGATCCCGCTGATGCCGCGCGTGTCGGAAACCAGCGAATCAAACGAAGTCTCAAGCCACAGAGGGATGTTGCGATCGATCATCGCGCGGCGCAGCGCGCCGACGAGCGCGCTGCCGAGCGTGAGCCTGCGGTCGCGCCGCGAGCGCATCCGCCACGGCAGGTCGAGCCAGTACGAGGCCATCCGCTTCATGAACAGCGTCGTCCATCCGCGCTCCTTCGTGAGCAGGCTATGAGCTTCGCCCGCCGTCATCGCGATGCGTCCGGCGATGAGGGTGCCGGGCTGAGGCGGCCGCATGTGTTCGAAGTCAGCGCCAAGCTCGGCGGCATTGAAGGGAAGCGGATCGAGGGTGCGGTAGCCCGGTTTCGATCCGGGCAGATGGGGATAATAGTCCGAATACTGCGGCATCGAGCGGTATCTGAGGGGCGACTTTTCCTCGAGATAGCGAAGCATCCGCGGAGCGTTGTCGAGGTAGGCGCGCAAACGCGCCTCCGAGACCATCCCGCGCGTGGCGGCCTTCAGGTACGTCAGCGCATCGTCGTAGCTGTCGCTGCCTCCGGCGGACTCCATCAGATGGTTGCAAGGCACCCAGACGCCGCCGCCGGAAATCGCGCTGGTCCCCCCGTACTGATCGCTCTTTTCGATCAGCAGCACCGACTGTCCGAGGTCGTGAGCGCAGATCGCCGCCGTCATCCCGCCCGCGCCTGAACCCGCCACCACCACGTCGAATTCGTGGTCCCATTTGCCCTCGATGGGCGGAAGGTTTGCGCGCGCGCTCTCGCTCATATGAAGAAGTCGGAGTTGCCCAGGCCGAGCAACACTCCTCCGTAGTTGCGGGCAAACTTGTCGGCATTGTTCGCGTAGTGCAGGCGAGCCGAATGGATATCGGCCATGAACCTGCCGATGGGAAGGTCGGTGTAGATTCCCTGTCCTCCGCACGCATGGAACAGCCGGTCGATGTAAAGGGCGCATCGATCGGCGACCGCGGCGGATTGATAGCGGTAATGAATCCTGTCGTTGACGTCGAGCGGCTCGCCGCGCCCCAGCGTCTCCATCATCGCGGCGAAATTGCGATGCAGTTCCAGTTTCATGTCGTCGATTGCGACCGCGGTTTCGGCGACGCACAACTGCGCGGACGGATCTTCGGCGGTGCGCGACAGGTCGTTGGTGCTGACGCGGGTGGCCGCGTATTTGCGGAACACATCCAGAGCGCCCTGCAGCGCGCCGATCGACGCGCAGGAGACCGCGCGCACGAAAATCTGTCCGAACGGCAAGCGATAGAGCGGCGCCGGGTTCACCGCCAGCCCCGGACTCGTTCCGGTGAAGCCGTCGATCGCGCGATGGGTGCGATATTCGGGCACGAACGCATCTTCAATGACGACTTCCTTGCTGCCGGTGCCGCGAAGGCCCCAGGTCTGCCAGTTGTCGTTGATTGTGATGTCGCGGCGCGGCACCAGGAACGTGCGATAATCGGGAGGGCCGGCGCCGTTGGCCGCCGGCACGATACCGCCGAGGAACAGCCAGTCGGCGTGATCGACGCCGCTTGAAAATCCCCATCGTCCGCGAAATTTGAAACCGCCGTCCGCGCGTTCGACCTGTCCGCGCGGCATGTAACTCGATGCGATCAGGACGCTGTTGTCCTTGCCCCACACATCCTCCTGCGCACGAGCGTCGAACAGTCCGAGCTGCCAGTTATGAACCGCGACCACGCCGTAAACCCATCCGCTGGACATGCAGCCCTCGGCCAGCGTCATCTGGATGTCGAAAAAGACTCGCGGATCGAGTTCGTAGCCGCCGTAGCGCCTGGGCTGGATTACCCGGAAGAAGCCCGCCTGCTTGAAATCGGCGATGGTCTCGGCGGGAATCGAGCGCTGGGCTTCAGCGCGTGCCGCGCGATCGGCGAGAGTTGGCACCATCTCCCGCGCCCGCGACAGAAGCGACCTGGCGAGATCGTTGTACGGGCTATCGGCAGCGCCCTGGCGCAAGGAAGGTTCTCCCACGCTTCGCCCCGCTTCGGGAAAGTCGAGCCGCCGCGATGATCGCATCGCGGCGGCCGGTACTCATCGTCCGAAAAGACTAATTCCGGGCCGGCCGCCCGATCCGTTCTGGCGCGCTCATCGACAAAACTCCTGCGTGTCGCAGATGTCCCGGAACATCGCGGCCGTTGCCTTGTCTCCGGGTTAACCCAGGGCGATCACGCTGCTTAGCAGCATCCGCACAAGCGTGGTCTGACGGCTTACGCCGATCTTGGCAAAGATGGAACGCAGATGCGCGCGGGCGGTGTTCTTGCGAATCGCGAGGCGATCGGCCGCCTCGTCCAGCGTTAGCCCATCGGCAAGCGCCAGTGCGAGGGCGGCTTCCGCGGGTGTCAGGTCGAAGAGCCGCCGCACGGTCTCGCGCGATGCTTCGGTGCGGCGGTCGGGGTCGCGAATCAGCAACGCCACGGCGGGATTGCGGTTTCCTTCGGGCCAATCGGCCTGCGGCACGCTGCGCACGACGACACCGAGCTTGCTTCGGCCCGCTTTGCGCGTGATCGAGATCGCCTCGGCAACGGCCGGCGAGCCGCCTTCGCCCGGCCCGGCCATCGCGCGCTTGATGAGCCGCTGCAGCTCGCGATTGTCCGTCGAGTTTTCCGCGCGCAAGACTCCGCCGACCAGCCTGAGTCCGTCGCCCTCGCGCAACATCTCGTCTGCCACCGCGTTGCTCTTCATCACCGCGCCGGTCTCGTCCAGGATGACGGTGCCGACGAGCATTCTATCGATGGTGCCCGCATACAGCCGCCGTTCCGAATCGATCAGATTGAGCTGGGAATGGAGGACGACCGCTCGCTTCAGATGCGGCAGCATCGCGGCGCACAAAGCCTTGTCGCGGGACGAGAAGGGACGCTCGCGATGAGGGCGCGAGGCGCGGAAGCGGCAGTGGATTCCGTCTTCGGTGACGATATCCGCGCCGAGCGCATATAAGATGTCGAGCGGCTTGAGGAACTGCTTGTAGAACTCGGTCTCGCGCCATTTTCCCTGTCCGGTCAATTCATCGGCGACAAAGACGCGGCCGGGAGGAAGATCGATAAAGGGATCGAGCGCGTAATAGTATTTGTTGTACTCGGCCTGTCGCGTGATCGGAGCATCTCCCGCCGCGTTCACCATCAGGCCCTCGCGGTCCGGCGAGGGCGGCCGGAGCATCAGCGTAACGTAGTTTGCGCGAAGATAAGTGCGAAGGAGCTCGAGGGCGGTCTTCCACGGGACGGGTTCGAGCGGACCCTGGTAGATGGCGCCGAGGAGTTCGCTGAAGCGGGACAGCGAAAGCGAGACGGAATCATCGGAGTCGGTCTCGAACCGTTCGCGCCGGGATAGGTTCGCCACGCATCTTCATCTACGCTATCCGCGCGCGAACTGAAAGAAACCGGAACCGTGGCGCCTTTCGGAAAGGCCCGCCGTTCGGGGTAATCCGCTGACTCTTTTCCAGAGTCAGCCGGTATTGGCGATTCTAGTCTTCGAACACGTGATGCAGGCGGGGCGGCTCGGCCAGGCCGATGTTCAGTTCGATCTCCTGGCGCTTGCGGGTCGCTTCCGGCACTTCGGCCGCATCGACATAGAACTGCCGGTACCATTCGCGAAGCTGGTAGATGGGGCCGTCGGCTTCGCACAGCAGCGGATTGTCGATGCGCACCTTGTTGTCCCAGATCGCGACGTCCTGGTAAAAGCCCTGCTGAATCGCCTGGATATAGCCGTCGCAGATCTGCTTCGACATCTCCTCGCTCATCCCCTTCATCTTCCGCACCAGCATCCCGAAGCGCAGGTCGAAACTCTGAGTGGTGATGGGAACGTGGCAGTTGAGCAGGATTGAATCGATCGTGATTCCGCCCATCTCGCCCTGCATCTGGGTGATCTGGTAGGCGGGACCGAAATAGGTCGCGCAGGTTTTCAGGTTGCCCTGAAGCCCCTGCTGACCCGATCCGATCATGATCTGGGTTGCCTTGTGGCCCTGGAAGATGTTGGCGAAGTAGTCCACCGGCGCGCCGTGCACGACAGGGAAATGCGCCATGTCGGCTACGTTATCGATCAGTTCCCGGCAATTGGTGTTGATGGTCCATTTCACGATCACCCAGTCGGTCCATTCGTCCGAGTAGCACGCCTCGAGGCGAGGAATTACGACGTCGGGCGGAGGCGGATTGCCCTCCGGATCGTTCCATACGAAGAGCAGCTTGTTCTGCTCGCAGGTGGGCCAGGACTTGACGCGCGCCTTTGGCGGAATTCGCTTGCTGTAGGGGATGTGATTGCACTTGCCGTCAGGTCCCCAACTCCAGGCGTGAAACGGGCACTGGATGGAGTCGCCGCGCACGTGGCCCTTGCTCAAATCCGCGCCCATGTGGGGGCAGTAGCTGTCGAGGATGTGCACCGCGCCGTCGTCGCCGCGATACGCCACCAGCCGGGTGCCGAAGGCGTTGAGCGTATGCGGGTTTCCGTCCTTGTAGTCCTGCGCCAGACCAAGGCAATGCCATCCGCGCGCGTAACGTTTGGGTATCGGAGCAGCTTCGATCGCGTGTGCGAGCGCCATGATCGCTCCTCCCTCTCCCCGGCAGGGAAAGGTCAGATGAGGTCTCACAATCCGTTTCTCGTAAATCTATATTTTCAGCGGCCAAACTCCGCCATCGTCTCTTTGGACGATGGAATCGTGCCGAGCCCCGAGGTTGACCATCCAAGGGCCGTTGCGAGATGGTTGCGTAAGGAGGGAAGTGCGATGGCTTCGATTACCGGGGGATGCGCCTGCGGCGCGGTGCGGTACGAATGCTCGGCCGATCCGATCATGGCCGGAAACTGCTATTGCCGCGACTGCCAGCACTCGACCGGCACGGCGATGGCGTCGGTGATGCTGGTGCCCAAGGCCGCGCTCCGCATCACCGGAGAGCTCAAGCATCATGAGGTGACGGGAGACAGCGGCGGCAAGGTCAGCCGCGCGTTCTGTCCCAGCTGCGGCTCGCCGATTCTCTCGCTGGTATCCACGATGGACTCGATGGTCGCGCTCAAGGCCGGCAGCCTCGACGATCCCTCTGTCTTCAAGCCGATGTTCCAGGTGTACTTGAAGAGCGCGCCGCCGTGGGCGCCGGTGCGCGACGATCTGCCGAAATTCGACAAGCAGCCAGGCTGAGCGGTCCGGATTTCCGGGCCCGCGCGGAGAAAGGCCTTTCGCCAGATTACAAACAATGCCGGAGGGAAACGGTCATGGCGATCGATTACAGCGAATACGAGTTCCTGAAAGTCGAAGTGGCGGACCGCGTCGCAACCATCACGATCAACCGGCCCGACCGCCTGAACGCCGTCCACAATGCGCTTCATCATGAACTCGAACAGATCTGGCTGGATGTGCGCGCGGACCATGACGTCAACGCAATCATCCTGACCGGAGCGGGACGCGCCTTCTGCGCGGGCGGCGACGTGAAGGGGATGGCGGAAGGCAGTCTGTCGGGAGGACCAGAGAAAAAAGGCAAGGGGCGCGGACGCGGCCCGATTGCGCCCTCGAACGGCCGCCGCGTGGTCGAGAACATGCTCGATGTCGAGCAGCCAATTATCGGAGCGATCAATGGCGATGCGATCGGGCTGGGAGCCACGCTCGCACTGCTATGCGATATCACGGTGGCATCGGAAAAGGCCCGCTTCGCCGATACCCACGTCAAAGTGGGAATAGTGGCGGGCGACGGCGGCGCGGTCATATGGCCGCTGCTGATCGGACCGCATCGCGCCAAGGAGTTCCTGATGCGCGGAAATTTCATCAGCGGCGCCGAGGCCGGACGTATCGGGATGGTCAATTACGCGGTCGCTCCCGAAGAGGTGATGACCCGGGCGCGCGCGCTTGCCCAGGAGCTGGCCGACGGTCCGACATGGGCGATCCGATGGAGCAAGCTCTCCGTAAACAAGTGGCTCAAGCAGCAGGCGAACCTGATCCTCGATGCCTCGCTCGCGTACGAGATGATGACGTTCAACACCGAAGATCATAAGGAAGCGGCGCGGGCGTTCGTCGAGAAGCGCAAACCGAACTTCGTCAAAGCACGGTAGCGGAATCCCGCGATTTCCGCCGCATTTTTCCGTCTTGCCCTACGCCGTGCGGTCGATTACGCACGACTGGATGAAGCGAATCGTTCTTGCCTTGGCAATCGCGGCGATGTTCTCGGGATGCGCGGAAGAAAAGCGGGTCGACCAGGATGTCGTCAGGCTGCAGCAACAGCAGGATGAGCTCAGAGCGGACATCAAGAAAATCCAGGTTGTCTCGCGCGACAAGGTGAAGGGCCATCCCGACTACACCAGGCTCGGCCCCGTGCAGGGCTACTGTTTCAATATTCCCGATTCAACCAGCGGACAGGTGGTGCACGGGGACGGACTGAGAGCGGCGGCCAACCGAAAGTACGGCGACCAGGTGGACGCGATCGTCAACACGCAGATTTATTTCGTGCCTGACGACGAGGCGCCGGTGATCGAGCCGTACACGGAAAACGGCTATTTCGAATGCGCCGGCACGGCGGTGCATTTCACCCCTTCGGCGCAGTAGCAAGAGCAAACGCCCGTGTCGACGCAGTTTCCGATCATCGAGCTGTCAGGCACGCCGCGGATGCAAGGGCGGGGGCACGGCGAAGCGCTAAGAGACGCGATCGCGCGGGTGCGCGAGCAGTGGCGCGAGAGTCTCACCCTCCGCTTCGGAGTACATCCCGACGAGTTCATCGAGGCCTTCCTTGCCCAGACGAGCTTCGTGGATGCGATGCGGCGATGGACGCCGCGGCTGCTCGAGGAGATCGAGGGAATCGCGGAGGGCAGCGGCCGGCCGCTTCAGGAAACGCTGGCCTTTCAGTTCATGGACGAAGAATGGTGGTTCGGCACGATGCGCTATCCGCGCAAGCGGGACACGCCGAACCATTGCAGCGTCATCGCGTGCCGCGCCCGCGCCGGCTCGGCGGCGATCCTCGGGCAAAACATGGACCTGCGCGCCTATCACGACGGCGGACAGGCGATGATCGTCATATCGGAAAGCGGCGCTCCGCGCGCCACGGTTCTTACGATTTGCGGGATGATCGGACTTTGCGGCGCGAATGAAGCGGGAGTGGGTGTCGCCGTGAATACCCTGTGGCAGTTGCCGAGCGCCGCCGACGGATTGCCGGTCGCGTGCGTGATGCGCGAGATTCTTGCCACTCGGAGCGTAGCCGAAGCGGGCGAATGGATTCGCACTCCGCGGCACGCTTCCGGCCAGCATTACATGATCGGCGACCCGGCGTCGTTCGCCAGCTTTGAGGCATCCGCAACGCTGGTCAACGCCGTGCCGTGGCCGGAGCCGTCACCGGCGTTCGTCCACACCAACCATCCGATCGACAGCACCCGAATTCGCAGGGACGAGGAAAATTCGCGCAATCGTTACACGACGCTATGCGGACTGGCTTCCGGCAAAACCCTGACCCTTGAGGAAGTCAAATCAGCGTTGTCGATCGGCGCCGGCTCCGACCCCATCTCGGTTCGCCCGAAGCCGGACGATCCGGCGAGCGCGATGACGTTCGCGTCGATCGTGATGGAACTCAAGCGGCCGCCGGCGATCCAGGTGGCGGGCGGCCCGCCGTGCTCGAATCCGTATCGCGCGATCGAGACCTTCCACGCCTGGTAGGGCGCGGCGCGCCGACGGGATGCGCCGATGGAGGTCTCGCTCGCGAAAGCGCGCAACGCGGAGCGGCACAAAGTTCAGGACAAGTCGATAATCTGGCCCGGTTGCGGTCCCGGAACCATTCCGTCGAGGTCCGCGTCTTTGCCGCCTTCGAGCGTCCGTTTCTGGCGTTCCGCGGCGCGCTTCACGCGACGCTGCTCTTTGTTGCGTTGCTTCTCTCTGCGGGAACGTTCTCGCTGGCGTTTATCCATGCATTTTTCCTCGGTGATGAACGAGACCCGCGGCGCAATCGCATCCAAAAGCCGGTCCGGCGCTTCGGCGAGCGAAGCGCCAGACCCCAATCAGCGCGAAATGCGATCGCGCATCGATGTGGCGCTTACCAGCGGTTGCGGCCTCGGCCCGCGCCCCCGCCACGGTTTCGATCGCGGTTGCCGCCGCCGAAGCTCGATTCGCGCGGTTTTGCTTCATTCACCTTGATGTTCCGGCCTTTGAGCTCGGTGTCGTTGAACTGCCGGATCGCGTTGGCAACTTCTTCTTCAGTTGTCATCTCGACGAAGCCGAAGCCTTTCGATTGTCCGGAGAATTTGTCGGTGATCACGACCGCGCTTTGCACCTGTCCGACCTGGGAAAAGAGCTCATGGAGATCGTCATTGGAGACCGCGTAGGCCAGATTGCCTACGTACAATTTGCTGGGCATTTTTTGCCCTCCGATAGTTTGTGCCGGGTGGCTCCAAACAGAAAACCCGGGCTCATTCCCGGGTAGAAGTGAAAGGAACGTCCGAACGTGAGAGTCTTTATGCTACACGTTCCACAGGACATAAGATACCCCCCCCCCGCGCGGGTCAGATCCTTCGACAGACTCACGAATGCGCCGCTTCCGAGCGCCGCGGCGGCTGCCTGGTGTACTTCCTGACGCGCGGAGAATAGACTTGAGTAGTTGCTTGCCTTCGGATCCGGTCCATCCCAGACGACTGCGCGTCGCTTGCCGGGACAATCCGAACTGCTTGAAACAGGTCGGAGGTCTCTTAGTGCCCAAAGTATATGTTGGCAACCTGGCCAGTTCGGTCACCAGCCGTGACTTGATGGCACATTTCGAGCGTGCCGGAGAAGTGGTTAGCGCACTGGCGGTCACCGATCGCATAACGGGACGTTGCCGCGGCTTCGGTTTTGTCGAAATGGCGGAACTCTCGGATGTCGCCGTCGCGTTCAGCCTGTTGAACGGCAGTCTGCTCAACGGGCAGCTTATAAGAATCGAACCTGATCCATCGCTGCGCAATGGCAAGTCCGGAAAACGGACCGCGCGATCCTGAGCATCACACGGTCGCGGCGCGGCCTTAAATCCATCTCTCAAACGTCGCGACCAAATAAGGTGAAGCGTGGCGGAAACCCAAAACATTCGCGATCGTGTTTATCGCACCTACCTTGATTTTCTGGAAACCGCGGAGAAGAAACGCCGTTGGAGCGTCTTCGATGACGTCCCATGGGACGCGCTCGATGCCTTGAAGGCGACTGAAACGAGCGCCGAATGTGTCGAGATCTTCTGCGCCGAGGAGCTTTACGTTCCGGACTACAGCTCGAAGGGCCTCGAGCTCGTGCGCTCTCGATTCGGCATCGCGTGGTTCCAGACCTGCTGGGCATTCGAGGAGTCCAAGCATGGACTGGTTTTTCGCGAATACTTGAGCCGCTCGGGGCTGCGGACGAAAGCGGAAGTCGATGCGCTGGAGGCGGGAATTTGCGCGAAAATCTGGAAGCTCCCGTTCGAAACTCCGCGCCAGATGGTGTGCTACGGTGCGCTCCAGGAGGGAGCGACGTACATCGCATACAAGCTGCAGAAGGACAAGGCGCGCGCCGCGGGCGACACGGTAATGGAGGCGATGTTTCATCTGGTCGGCCGCGATGAGGCAGCGCACGGCGGATTTTACCGCGCGATCATCGAGCTGGAACTCGCGCAGGATCGGCAACCGACAATCGCCGACCTGGCCGAAGTCCTCTCGAACTTCAAAATGCCGGGCGCCGATCTGATCCCGAACTATAACCAGAGACTCCGCGCTTCGGGGGCGGGAATCAGCCCGCGGATGTTTGTAGAGCGCGTGGTCCAGCCGCTTCTCACCACCCTGCAGATAAGCCGGCAGGAATTCAAACAGGCGCTGAAGAGGCGAGAGCTCGATATTCAGGCCAATCCGGACGCCGATTCCCGATCACGCAACCAGCAACGGCCGGGCCGCATCTTATGAAGGGCTCGCGATGAAGGCCGAGCGGTTCGCCGCCGCGCAATGAACACAAGCGCGGCAGCTTGCGCCGTCACGGGATCAGCAGGACCCTGCCGACTGCCTGCCTGCTTTCGATATATGCGTGGGCGGCGGCGGCTTCCTTGAGAGGAAAGGTCTTGTCGATCACGACCTTGAATTCGCCGCGCGCGGCTTCATCGACGAGGCGCTGAATCATGGTATGCGCCCGGTCGGTCGCGATCTCCGCGCCGAGAAAAACACCGGTCAACGACCGATTTCCAGCCATCAGCGGCGACACGTCCACGGTCATCGCCTCGCGCCCCGCCGCACCGACCATCGAGATTCGCCCGCGATAGGCGAGCGACAGGATGCTGCTCTGGAGGGTCGCGCCGCCGACCGGATCGACGACGAGATCGACGCCCTTGCGATCGGTGAGCTTCATCACCGATTTCACGACGTCATCGCGCCGGTAGTTGATGCCATGGTCCATGCCGAGCGGCTTCAGCCGTTCGAGGCGATCGTCGCTGGAAGCGGTCGCGATGACCCTGGCGCCGGCGCGCCTGGCGAGTTGAATTGCGGCGACGCCGACACCGCTTGCGCCGGCCTGGATCAACACCGTCTCGCCGGCCTTCAGATGGCCGAACTCGAACAGGCAATCGTCGGCAGTGCCGAAGGGCACGGGAACCGCGGATGCCAGCTTGATGTCGAAGCCGTCGGGCACCGGCCACGCGTTGCGCGCCGGGACCGCCCGCAGCTCGGCATGCGATCCGTAGTTGAAGACCGTGGTGACCTTCTGCCCGACGCGCAGATGCTTTACTTCGGAGCCGACCTGGACGATTTCACCGCCGGCCTGATAGCCGACGATGTGCGGCTTCGTGACCAACGGTCCGCGCCATCGGTTGAGCGTGTCGCCGCCCTCGATACTGACGGCCGCGACCCGAATCACAACGCCCTTGGGATGGCACTCGGGATCGGGAACATCCTCGTATTTGAAGACATCGGGAGTTCCGTTTTCGTAATAGACGGCGGCTTTCATCGCGGTTCTCCTTGAGGATGGCTGGAGAATTCAGATTTCGCAGACCGCGCGCTCAAGGTCCAGCACCATCAGCAGGCGGCCAAAGCCGATATATTGCCCGGCCGCCATCCCGATCTCGACGATTTCCGCGTCGCTGAAATGCGCGCGCATCCGGCGAAAGAAGTCGTCATCCGCGGAGGCATGGTCGAGCGCGAGCTTTTCTCCGAACTCGATCGCGAGCCGTTCGCGATCGCTGAAGACGGGATCGGTCCGGTAATTTTCGAGCCGCGCGATTTTGTCCTCGGTCAGTCCTCGTTCCGTCGCCGACGGAAAGCGGGCCTTCCTTCACGTGAGGCACTGGTTGAGCGACGCAATCCTGAGCCGCACCAGTTCTTTGAGGGCGGGATCGACGATGCCGCCGTTGTGCAGCGGATAGTAGAACTTGAAATACGACTCGATCATGTCCGGGCGATGCCCCAGCACGCGCAGAACGGTCGAGCCCGCTCCGCTTTTGTCGGCGGCCTCGGCCTGGCGGCGGAGATCGCCGGTCAGCCTTTCATCGGGGAGAATGCTCAGTCGCGACATCTTCCATCCTCGTCGCAAGCGGTTTCTCGCGATGCTACTTGGAAACGCCGGCTGAAAACAACGCGCTGACAGCGATCGGAGGCGCTGCGAGCGGCGATCGGACCACGGAGGGCGGCGGAGCAACTCAGGGAGATGCGGGGTCGTGAAGCGCCGGCAGCGTGCGATCGATATGCAAGGCGACGCGCGCCGTCGTATGGCCGCCGCCGACCAGGGGACGAATCACCGTCAGATACGCGGTGTCGCCCGCCCTGAGCGGATAAAGCGCGTCCATCAATTCCTGCTCCGTTCTCACGCGGCGATCATCCACGGCGACGATCACATCGCCCGGCATCCCCAACGCGCCCGAACGCCGAAGGTGCGGAATGGTGAACAGCGCCAGCGGAAAGGCCATCACGCTGCCGAAGGTTTCAAGGTCGCCGAGCGCAGTGCCGGGTTTGCGCGCCTGAAGTCCGGCGCGAGCCGCGGGACTGTCGGGCGTGACCGACAGGACCTCGAACCCGCGCACTTCCATGCCGAGGAAGCATTCGGTCGTGTATTGAAGCTCAACGCCGAGATAAGGCCGGCGTCCATCGTCGGGACCGTTTGAACGGTAAGCACGGTTCAAGGAGGCGGAATCGTTCGAAGGCTGGAAAGCCCGGGGGCCGGCTTCTGAATCCCGTCCGGGCTGGGCGGGAAGTGCGGACGGTTGCGGGGCGATTTCGAGCGTGGACGAGTTGGCGCCGGCCTGTCCCGCTGGAGCACGCGCGGCAGCGCTGCTCGCGGCGGACTGTGGCTCGAAGGCGCGATCGGAATTTTGCGCCTGTGACTGAACCGGAAGCAGGAAGGGAAGGAGCAGCAGCCAACTTGCGAGTCTGACGCGTAGCATCGTCGTTTACCTCGCCAATGGTGCTGGAAAGGGATCGTAGGATCCGATCCGCGCGAGTCGCAATACGGAAAAATTACGCGCCGGCAGCCGTCCTTGCCGATGCGCGGCTTAGCGTGCGATTCTCATCCGCGGTGCGAATTTTCGCGCCGTCCGCTCGATTCACGCAGCGGCGGCGCGGCGCACCGAATGGAGAACGACCATGGGCAAGCTGGAAGGAAAAGTTGCGGTCATCACGGGAGCGGCAAGCGGCATCGGACGGTCCACCGCCATCAGGTTCGCGGGCGAAGGCGCCTCGATAGTTATCGCGGATCTCAACCGCGAAGGTGGCGAAGCCGCCGTGCGCGATTGCAAGGAAAACGGCGGCAACGCGGTGTTTCAGCTCACCGACGTGGCGCGCGAGGAAGATATAAAAGGCGCGGTCGATCGCGCGGTCAAGGAATTCGGCCGCCTCAACGTCATCTACAATAACGCCGGCCTGGGCGGCGCTGTCGGCCCGATCGAAAGGACCACGGCGGAGAACTGGGACCGCAGCTTCGCCATCCTGCTGCGCGCGGTCTTCCTGGGCATCAAGTACTCCGTGCCCGAGATGAGAAAGGCGGGAGGCGGCTCGATCATCTCAACCGCATCGATTGCCGGCCTGCGCGGAGCGCCGGGACTTCACGCCTACTGCGCGGCGAAGGCGGGCGTGATCAGCCTGACCCGGTCGGCATCGATCGAGCTTGCCAAGGACAAGATTCGCGTCAACTGCATCTGCCCCGGCCTGATCGCGACGCCGCTGACCTACAATCGCATCCCCGGCGGTGAACAGACGGCGACCCAGCTCTTTGCCGCGTTTCAGCCGTGGCCGCGCGCCGGGCGGCCGGAGGATATCGCCGCGATGGCGACGTTTCTCGCCAGCGATGATTCCGAATTCGTCAGCGGGCAGGCGATGGTGGTGGACGGCGCGGTGACGTCGGGGATGGTCGGCGGCAGCATCGGACAAGGATCGCAAAACG
This sequence comes from Pseudomonadota bacterium, assembly GCA_021323675.1. Classification (GTDB taxonomy): domain Bacteria; phylum Desulfobacterota; class Binatia; order Binatales; family Binataceae; genus JAFAHS01. The sequence continues at coordinate 69,089 of JAJPKP010000070.1, read as the reverse complement.
CGTCTTCGCTGCTCGAAGAAGGCTGGTCGGGACCTTCGTTCGAGATCAAGCGGCCGTCATAGGGACTCGGGAGCCGGGCGCGCGATATGAAACGCGCGCCCGGCCGAGCATCAATTCTAGAAACCCCGCGGCCGCGGGCATCCGCCCATCCGGGCGTGCAGATGCCGCCCGAGATCGAGCGTGGTCCGGTCTTCAAGGAACGGACCGACGATCTGAATTCCGACCGGAAGCCCGTTCGAGAGCGTGCCAACCGGAACGACGGTCGCGGGCAGATAGCATGCGCCCGCGGGCGCCATCCAGGTCGTCAGATTCCAGTACGGCATCTGATCTCCCCCGACCGTCGCCATCCGGCTCGCCTGCGGCTCCGAGTGATCGTGCGGAATTGCGGGACAGGGCATCACCGGCAGCAGGATCGCATCCCACTGCGTGAAGAATTCTTCCCAACGCTTGCGCATCTGCAGCCGCCGCTCGTTGTAACTGAGCCACTGCCGATGGCGCATCGCGAGCAGGCGGCGGGTTTGGGCGGCGGAAGTATCGCCGGAGGTGGCGGCATACTGCTCGATTTTCTCGAACGAGACTCCCCCTGCGAGCGCGGCCTGCAGAAGCGCGAAGAACGTGTCGGCCACTTTCTCCAGCGTGAATGCGGGGCGCGCATCGTAATCCACGGCGGCGCCGGCTGAAGCGAGCGTCGCGGCAGCCTTCTCGAGCAGAGCGCGCGACTCGGGCTCGACGCGGCAAGCGGGATCATCGAGCCACGCCGCGATGCGATATTCGGCGAGCTTGCGATGGCGCGGCGGTGGCAGTTTGAGCCGCCACGCGGGACCGTCCCATCGATTCGGTCCGGCCATGATATCGAGGCCGAGCTTGAGATCATCGACCGTGCGCGCCATCGGCCCTGCCACCGCCAAATCGGCAAGCGTCAGGGTGCCCGGAGGTCCCGGAATCTGTCCGTGGGCGGGGACGATGCCGTAGCTGGGTTTGTGGCCAACCACTCCCGACATATGAGAGGGCAGCCGAATCGATCCGCCGATATCGCTGCCGAGTTCGAGCGGAGTAAAACCGCAGGCCAGCGCCGCCGCCGATCCGCCGGACGATCCTCCGGGAGTGCGGGTCAGGTCATGCGGATTGTTGGTGGTGCCGAAGACCTCGTTATAGCTCTGCAGATCGCCCGCATAGATGGGGAGGTTGGTTTTGCCGTAGATGATCGCGCCGGCCTGGCGCAGGCGCGCGACCGGCCACGCATCTTCCTGCGGCACGAAATCCTTGAGTTCGGGGGCTCCGGACGTCGTTCGCATCCCGGCGGTCTGGAAGGAATCTTTTATGGTCATCGGCACGCCGTGCAGCGGTCCGCGAATCTCGCCGCGGGCCAACGCGGCATCGGCGGCATCGGCCTCCGCGCGCGCCCGTGCGGCATCGATCGTGACGACGCTGTTGATCGGCTTGTCGAGCGAATCGACGCGCGCGAGAAAGTAATCGAGAGCTTCGCGGCTGGAAATTTTGCGATCGCGGATCTTCTTCGCGATCGCGATAGCACTGGAATAGGCAAGCTCGGCCACCTCGGAATCCTCCTGCCCTGCTTGTCGAACGATAAGCCGCGGAAGTCAAGCACTATGGCCGGTCGGTCGAACGAGAGATTGCGCAGCGTGTACTGTCAACTCGATTGAGAGCCGCCGCGGGGCCAAACCCCTCGAACCGGGAGTAGCTGCGCGGACGCTTAGTGCGCTTATTTTCCGCCGCCGGGAGTCAGGTTCAGCGGCGGATAGTAGTTCTCGGCGCCGATCTTGCGCACGTCTTCGACCCAGCACGAATCGTAGAGGTCCGTCGGCCCCTGGAACGGATCGGCGAGCGTCCATGCCTGGCGCTTGTAGGTCCAGTTGTCGGGCTGCAGGCGATGGGCTTCGCGCCAATGCTTCGGAGCCAGCTCGCGCCGTCCGGTTTCCCACAGGTATTGCCCGAGCTCGAAGTGCGCCGCCGCCTCCGCTTCCGCTTTGCCGCGCGGTCCGCTGCGCGCGATCACTTCTTCGGGCGGCAAGGCGTAGCGGCTTGCGCGGCCCTTCTCGACCCAGTCGCGCAGCGCGTCGGTGTATTCCTTTGGCTGGGTGCGGATGTTGCGGGCGAGCTTGAGCGTCTCGCGCAATTGCTCGGGGACATCGGGGCTGTCGGCCATCGTCTGCCAATCGGGAGGATTGTCGCGCTCCGGCCACGCGGGCTCGACCGGCCTGACGATCATCCCCTCTTCATCGATCCAAACGCTGTTGGGCACGTTGACGACGCCGAACAGTTCATCGACGCGATGGGCGCTGTCGATGAGCGAGGGATGGTTCGGGTTGGTCTGCTCGATCCATGCGCGGGCCGCTTCCGGATCGACATCGAGTGCGACGGTTACGATTTCAAGACCCTTGGGATGAAGTTCGTTGCGCAGGGCCTGCCACACGGGCAGGTCAAGCCGGCATCCTCACCACGAGGACCATGTGACGATGAGCGCCTTCTGCCCGCGCAGCGAACTCAGCCGGAACTGATTTCCCTTGTAGTCGGGCAGCGCCAGCTCGGGCGCGCGAGCCGTCGTCAGCGCATGGCCCATCGCCTCCGGCCCGAGACACCATACTTTCGCGTCGGCGTCGTGAACCAGGGGCATCCCAAGCCGCTCGGAGAGCATCCTCGCGTCGAGCTTTCCGGCGTGCGCGCCAGCGGCAAGCGGAACGCAGATATGGTCTTTGCAAGCGCCTTCGGGCTTGATCGCCCATCCGGTGCGCGCTTCGAACTCTTTGGGATCGACTTCGAGCGAGGTGAGTATCATGGCGGCTCTCCTCGCTCTTATATCTCCGACGGGCACCGCCGCGGTCAAGCACCAATCTTCAAGGTTGACGCGGGGCGGAATTGCGGATTTTCTCTGAATCGAGGGCAAACGGGAGATGAGCACCAAGCACGAAGCCGGTCACCGGTCGCATCGCCACGGACATTCGCGCGAAGGCGCCAAGCAGCCCGAGGTTTTCAACCCGGCGCGCGCCGCGCTTCTGGACGACCCGCAGCGCTTTGAATATATGGCGCCCGCCGATGTGCTGAAGCTTCTCGACGCGCCCGAGGGATCTGTCGTGATCGATTTTGGAGCGGGCACGGGGACCTATTCAATCGAGATCGCCAGGCGCCGCCCCGATTTGAAAATCGTCGCGCTCGACGAGCAGCCCGGGATGATCGAACTGATGAAGGCGAAGCCCGCGATGCGCCAGTTGACGAATATCCAGCCGATGCTCAGCGGCGAGCTTGGCTCCATCATTGGGACCGCCGATCGAATCCTGGCGCTCAATGTCCTGCACGAAGTTGGCGACGATGCGCTGCGCGAGATGTCGCAGCTTCTCAAGCCGGGAGGCTCGGCGCTGATAATCGATTGGGACGGCGAGATGGACCGTCCGATCGGACCGCCGAAGGGCCACACCCACAGCATCGCCGAGGCGCGCGATCGCCTGACCGCGGCGGGATTTGAAGCCGAATCTTTGGAGCATCTGCGCTATCACTTCGTCCTGCGCGCCACCCGCCCCGCGAAGATCAGGTAGCATCCCACCACTGCTGATCGCGGTGACCGCGCACGGCCTGGCGGAAGCGAGCCTTCAGCGTTTCGAGTTGAATGGCGCGGGGCGGGCTGTGAGAATCATTTCTTTCGCATGTCCCGCCTCAGAATTCTGTTGGTCTTGTTCCTGGTCGTGCTGGCGGTCCCGATACTGATTCATCCGATCCCATTTTTCCCCGACGATGCGCTCTTCTATCCGCAGATCGCCTGGCACATCGTCCGAGGCGACGGCTCGACCTTCAACGGCATCGAGCGGACCAACGGGTATCATCCGCTCCAGATGATCGCGACGATCGCCGTGATGGGGCTTGTGGGAGGCCGCAAGCTGCTCGCGCTGCGGCTCGGGATCGTCGTCGAGTTTCTGTGGCTGGGCGGCGCGCTGATGCTCTTTTATCGCCTCGAAACGCGGCGGCGCGGCGTGTGGATGGTCGGCGCGGGACTGTTGTCGCTGGCCTACGGCACGGGACTGTTCGGGCTCGAGACGCATCTCTCGCTGTTGACGATCGTATGGTGGCTCGTCCGGCTCGACCTCTGCCTTTGCGATCCGGACGAACCGTCGAACTGGCGGATGTTCGGGATCGCATCCGCTCTGGCCTGTCTTGCGCGGCTGGACAATGTTTTTCTGGTCGCGTCAGGCACCGTAATTGCGCTTGCGACCGATCCGGATGCGGCGGTTCGCCGCGCGATTCGCATCGTCGAGACCGCGGCGCCGCCGTTGCTGGTGTATTTGGTCTGGAACCTCCATGCGTACGGCCATCTGGTTCCGATTTCGGGCGCGATCAAGAGCTCCTTTCCACACCTGATGATGGAGCCTCGCTACCTCGGAAAGCTGGGCGCGGTGGTTACGATTGCGGCTGTGGGAAGCCTCGTCGCGTCGCTGTATCGAAGGGATTGGATTCTGCTGGCGACCTCGATGGGCACGCTGTTGCACGCGTCATACGTGCTGCTGTTTTCCGCATCGCCGTCCACCGCGATGTTCTGGTACTACACGGTCGGGGTAGCCAACGCGGCGCTTTTCCTGGACTACGTAGAGCTTCCGAGACTCCAGCCGGCGGTCGCCGCAATCATCTTGATCCTCGCGGTCGGGCGCACCTGGCTTAAGGCGTGTGGCTTCAACGTGAATCCTCTGAATCCGACTGCCGTCACGCAATCCGCTCCCGAGGAGCCGCCGTTTCGATGGGTAAAAGATCTTCTGCCGGCGGATGCGACGATGCTGGCGGCCGAATTTCCCGGAAGCCTGGCCTATTTTTCCAATCAGAAGATCGTGGCGTTGGACGGCCTGACCAACGACTACACCTATGACGAAACGTTGTCGCGGCAAAGAATCCTTGCTTACGCAAACCGAGTCGGCGCGCAGTTCTACCTGGGGCCATACGCGAATCCGGGAGAATCGATCGACTACTGGCCGGTGCTCGCCGTGGGAGGCGATCGTTCAGTACTGACGCGGTTTTGGTCTCCGCTAAGCCGCCGGGACGCCGGCACAATAACCCTGCCCAGAGATGCGGTGATCCAGGTGGGAAACGAACGCACCTTTGGCCACGGGAAATTCGCGCTCTGGGAACTGCGGAAGTTGGCCGCGCCCGACTCACTGCCGGAAACGCCCGCCAGTTCCACACCTCGGCCTTGATTGCGCCGCATCGCCGCGCATCTGGATTTCGAGCTTCGTTCGGCTGCCCGTTCGCGCCTTTGGCGTGGCGCGTGAAAACTGCTAACAGGTGCAAGCCTCATCGATGAAGGGACTATCGAACAGCCGAATTTGCCTGCGCGCGATATCGGCCGTCATCTGGGCAGGAGCGATCGCGGCTACCTGCCCCGCCGCCATAGCGGGCAGCTCTCCGCCCCTGCAGAAATCGGCGAGCTTCGGCGACTACACCGTCAACACCTACTTCGACCCCGCTTCGAACAAAAAAGATGCATACTTCGAGATTCTCAGGAATCACAAGCAGATATATCGGAAGCAGGCCACGGAAAACGGCGAGAAATTCGTAATCGGAACGCTGTACGACGACGATCCCGATTCCGCGCTGGTCAGGATGGGCAACGACATCACCGGCGACGGCCAGCCCGACCTCGTGGTTTCGGAGTGGGCCGGGGGCGCGAATTGCTGCTTGACCCTGCATATCTTCGAAATCGGACCGAAGTTTCGAAAGATTGCCGGCCTGGATGCGGCATTCGGAGACGTAGGACCGCATTTCGTAAAGCTCGCGCAAGGACCGGGCTTGCAGGTTCAGCTTCACGATTGGAGCTTTGCCAATTGGAACAGCGATTTCGCCGATTCGCCCGCGCCCAAGGTGATTCTCCGCTACAAGGACGGCGCCTATCATATCGCGCCGGATCTGATGCGCACGTCCGGCGTGGATATGAAGGACCTGACCGCGCGCGCTGAATCCATCCAGGCCGATTGCAAGCACCTGCCGCCGGGATCGTGGCCCGATGCGGACATCCCGCCCCGGCTCTGGGGAACGATGCTCGACCTGATCTACAGCGGGCATCAGGCTGAGGCGTGGCAGTTCCTGGATATGGCATGGCCCGGACAGATTCGCGGCAAGGACGCGTTCCGCCGCGATTTCATGGAACAACTCAGGACCAGTCCGTATTGGAAATCGATAAAGCAAATGAACGATTCCGCGCATCCGGGGGCTGGAGATGCCGGAACCGCGAGGTCCCGAATTTCGGGCGACCGATGAAACGAAAGCTCTTCGCAACGCTGGGCATGATCGCTGTTCTGATCGCGGCGCGCGCCGCCTGTGCCGCCGATCGGATGCGCCTGGTGAGCATCCCGCTCGATATGCCGCTTGACGATTCCAAGGCGCTTGACGATCAGGCCCTGGAGGGCCTCTACCAGGGCGACTACGGAACCAGCATGGCTCACAATGTCGGCGGCTACCTGGGCGACAACGTCAAGTCGAGCGGGATCGTCGATTCTCCGTACAGCCATATCGATACCGTGCTCAAGGACGGCCGCAAGCTGCAGCTCTGGTTCTCGAGCGCCGACGACGGGCGCGCAACGTTCGGCATTCGCCTTGAAACGCCGTACATCGAAAAGCCTACGCGCGACTGCAAGCAGGCGATCGCCGAGATCGAGTCCGCATGGGGAAAGCCTGACCTGGAGTTTACTCCCCCGGACGGACAAGGTGCGCAGCAGATCGAGGTATTCGTGGATCGCACGATGCCCCGGGATCGCGTCGCGACCGTGATGGCGCGGCTTCCGCGCGCCGGCTCGCTGAGCCCCGGGGACATGAATCATTTCTGGGAGAGCGACCTGCGCGACTACGCGAGGATCCTGGGCGATGAGTTTCGAGGCGCGATCGCAATCGTCAACAATCAGAAAGGCAAACTGGTCGGCGAGCAGATTCTTCTGATCGATCTGATTCGCGCGAAAACGGTTTTCAATCTGTCCGGGAGCAAATGACGAATGGATCGCCGCCTTCTTTTCCCGCTGCTCGTGTTGTCGATCGTACTTTGCGCCCGCGCACAGGCGAACCCCGTCGCGGCCGGCGATTCGTCGCTCAGTGCGACCGCGGACGCCGCCCTGCAGAACGATCACGGCAAGCTGTACCTGGCGACGCGCTCACGCAGCTATCGGCTTGCGCAATACGCCTACGGCGGACGCGTCGGCACCGTAGTTGTCGATGGTGAAGTGAGCCGGCGGTTGCGGGTATCGGACGATATCGGCGCGGAAAGTCAGCCGACCGGCAAAATCGCGCTCGCAATCCATCCTATCGAAAGCGGCGGGCGGTTCGGCGCGGTGACCGCCAGCCGCGAGTTGCCCGGCGACGAAATCCGCCTCGACTCGCCCGCCGGCGTTGCCGTGATCGCATACGGATGTTGCGCGGAAAACAGCTCGGAGACCGAGCTGAGCCTGGAAAATCTCAAGACACTCTATGTCTCATCGGGCGGCCTCAAGTTGTCCACTTATACGATTTTGGGAAAGCCCGCGCGCGGACGGGTGATCGCGCTTTACCTCGCGATGACTCCATCGGACGACGCGGTGCTGGGACCCGACCCGAGCGCGATCGGCTTGATCACGGTCGCTGGCGAAGGCGATGTGCTCCAGCGCATCCAAATCCATCTGCATGCCGGTAAACCCCGCGAAGCCGCGCTCGACTGGTCGTTCGAGCACGGATGGCTAAGCGCCGCGGGCGCGCTCGAGGAGCATACCGTGATCGATCCCGCCAAACCGTCGAAGTCGGTCTTCGAGTGGCGCATCGATGACAACAAGATGATCGCGATTCCGCTGATCAACGATCGCCTCGACGTGGCAACGGCGAAGCTGCCGGCGGGCGTGACTCTCGAGCCCCTCCCATCGAGTTCCGCATCCACCCGAAAATAAGGACACCCGCACGCCTTCGAGTTAATCTCCCCGTCTGTCGAGCGAGGACCGCCTGAACCGGCGCGGTCTTCGACGATTTTACGTCTGAAAAATCGGATACAGGCTCCGGACGCGATTGTATCCATCGGAGTCAGCGTTCTTATCCGGGAATCTCCCCGGGATGGTCAATTCCGCAACAGGCAATGCCTGAGGGTCGGGTACGCCTTATGCGAATAGGGCCTCGCGGCGAGGGAGATTATCCGGGATGGAAACTGAACGGGCAGGAAAACGCGGAGCCAGCGCTGCATTGTGCGCCCTTGGCATTTCGATCGCGCTGTTTGCGATGGTTTCGGGATGCGAGCGGCGCGAGGCCGCCGCTCCGGCATCGCCGGCGCCGCCGATTCTTTCATGGAGTCATTTCGAGGTACCTCCGGAACCTCCATCCACGCCCGATTTGGTGGCCGATGGACAGCGGGTTTTCAACGAGAATTGCGCTTCCTGCCACGGACCCAGGGGAGAGGGCAACGGAAGATGCGCTGAGTTCCTGACGCCGGGGCCGCGGAACTTCGTGGCGGGAATATTGCGCTTCAAGAGTACGCCCGGCGCTGACCTGCCAACCGATGCCGATCTGTTTCGCACGGTGTCGCTCGGCCTGCGGGGTACGCCGATGCCGCCGTGGAAGTTCCTGCTCTCAGATCGCGATCGATGGGCGGTCGTGGCCTATATCAAAACGCTGGCGCCCGCACTCAACGGGCCGGCCGGCAAGCCGGTCGAGCTGGGCGCTGAACCGCAGCAGATAACGCCGCAGATGGTTGCGGATGGCAAACAGCTGTACGCCGATGCCGGATGCGCAACCTGCCACGGCGACGAAGGCTACGGCGACGGTCCATCGGCCGACACGCTGCTCGATTCCGCGCAGATGCCGATTCGGCCGCGCAACTTCCACAAAGGATTCGAATTCAAGCGCGGGCATACGCTGCGCGATATCGCCTTAACCATCACGACCGGCAATAACGGCACGCCGATGCCGTCGTTTCGCGAGTCGCTCGACCCCGCGCAGGTTTGGGATGTAGCGGCGTTCGTCTATGGGCTCGACAATCCGCGTTTGGCGCCCGGCTCGGGATCGATGTCGGCGGTGGCGCAAGGCGCAAATCTGGGCCATCCGGATGTCGTTATCAATCTTAGAGAACGCGCATGGCGCTACGAACCGGCGGTTATCCAGGTTACCGAAGGGCAGATCGTCCGGATCAATTTTCAACCGACCGACAATGGCCTGGGCGCAGGTCATGGCCTCGCGATCGACGGTTACGACAAGGACGCGTTTATCAACGGCGCGCTGGTGGGGCGGCCCAAGTCAGTCACCTTCAAGGCGGACAAGCCGGGCACGTTCACGTTCTACTGCGCGACCCAGTGCAGCACTGGTTCGCTACATCCCAACATGAAAGGCACGTTAGTGGTGCTGGCCGCTAACGAAGGGAAGCACTGATGAGCAACGTCAGAGTGCATCGTCCATTCCTCTCCGCGGTCGTGATTGCGGCGGCATTCGCGGCGATCGGATCGTTGTCCGCCTGCCGCGGGTCTCATCAGCAGGACGCCAATGCGGATGCGGCGCGCAGCGTGTACGTGCCGGTCGGCAAATGGGACAAATATTACGCCTTTCTCTCGGGCGGGCAGGCCGGGACGGTGCTGGTTTATGGAATCCCGTCAGGACGCCTGATCCGCTCGATTCCGGTGTTCGAGCCGCGCGCGCAATACGGATACGCGATTCCCGGCACCAAAACGTACGAGATGCTCAAGGCGAGCGGGCCGCTGTGGGGCGACTCTCATCATCCGGCCCTTTCCGAGACCAACGGCGATTACGACGGACGATGGCTCTACATCAACGACAAGGCGAACACGCGCGTCGCGCGCATCGACCTCAAGCGCTTCGAAACCGCCGCAATCGCGACCATCCCGAATTTTCAGGCGGCGCACGGAACCTCGGTGGTCCCGCCCGACACGAAATACGTGATCGTGAACGGCGAGTTCCTCGCCGAACCCGACAAGAGCCACGGAGTCGATGTGGCGGCATACAAGGCGGGCATGGCGTTTCTCGATCCGATCACGCTGCAGACCAGATTCGAGGTTCTGGTCCCCGGCAATTGCGACATCAACGATGCCAGCAAGGACGGGCGATGGGCGTTTTCGACCGACTACGACACCGAGAAGGGCCTGAGCGTCGAGGACATGATCCGCAACGACGAGGACGCGATCGCCGCCATCGACATCCCAGCCGCCGAAGAGGCGATTAGCAAGGGCGAATTCACATCGATGGGCGGTACGAAGGTGATCGATCCGACCAGGACGACCAAAAAAGTTCTTTACATGATTCCGGTGCCCAAGAATCCGCACGGATGCGATGTCAGCCCGGACGGCAAATACGTGGCCGCATCAGGCAAGCTCTCGCCGACCGTCACGCTGATCGACATCAGCAAGATCGACAAGGTCAAAAACCTTCGCGATGCGATCGCGGCGCAACCCGAAGTCGGGATGGGACCGCTCCACACCACCTGGGACGGGCGCGGCAACGCCTACACTTCGCTGTTCATCGACTCTCAGATCGTCAAATGGAACGTGGCCAGGGCGGTCGCCGGCGATCCCAATTACGTAATCGACCGGATGGACGTGCACTACAATCCCGGCCATACCTACGCGGCGCTGGGCCGCACGCGGCATCCCTCGGGCGACTATCTGCTCGCGCTGAACAAGCTCTCGAAAGACATGTTCATCCCGGTCGGTCCGAGCATGCCGGAGAGCCAGGAGCTGATCGACATTTCCGGCGACAAGATGCGGATGCTGCTGGATTTTCCGGCTGAGCCCGAGCCGCACGACGCCGCCTTTATCAGGGTGTCGGACCTCGCGCCCAAAGTCGCGCAGGTCGAGCAGCCGGGGCCGGATGCGATTGCGGAGGGCAAGAGCCGCATCGAGCAGGTCGGCCCGCACGAATATCACGTTTACATGACGGTGATCCGCTCGAAATTCGGGCTGGACGCTTTCACGGTTCATCAGGGCGACAAGGTCACGATTACGCTCAGCAACATCGAAACCGTGAAGGACATGACCCACGGTTTCGCGCTGGAAGATTACGGGATCAACCTCGCGATCGATCCGGGCCAGACCCGCGAAGTCACCTTTATCGCCGACAAACCCGGCACTCACTGGTACTACTGCACCTGGTTCTGCTCCGCGCTGCATCTTGAGATGCGCGGGCGGATGCTGGTGGAGACGGCGGGCCAGCAGGAGGCGCACAGATGAACGCGCCCTCGCAGGCGTCCTGCGCAGGAACGGTAAAGCTGCTGCTGATTGCGGCCGCGGCTTTGCTGCTGGCGTGCAATTTCCTTCCGGTATGGTCGACGGCAATGGAATCGCCGCAATACCACGGCGAGGACACGATTGTCGTGAAAGTGTACCCGGGCCGGGTGGAAGGAAATCTCCGCGAGGTGGAAACCCTCAATCAGTACATCGGGGTCAAGCTTCCGCTTGATGCGCCCGAGCTCAAGGGAATGACGTATGCGATGGCGGCATTTCTGGTGCTCGTCATCGGCGCGGTGTTTCTTCCGCCCGCGATTCAAAAGCACGCGCTGGTTGGAATCTTCGCGCTGATGACAATCAGTGGAGCGGCGGGGCTCGGCCTGCTTCAGTATCGGCTCTACGAACTGGGACACGTGCGCACGCGCGCCATCATCGGGGGAGTGGCGAATTTCACGCCGCCGGTCGTGGGATCGATGCATCTGGCCAACTTCCACGTGTACACGCGGCTGATGAGCGGCGGATGGGCCTTCGCCGCCGTGGTTCTGCTTACCGGCATCGCCGTCTACCTGACACATCACGATGCCCCGCCGATGCCATCGGTTCCCGGCCGGCACCACGCCGCGTCATGCCAATGATTTCATCAAAGCAACTGGCGACCGCTCCCGCCGCGCTCATCGCCGATCGAAGCGCCCCGCGAATTCGCGCGGGGCGCGGGATCGCGGTGCTGCTTGCGGGCCTGATGATGCTCCTGGCTCTCTTCGCGGCGGGATTGGTGATGGTTCCGCGCTACCGCGCGGCACATCCGCCGACGGCGCTTCAGCAGAGCGATGCGGACCAGGTTCGGGTCGAAGACGTCTATATCGATTTGACGCTGGTGACTCCGCGGTTCCTGCGCACGCACCATCTGGAGCATTACGTCGATCATGACCTCAAGTCCGTCCTGCCGATCCTGGTCGGCATCAATACTCATCGCGGCGACATCTCGCACATGCATCATCTGCACGGCAGCTTCATCCTGATCGGCCCCGACGGGATGCGATATCCGTCGCTGGCCGCTCCCATCGTCCTGTCCGAGCATCACGATGCCTACATGATCCTGTTCCCGTCGCGCGACGATCGCGGCGATCTGTTCCTGGCGCAACGGAGCGGCAAGCTCATCGTCGAGGCGAAGGATGTAGGCGGCCGTCCGCTGCGGCATTTCGAATGGAAGCTGCCGATAGACGACGGAGCGATGGCTTCGCTGCGGCCGGGAGGGTTCGTTTCGACGCTGGCTTTGGCGGTGGCGCTGATCAGCGCGTTGATCGTGGTTCTGTCTCCGTGCGCGCTCGAGTTGACGCTTTACTATTCGGCGATCATCTCGTGCACGGTCGTCGAGGGAGAACGCGCGGCGGTATTCAGCGGAAGCGACGAAGCGGCCCGCGCCGGCCGACGCCGCCTGTTCATCAACCTTGCCAGCTTCGTCGCCGGCTTCACCCTGCTCTATGCCGCATCGGGCGCGACCGTCGGCCTGATCGGGCAGGGCGTGAGAATGCCGTTGGGCAACTATGGCAGCGCAATCCAGGTGGCGGGAGGATTGCTGATCCTGTTCTTCGCGATGCGGGTGCTGGGCGTGGACGAGTACCTGCGCACCCGCGGCTGGCTGAAGAACGAATCGGTTGCGACGCCCGGCCGCGGATGGAGATCGATCGCCGCCTATCCGCGCATCCTGCTCGCCCGCCTGCGCATCGCGGGAATGGATCGCACCGCGAGACGCGGCGTGATGCACGCAAGCGATTCGTTCATCGTGGGCCTGGGGCTCTCGACTTCGTGCCTGACCTGCATGGGCGGAGCGGTGCTGTATCCGCTGCTGGTCTATGCGGGAGTCACGTCGTGGTATTCGGGGCTCATCACGCTGGGCCTCTACTCGCTCTGCATCGCGATACCGATGGTTCTGATCGCGCTTGGCTTCTTCCAGATCAGGATGTCGCTGGCGGCGAAGACGGGCTTCAATCACGCGTTGCGCCGGCTGAGCGGGGCGATGCTGGCCGCGATCGCAATTCTTATCATCTCGGGCCATGAGCGAATCATGACCGACGTAACCTTTGCATTGCTCGGGACGGTCGCCCGTTGGTTCGGCTAATCGCATTGATCGGCGCTCTTATCGCGATTGCCGGCGCGGCGGGATCCGCGGCCGCCGATTCCCGCATCGTCAGTCCAGCCGATTTCGCAGCCGCCCTTTCCGCAGCCAAATTCGGCGACGCCCTCGTGCTCGAACCGGGCATCTATCGTGGTCCCTTCACGATAACGACGCCGTCGCTCCAGATTTCAGGCGATCCGCGCGCGATCGTGGATGGAGGCGGAAGGGGAACCGCGCTCACCATTTCCGCCAACGACGTTACGGTTTCCGGCATCACGGTTCGCGGCTCGGGACGCAACCTGGCCGACAACGATGCGACAATTCTGATTGTCGAGGCGCACGGAGTGCGAATTCGTGGATGTCGCGTCGAATCGTCCGGCTTTGGAATTTACGTGCGCGGGGGCGGCGATCTCGAGATCGCGGACAACGTGGTCCGCGGCGACGCGGCTCTCAACCGCTCCAGGCGCGGCAACGCGATTCATCTGTGGCATAGCGAAAATGTGCGCGTGATCCGCAATGACATCGCCGATTCGCGCGACGGCCTCTACCTGTCCTTCGCCCATCACAATCTTGTCGAGGACAACCACGCGACCCGGGTCCGCTACGGAGTACACTCGATGTACTCCGACGGCAACACGCTGAGGCGCAACCGGCTGGAGGGATGCCTGGGAGGCGCGGCCTTCATGTTTGCCAAGCGCGACCTGATGGAGCGAAACGAGGTGGCGCACAACCGCCGCTTCGGGGTCCTGCTGCTCTCGATCGACAATTCGCGGCTCGCTGACAACACTATCGCGCACAACGATCGCGGCTTCGTGATCGAAAATTCCAATTCCGATCAGTTCGAAGGAAATCGCATTGCCGAAAACGGAATCGGCGCGTTTGTGACCGCGGGTTCGGAGGACAATCTGTTCGCATCCAACCGCTTCGACGGCAACCTCGTGCAGGCGTACGTGGTTCGCGCCGGGTTCAACCGATGGGCGCGGAACGGGCACGGGAACTACTGGAGCGACTACGTGGGCGCCGACCTGGACGGCAACGGAATCGGCGAGACGCCTTACCGGCTGCAGGATGCGACCGCGGCGCTGCTCGCGACGCGACCCGAGGCGCGATGGTTCATGATGAGTCCGGCGCTCGCGATGCTGGAATGGTTTCAACAGCGGATCATCGGCTCGGGCGATACCTACATCGATCCGGCGCCGCTGGTGGAGCAGGCGCGGAGGTAGGCGTGATGCGCGATCTGGTCTTCGATCGAATATCGGTGGTCTATGGAAGGACCGCCGCGCTCACGGATCTCAGCCTGCGATGCCCCGCCGGCCGCGTGACCTGCATGGTCGGACCCAACGGCGCTGGAAAATCTACCGCCCTGGCCGTCGCCGCCGGCATCACAACGGCCGGCTGCGGGCGAATTCTCATGGGATCGCGCGAAGTGAAATGGAACGAGCCAGTCTCGTGCCGCAGCTATCTTCCCCAGGATGCGAAGTTCCCGAAGATGCTGAAGGTGAATGAAGTCGTGGCGTTTGCCGCCGCGATAACCCGCACTTCCGAAACCGAATTGGACGACGCATTGAACGTCACCGGAGTGCGCGAAGTCTTCGATCGCCCGATCGGCGAACTGTCGGGCGGATGGGAACGGCGAGTGGGGCTCGCGTGGGCGCTTCTGCAGCCCGCCGAGGTCTTGATCCTCGACGAACCGCTGGCGGGATTGGATCCGGAGACGCTCGATCGAGTGATCGATTGTCTTTCGCACCGCGCCGCCCGAGGACATACGATCCTGATGGCCACGCATGACTTCGAGGCGGTCGAAAGGCTGCGGCCCTCGGTCGCGGTGCTCGATCGGGGAATTTTGATCGCGCGCTTCGAAAACGAACCAGCGCCGCTGCGCGAGCGCTATCGCGTGGCCCTGCTGGCGGCTTCGCTGAACGCCGATGTTTCAGCAGAGTGACAACGAGCCCGGATCGGGCGGCGCATCCGGCAGCATAGGGCCGGGCGGCGCGGCTTCCGTATCGAAGGCGATCCAGCTCATCGCGCGGCGCGAGGTTCTGTTGATGGTTCGCGGGCGCGTGTGGCGCAGAATTCTCGCGCTGATGGCGACGGTTGCGTTTCTGCCTCCGCTGCTCCTGTCGTTGCGATCGGGATCTCTCGGTCTGGCCGGATTTCGCGCGAGCGTGGCCCTGGCTCTGGCCTTCAGCGAGGTCGCGTTGCCGCTGATCGGATTGCTGGTTGGAGCCGATGCGCTTGCGGGGGAGAGCGAAGACGCGACGCTGATTCCGCTTGCGGCCCTGCCCGTGTCGCGCGCCGCGATATTTTTCGGAAAGCTGGCAGGCCGCGCGATCGTGGTGGCCGCAGCCTATGCCGCCGTATTCGGAATTGCCGCCGCCGCAATCCTCGCGCTTCAGGGGAGCGCGGGATGGAGGGACTATGCCGCGGTTGGCGCGGCCGGTCTCGCGCTGACCCTCGTGTGCGTCGGAATTGGAATCGCCCTCGGGAGGACCGGCCGCGGGCGCACGCGCGTATTCGCCGCCGCGCTGGTCGCCTGGGTCGTGATGGTCTTCGGCCTCGATGCGATAATCCTCGCCGCGCTGGTCGCGTTCGCGCCGCGGCCCCCGGAAGATGCGGGTTCACACGGGTACGGCGAGATGGCGGCGCAGATGGAAATGATGAAGCTGCACGAGCTCGACTACGATGCGAGCGCGGCGGGCGCCGCGAACGCGCCATCGCCGCAAAACCCCGCGCGATGGCTGATGGTTCTGGATCCGGTGGATCTCTTCCGCTTCACGGTGATTTCGACCTCGCCCACACTCGAGGCGCAATCGAAGTCCTGGATCGGCGACTGCAGTCCGGGGGCATTGCCGATGGGACTGGCGTGGACTGGATGGCTGGTAATGCCGCTGGGACTTGCGATGCGGAGATTGCGCAACGCCGACCTGCATTGATCGGCAAGCGGCGCGCTCAGGTACGCATCAGACGATCGCGGCCGAGAAGCGCGAGCACCACTCCGGGCACGGCGAGCAGCAGACATACCGCCGTCTGCCCGCTGTCGCCCGAGGGACTTGCCACGGCGAGGATGAACCCAACCGCCGCCATCAGCGCGAAGAACACGATCAACGCCCCGGCCGAGAGCTTCGGCGTCACAAACGCCATCACTACGCCGATCAGCGTCAGCAATCCCAGCAGCAGGTTAGTTGTTTGGTCGTCCATGGTTTTATCCTCGCCGGTTCAAAAGTCTTTGAGGAAAATCGCGTAATTGCGATCCAGATGGCGAACGAATTCCAGCGTATCCGCCCGCAGCACTTCGCGCCGCGGCGCCTCGCCGTTGAGCGCGCCGCGAAGCTCGTCGATGATCTGGCTGGTGGTGAGCTTGCCGCTGCACAGCGCATAGATCTTCGACCCGAGTCCGTTGAGCGTGAGCAGCGTGGGTCCCTTGGTCACGGTTACGCGCCCCGAGTCCATCGCGATCGGCGCGTACAAGCGGGTCGGAAATCTCCCGAGAATTTCGTCGTCCGAAAGATCGTCGGCGCGTTCGAATCTGCCCTCGCCGAGCAGGCGCAGGTACTCGATTAGCCGCGGATAGTATCCGAAGCGCTCCCAATACGCGGTCGCGATGCTGAAGGAGTTGTACAGCCGCGCGTGCGCTTCGATTACCCTCCACGGCAGAAGCGGGATCAGCTTGCGCATCTCGTGGTCGAACTGATCGACGAAGCGGTAGCGGAAGTTGTTGATCTGCTCCTGCGTCAGAGTCTCGGTCTCAGCCGTGCAATAGTTGAAATTCGAGCTGGTGAGCAGATCGGGATCGAGCAGGCGCACTCCGTAGTCGGCCGGGCGCATGCGGATGTCGGTTCCGGGCAGAGGGGTCAGGAACGACGCGTTGCACTCGAACGATCCCGGGGCGACATCGACCAGCAGATGGCGGGCGAATTCGAGCGTCCGTTCCATCGTCTGCATCGTCTCGCGCGGGCCGCCGACGATAAAGCCGCAATAGATCGACGGAACGCCGGCGTCGTGAAACTGCTTTACGACCTTCTCCACCACCGCGGGCTTCACGTTGAGCCGCTTGTAGGCGCGCAGCACGTCTTCATCCGCCGACTCCACGCCAATCTGGATTCGGCCGACCCCAGCCTGCGCCATCGCCTCGACCAGCTCCGGATGCCGGTTGACCACATCGACGCGCACCTCGCAAAACCACATCAGATCGCGCCTGGGGCGCAGGCGCTCGCGGATGAGCCGGCACACCTTCATCGTGTGATCGGGGTCGGAAGTGAAGGTGTCGTCGTTGAAGGAGATGAACGCGCGGCCGCGCGCCGCAAGAAGCTGCTCCATCTCCGCGACGATGTTTTCCGGCGAACGATGCCGATAGCGGTTGCCCATCCTGCCCTCGAAGCAGAAGGTGCATTTGAAGGGACATCCCCGCCCGGTGATCATCGTCACGGTGTACGCGGACGGGTCGGGCAGAAAGCGGCGGTCCGGAAACGCGAGCGCATCCAGGTCCGCGATCGGATCGCGCGCCGCCGTATGGACCAATCCTTCGCGGGTCCGGTAGCAGATGCCTGCGATGCCGCCGAGGTCTCCGCGCCCGCGCAGGAGCGAGTCCGCCACTTCACAAGCGGTGTATTCGCCTTCGCCGATCACGAGAACGTCGGCCGGGCATCGCGCCATGATTTCATCGGGATGGCCCTGCGCGGCGGGGCCTCCGAGCACGATTTTCAGGTCGTCCCCGAACTCGCTCCGCAGAAGCGCGCTCAGGTGGGCCACCGAGAACAGGTTGTCGGTGTCGACCGAGAATCCGATGAGCCGCGGCGCCGTCTCGCGAATTTTTTCCATCACCTGATGCAGGCGCGTGCCGCGCCGCGCGCAGTCCAGGTAACCGACCGCGTAGCCGTGATCGCGCAGGCTCGTCATCACGTACAGCATCCCGAGATGCGGCACGTTTTCGGCGTAGTACGATTCGTAGGGCGGAAGGTTTACGAAAAGGATCTCGGTCGCCATCGGCTCTGCTCCGCGGCATCCCGCCGTTTCGCCGCCGCCGGCCAGAAGATGAGGCGGAGGCTCGCGATCAGTGGCTTCGCGCCGGCGGCATCAGGGTGACGACCACCGGACCGCCGAGGGAGACCTCGCTTTTGGGCGCCCTTTTCCTTGAGTAGGTCACGGCCTCGACTCCGACCACGATCCACGTACCGGCCGCCACTGCGATGACCACCGGCAGAATCAGTTCCGGCGATGGCTGATCCTGGCAGTCGGGCTCACTCGAGACGATCAGCGGCTTCTCGTAAGCTCGTGATTCGCTCATGTGATTCCTCCTCGAAATTCCCGCGAGCCTACACATTGTTCCAAATAAAGACAAGCGGCTACAGACCGATTTGGAACGGGTCTAACCACGCCATCGCCCGAGTTTTCCGGACCCGGCGCCGGCGCAAGCTCTGTCAGGTAATCGCGCAGAGAACCGGGCGAGGCCCGCGGCGCAGTCCGGTCACAACCATCGGAAACATCGGGCAAGCACAATACGCCCACGTGACTCCTCTCACGGAGCAGCGGGTTTACACATTGTTTGAAATGGAGACAAGCGGTTTACAAAAATTTAAAGTTTGCAGTTTTGCTGTTTTATGTCTATAAGAGCGTTGTTTGTTCAGAAAAAGGCTACGCGATCCGACTGGCCCTGAATGAACAAGGAGGCACCTCATGCCTCAATCTGCTACGGTTACGCTTCTATTTACCGACCTGGTCAACTCGACCGAGCATCTTCAAAGGTCCGGCGACGAAGCGGGAGACCAGTTCTTTCGCGTCCACCATCGCTTGACCACCGAAGCAATCGAGGCGGGAGGAGGAGAGGAGCTTCAGTGGCTTGGCGATGGTGTACTGGCGGCATTTCCATCGGCCGCTGACGCGGTGCGTTGCGCGATTCAGGTGCAGCATACTGCCCGCCGTCCGATCAACGGCGCGAAGTTCGACATTCGAATCGGAATTCATCTGGGCGAAGTACTCCGGCGCGATGGAGGATATTTTGGAACCCCGGTGGTAACCGCACGCCGCCTCTGCGACCGCGCCGACAGCGGACAAATCCTGTGCAGCCGAATGGTCGCGGATCTTCTATCCTCAAGACAATCCTTCGGCTTTCGTGATTTGGGCGATCAGCGGCTCAAGGGCCTCGCATCTCCAATCGGTGTGTGCGAGGTGATTTACGAACGCGATGATCCCGTCGCAATGGTCAACCGAACTCCTTTCGTAGGGCGAGTCGCGCAACTAAAGCGGCTGGCGGCGAAGTTTGATGAAGCTTGCCATGGTCGCGGCGGCATCGTGATGCTGCGGGGCGAACCCGGTATCGGAAAGACCCGCACTTTGGAGGAGTTCGCCGATCACGCCCGCCAACGCGGCGCGACGATCATGCGCGGCGCCTGCTACGACGGAGAATGGCAGCAACCCTTCGGGCCGTTCGCCGAAATGCTCGCGGAATACGCCCGATCTCTACCCGTCTCCGAGCTGGCGGCGGTACTGGGCAAGCGCGCGGCCATTCTGGCGCGCATCGCGCCCGCGCTGCGCGAAATGCTGCCCGAGGTTGGCGAACTTCCCGTCCTCGAAAAAGATGAAGAGCGCTTCCGGCTGTTCGATGCCGTCGCGCAGTTTCTAATCACGGCGTCTCACACCGCTACGCTGGTAGTGATCCTTGATGACCTCCACTGGGCGGACCGCGGAACGGTCGCGATGCTGAGCCATGTCGCGCATTTGATCGCGCCCAATCCGATACTTCTGGTCGGGGCCTACCGCGATGCTGAGGTTGGCCGTGCTCATCCGCTTTCCGCGGCGATCGCCGGAATCGGTCGGCTGCGAAATGCCGAAACCCTGGCGCTCAAAGGCATCCATCCCGCGGAACTCGCCACTCTTCTCGAGATGATCGGCGATCAGAAGGTTCCCGAACAACTGGTGACAGCGCTGGGCGAGGCAACGCAGGGTAATCCGCTTTTCATCCGAGAGGTCCTCCTTCATCTGATCGAAGAGGGAAAGATCCTGCGGGATGGACAGGGGTGGACATCGAAGCTTTCCATCGAGGAACTCGGGCTTCCCGAAAGCGTTCGGCAGGTAATCGCGCGGCGCCTTGCCCGGTTGTCGGACGAGGCGAATCGCCTGCTCTCGGTTGCGTCCGCGTTCAACGGCAGCTTTGCCTTCGAGATTGCCGCGGCTGCCGCCAACCTTGACGAGCAGACCGCGCTCTCCGCGCTGGATGAGGCTTTGGATGCGCAGATAGTGCGGCCTGGTGCGAGCAGCGAGAGCTTCGATTTCACGCATGCGCTCATTCGCCACAATCTCTACAGGGAGCTGAATCCCGCGCGGCGAACCCGCCTGCACCGAAAGATCGCGGAAGAGATGGAACGCTCGTGGGGCGAACGTGTCGCCAATCACGCGGCGGAAGTCGCCTTTCACTACTGGCGAGGAGCCGCGGTGGGCGGCGCCGAACGCGGCCTTGAGTACGCCATCGCGGCCGCGAACAACGCGGAAGCCGCGTATGCGTACGACGACGTCGCCGCATTCCTGAAAATCGCGCTGGAGTTGATTCCCGCTGCCGACCCCAGACGCGCTGAACTCCTGAAGCGTCTCGGGCTGGCGGTGACCTGGCTGCCGGAGGGAGACGATGCGGCCCGAATCACGCTCGAAGCCGCGGAGTTGATTGCCGCCTCCGACGGCAATGAGCGGGCAGCCGAATACCTCGAAGGTGCCGGCCGCGAAATGATCAAAGCGGGCCGGACGCAAGCCGCGTGGGATCTGGCCAGTGTAGGGCTTAAATACATAGGAGAGCGGCGCGATATCGTCTGGGCCAGCCTCGACGAAATCGACGGCTATCGATCTGAATCGCAAGACCCGGACAACCCGGGAATTATTGTCGACTCCCCTCGACGCCGCGAGCGGCGGCTCGTGCTCAGGCAGAGTGCTCCCGCCGAGCTTCGGGCTCGGCGGATGGACGAATATCCATACGAGAACCGCGACGAAATCGTGAGCGACCCCAACCCGGACGAGATCTCGCTGTTGCTGCTGGGAGGCGAATGCAAGCGCAGCGTGAGTATCTGGCAGCAGCGGGCCGCCGAGGCGGAACGCAGCGGCAGGCTCGCCATGGCCATGGACAGTTGGGCGCATCTCGCCAGAGCTCACAACACGCTAGGGCATGCGGCCGAAGCGCGGGCCGCTTACGATCGCGCTTTGGGCCTCTCCGCGCGCTTCAACCGCCCGTCTTTTCCGCTGCTGAATCTCATGTCGTTGCGGTCCGACTTTTTTATCGCCGCCGGCGAAGCATGGGACCAGATACCTACGGTTTCCGGCTTCGACGAGGCTTTGGCCGACCCTCCGATGGAATTCAAATTCGCGACAGTGGCGGCCTGCGCACAAATGTCCATGGTGATGGCGTTCGACAACCGCGCCGAAGCTGCGATGCAACTGCTCGCCTTGCTTCCCAATGCTCTGCGGCGGGCCGCGCCCTGGAACGCCGGGTTCAACGTCGCGGTCTGCGATGGAACAGCGGCGTTGTGGGCCCTCAACTCGCCGGAGCATGCTCAATCGATCGAACAGGCGATCCGGGCCAGTCTTCTGCCGGCGGATTTCCGCTTTCCGATGCGGGATGCGCGATTGGCGATCGCCTGCCTGTGCGCGCTCCAGGGACGCATCGAAGAGGCGTGCGAATGGTTCGCCAAATCTCGCGAGATTCTGGACGAGGCCGGGTGGCGTCCGCTGCGCGCGATAGTCGATTACGACGAGGGCCTGATGCACCTGCGCCGCGGCGACAGTGGCGCGGCTCAGCCGCTGCTCGATCGAGCAGTCGATCAGTTCAGCAAGCTGGAGATGCCGGGCTGGTTCAAACGCGCGCAGGCAGCGTTGCGGGCAAGCTGATGCTCCCAGCCGCGACTCGCCTCTGAATTGGGAATGATTCGAAACGCATCTGGCGGCACAGGGCGGATGGAGGATATGACGCAGGCAGCCAGATGCTTCGCTCCGCTGAACCGCCGCGCTCGCGATTTATCTCCCGCGACCCGGCAGGCCAGGGCATGAAAGACATCCAGGCAACCCAGGACGTTCTCCTTTATTTTGTCTTGCCGCTATGGCTTTGCGCGGGAGCGGCAGACTGGACCTGCCATCGCCGGTCGCGGATCGAAGAGACCAGCGGCACCACCGAGTCGGCTATTCACCTGCTGATGTTCGCGGAGGCGGGCTCGGCCTTGCTGCCCGGGCTCTTTCTCCAGATCAACTCGCTGATAATCGCTTGGATGATCCTGATGTACGCCGTTCACCAGGCCACCGCCATGTGGGATGTGCGCTATGCGGTGGCGCATCGATGGCTGGCGCCCATCGAACAGAACATCCACAGCTTCCTCGACATGATTCCGCTCATGGCGGTAAGCTTCGTGGTCATCCTGCACTGGCCGGATTTTCTCGCGCTGCTCGGGCTCGGATCGAGTCCGCCGGAGTTTTCCCTGAGATGGAAACTCGGTCCGGTTCCGACCTGGGAATACAAAATTGTCTTCATCTCCGCGGCGGTCGCGCTCACCACGATTCCATACCTGGAAGAGCTGATCCGATGCATCCGTTTCGAACGTTCGCCAATGGCGCTCCGTGTTCCACAGTCCCGCGGCGCCCGGTCGACGACACAGGGCAAGGGCCACGATGACGCGCAACGATCATGAATTTACCGTTCTCACCCAGAACGCCTACTTTGGCGCCAATCTCGAATCGGTCCTCGCGGCGAAGACTCCGCTCGCTCTGATCGAAGCAGTCGCCCAGGCATGGGCGCGAGTCCAGGCTACCAGCATTCCGGAACGCGCCGCGAAAATAGCGGAAGTCATCGCGGCGGCGCGACCAGACCTGGTTGGATTGCAGGAAGTGGTTCAGTGGTTTCACGGCCCGCTCGAACAGATGAGTCTGGAGTACGACTTTCTTGAGCTGATCCTGGCCGCTCTGCGCGCGAACGGCGTTATCTACACCGCGGTAGCGGTCCATAATGACCTCGATCAGCTCGCCCCGCTGACAGCGGATGGGACCATGATTCGGCTGGTTGATCGTCATGCCGTTTTGCTGAGAATCAAGCCGGCTTCCTCCCTGCAGCCCTTCCGGGTGCAAACTGGTTCATTCTCAACTTTGTTTCCGGTAGCCGGACTCGGACTTGCCGGCGTGCCGCGAAGCTGGATCGCGGCGGATGTGCACCTGGACGGGCGCGTATTCCGCTTCATCGAGAGTCACATCGAATCTTACGATGCCGGCGTGCAGTTGGCTCAAGCCAGGGAATTGATTGCGGGCCCCGGCAATGTCGGCTGTCCCGCCATCATGGCGGGGGACTTCAACAGCAACGGCAATCAGGATCCGGCCGTGCTCGATTGCACTCCCACCTATCCAACTCTTGTCGGCGCGGGCTTTGAGGATGTGTGGCCGGCTGTAAATCCGGGCGATCCGGGGAATACCGGCGTGCAGGCCGCGGACTTGCGCAATCCCGAATCAATCCTCGATCGCCGCATCGACCTGATCCTTGCGCGCGGAGGAGTGACACCCTTATCCGCGGAACTGGTCGGCGTATCGCCCGCCGCGCGTACGGCGTCCGGCCTGTGGCCGTCCGATCATGCCGGAGTTCTCGCCACGCTCAGCATCCGTTAGGGCCGCAGGTTTTCTTGCGACGAGGCAGGATTGATGATGTCACTCGCTCCGAGCCGTCGGACCCCATTTCAGAATCTTCAGGTCGGCCACAAACATCGCGTAGAACGATTTGACCAGCACCAGTTCGATCAGAGTGGCGAGTGCCAGGCCGCCGATCTGCGCAAAGCACAGCGGACGCCATAGCGGACCTCCGTGCAGCGCCAGCGGAAATAAAGCGAGCAGCGTCGCCCCCACCGTAACCATTATCGGCCGCAATCGCTCGATTCCCGCATCGAGCAACCCCTGGATCAACTCCTCACCCATTTCCTGCCGCTCCTCGATGAACTCGAAGAGGACGATTACGTGGCTGACAATCACCCCGATAAGGCTCGCGATTCCGAGAAATGCCATAAACCCGAACGGCGTTGCGGTGATCCAGAGCGCGGCGAGCGCGCCCACGGCTCCGTAGGGAACGGCGGTGAACACCAGCCATGGCTTGATCAGGTTGTTGAACTGAAGCACCAGCGCGATGAAGATGCCGGTTGCGGAAATCGCCAGCACCATCGCCAGCTCTCCGAATCCCGCATCCTGTTTCGCCTGTTCACCGCCAACCACGATTTGGTAACCGGGAGGCAGTGATGCCCGCAACGCTTCGATTTTCGGCATCGCGACCGACATTATTTCCGAAGGCAGGATTCCCGGCGCCGGAAACGCGATCACCGTCATCGCATGAAAGTGGTCGCGGCGGACGATCCGTTCCTGATCCATGTTGAGGACCATTCGTGTCAAAGCACTGATCGGAATCCGCAACGTGCTGTTCAGCGGATAAACGTACAGGTCCTGGACGTCGCCCAAGCGCGCGCGCTCCTCCTGCCGAAGCCGCGCGACGATCGGGATGCGCAAATCGCCTTCCACCAGCGCCCCGACCTGCCATCCGCTAAGTCCCGCGGCGGCGGACCGCGCGATGTCGGCGTTGCTCACTCCCGCCAGGTTCGCGCGATCCGATTGAATCGGCAGGTCGAGGCTCGGGCTTTCCTCCATCCAGTCGGTGCGGACCCGGACCGCTCCTGGAATGGAGTTGAAGATGCGCGCGATCTTTTCCGAGACGCCGCGGAGCGTGGCAAACTCCGCCTTCTCTTGCGCCGGATTCAGATCGCCTTGCCCGAAGATGTGCACCTCGAGGGGATACTGCACCGGATTCGTCTGCAGCTGGCGGACATCGAGCCACGCGCCCGGCACCGAGTCCGACAATGCCGTCTGAAGCGGGCCCACCAGCCTGGGCATATCGTCCTTGTTGCGGATCTCGATGACGAGCTGCGCGTAGTTGCTCTGCGGCGATTCCGATCCCACCGAGAACCAGAAGCGCGGACCCCCGCCGCCTTCGAAGGTAGTGATCGATCGGAGGATGGGCCGCGGCTTGCCGTGGCGATCCGGATGCTGGCGTCCGTATTCCGCGGCCGTCTGCCTAATTACCGTTTCGGCGTCGCGCGCTATCGCGTTCGTGTCGGAAATCGCCGCGCCATTCGGCAGCCACACATCGACATAGGCGAGGTACTGCACATCTTCCGGAAAGAATGCGCTCCGCAGATGCCGGCCGATCAAGCCGCCCGCCGCCAGGAACGCCAGCGAGCCGGCCACGAATGCCTTGCGATGCTCGAGCGCGTAATGACCGAGCCTGTAATAGAGCCCCGTGGCCCCATGCGCTCGGCGATACTCGATCGGCGGCAGCGGCTTGCCGGGACGCATCAGGTAATAGCCCAGTTGCGGCACGAACGTCATCGATACGATACGCGACGAGACCAGCGCGCATGTCATCACGACCGGCAGGCTGTACAGGAACTTGCCCGTCCCTCCGCTCAGCAGAAGAAACGGCAGATACGCGACGATATTGGTGATGGTCGCGAACAGAATGGCGCGCGCCAGCTTGGTCGGCCCAAGCCACGCCGCCACCGTCGCCGTTCGGCCCATGCCCAACTCATGCTTGATCGCATCGCCCGCGACCACCGGATCGTCGACCAGCAGTCCGAGGGCGATGATCAGCGTCGCGATCGATACCTGCTGCAGATCGATCCCGAGCAGGTGCATCATGCCGAAGGTCATCGCCAGAGTGATCGGAATCGAGAGCGCTATCAGCAGGGCCGATCGCCATTCCCAGAAACCAACCCACGCGACAAGGACGACCAGCACGATCGCCTCGTAGAGCGCATCGATAAACAGATCGAGGTTCTCCCGGACCTGGCGGGGCTGATCGGAGGTGCGCGCGATCACCAGGTCTTCCGGCAGCCGGTTCTTGAGCTGTTCCAGCGCGGTATCGACCGAGGCGCCGAACGCGCTTATCTGCTGTCCCGATCGCATGAAGACCGCAAGCGTGATGGCGCGGCTTCGAGTCCACTGTCCGGCCGCGTCGCTGCGGGAATAGAAGTTCAGCAGGCGCGGCGGATTCTCGTAGCCGCGCAGCACCTCCGCCAGGTCGCGCAGGTACAGCGGCACGCCCGATCGCGATGCGTCGATCATCACATCGCCGATCTCCTGCTCGCTGCCGAATTCGCCGCCCGGATGTACCGTGACGTCGGTCCCGCCGGCATCGATGGTGCCGCCGGATCGCACGATGTTCCGTTCCGACAGAATCTGCGCCAGCTTGGACGGTGTTTCTCCATACGAGGCGAGCCGCCGCTGCGAATAGGCAAGCTGCACCCATTCCGGCAGCACGCCGGTGCGCGACACCTTTTCCACGTTGGGCAGCGTTTCGAGCGCGCGCTGCATCAGGTCCGTGTATCGCTCGAGCTGATGGTAGCTGTATTTGTCGCCCGCGGATGCTTTCAGAACGAATTCGGTTTCCCGCGGGTTCACAATGACCACCGGCGCCCACGCATCGGGATGCACGGCCGGGAAGACCGACGTTCCGACGTGGTCGGCGATAAACCTGTCGACGACCTTACGAAGATCCACTCCCGGCGCGGGAACTGCGTCGACACCCGCGAACCCGTTGCCATCGATCGGCCGCACGTCGCGTGCAAGGCCGCGCGCGCCGAGAAAATGTATCAGCGCATCGCGCACGCGTATCACGTTGTCGGTGCCGATTGCCTGCGGGTAAAGCGTGACCAGCGAGACTCGCCCCGATTTCGCTTCCGGCGCGGCGGCGCCGCGCGACTGTTCGATCGCCGCGCGAATCGCGCGGGCGCGCAATGCCAGCTCAACCTCTCCGACCTTGGGGCTGGCTACCGTGAGCATCAGGGTCGCGGTGTCGCCAAAATCACTTTGAAACTGAATCGGGCCCGCGCCATCCGGCAAATCCCGGATGCTGTTGAGTTTCAGGTTGAGGTCGTTGAACTGCTTTTGCGGGTCCTTAACTTCCTCGCCCAGTTGGATATAGACAATCGCAAGGCCGTCCAGCGTCACCGATCTGATTCCATAGTCGGTGCTCGCCCCGGCGGGATGGATCTCCGAGTTCTCGGCGATCTTCGCTTCCATCCTGCGCGTAACCAGTTCTTCGACTTTTTCAGCGCTGACTCCCGGCCACGGGCAGATCGCGGCCGCGGTGCGAACCGGCACGTCGGGATCCTTGCGCTTCGGCATCGCGGAAAAGGCGTAGAGCCCCCACAGCATGACGCCCGCGAGCAGAACCCACGATACCGGCCGGTTCTCGACAAAGAAGCGCGCGGCATTGTGCGTGCCGCGGATTAGATCATCGTCGCTGCGATGCCGCATCAGGGTATCACTTTGACTTCGTCGCCTTCGCTCACCATCGTGGCGCCGCGCAGAATCACCCGGTCTCCGACCTTTACTCCGGAGGAGACGAGGATGTCGTTGCCGACGATGTCGCCAAGCTCGACGCGGCGCAGGTGGGCGATGCTCCTGCCGTTGCTGTCTTCCACCACGTAAACCGCAAAGTCCTGTTGATCGTGCGGGGGCCGCACGATCGCGTTGATCGGCAGGGCCGCCGCGATTGCCGGAGCCCGGCCCGCCGTGTTCAGCTGCAGCGATGCGATCATGCCGGAACGGATGATCCCGGAATGATTCGGCACCGTGATTTCAACATCGTAGATTCGGGTCGTCGGATCGGCGTTGGGCGCGATTTTTGACAGCGTGCCTTCGAGAACCGTTCCGGGAAGAGCTTCACAGCTCAGCGATTGCGGCTGCCCCTGCTTCAGTTTCGAGACTTCGAGGTCCGATACGCCGAACACCGCCTTCATGTTTCTGATATCCGCGACCTCGAACGCGACCGTGTCCGGAGCAACCAGCGATCCGACTTCGATCTTACGGTCGAGAACCAGGCCGTCGATCGGAGATCTAAGCTGGCAGTATCCGACGTTGACCCTGGCCTGATTCAACGCCGCCAGCTCCTCATTCACCTGCGCTTGCGCGGTCTGGAGCCGCTGCACGGTCGCATCATAGGCGGCGCGCGCGATGATCTGCTGGTTCATCAGCTCGGTGTCGCGATCGTAGTCTTTCTTCGCGCGCGCCAGTGCCGCCTGCGCCCCGCTCAATGCCGAAGCGTATTGATTTGCCTGCTCCTGGTAGACGCCGGGTTTCAGGCTCGCAAGCATCTGATGGGACCCGACCCAATCGCCTCCCTGCAAGTCACGCGGATGGCCGTCTGCTCCGCGAACCTGAGTTATCGAGGCGACGTATCCTCCTACCTGAAAAGCCACCGCCACCTTTTCCGCCGGCTCGAAGCTGGCCGTATACACTCCCGCTCGCGACCCAGCTTCGGCGCTGATGGCCTTCACCGTAACCGCGACGGGCTGTCGCGCCGCCGCCGCGCTGTCCTTGCCGCCGCATCCGGCCGCCATCAGAGCGCCGGCCACGATCAGTGCCAGGGCAGCCGCACAACGGATGGTCTTCTCCGGATCTCGGATACTCAGTCTGAGGAAGTTCATAAGCTGCTTTCCAAATCCGATTAGTGTGGCTGCTGCGCCCATTTTGTCCATCCGGTCATCCCAAGCGCGATGAACTGGTTGGATGCGTTCCGGAGCAGCGGCGCGATCGGGATCTGCCGGCTGTCCGCGCCGCAGATACATCAATGCTTCGTCATAGAGTGCGCCGGGCGTCCGCGCACCATTCCCGCGCCTCGCGTCGCCGGCCGTCTGAAGATGTTCAGTTGAATTCACCAGATCGGTGAACAGGAACGAAACCATGCCCGACTGACTCATCACAAACCCAAACCGGAGCTCCCGTTTGCGCACGCCAATCGCGCGGCTTCGAAAGCATCGCGCAACCTAGGTCGCTATCGCCCCGCCCTTTCGCCTTCCAGCCGAACCGTGCCGCCTCGCCATCGCAAGCCTTCAATGAGACCGCAACGGACGGGAGCACCGCTTTCAGGACGTGGTTCGATTGTCGGCGGACGACACAAACGGGATCTGCCCAAGCTCATGGATTCATCTCCGAACGCGATTGGCGCATCTGCTGCGCCCGTTTTGTCCATCCGGTCATCCCGAGCGCGATGAACTGGTTGGATGCGTTCTGGAGCAGCGGCGCGGCGCGATCGGGATCGCCCGGCTCTCCGCGCCGCAAATACATCAGTGCTTCGTCGTAGTCCGTGATAGCCCGCAGCGGACGCGCCCCTTGATCGTCGAGAGTGCGCCGGGCGTCCGCGAACCATTCCCGCGCCTCGTCGTGCCGGCCCTGCAGCGCGCACAGCCTTGCCAGCGACAGGCGGCTGTCCCGCATCGGGTGCCGAAAATCCAGCGGGAGCAGCTTTTCGCGCAGACTGCGTTCGATCAGCGCGGAGTGGTCAGTGCGGTTCATCAGCCACAGGGCGGCCGCCGCATTGCACGCCGTAACCGCATAGACGGAAAACCACGGCGCACTCGACTCCAGCGCGGGTGGCAGCAGGTCGAGCCACTGGAGCGCCAGTTCCAGCCGTCCGAATCGCGCATATATGTACGCGGCCGTCGAGCACACCGCCGCGTATGCCCATCGGCCCTCGAGACTGGGCTGATTGAGCATGGTCAGCGCCGCCTGGTCGTTGCGCATCTCCTCCCATCCGTCGTCGGTCGCCAGCAGCATCTCGTGCTTCGCGGCGTGAAAGCTCATCAGCGACACGGATTGAGTGGCGGTCCGGGCTGACAAACCCAACGCGCGATCGAACGCGGCATGCGCCTCGGGAAAGTTTCCCAACGCGTTATGACATCGCGCGACGCTGGCCCATGCTCCCATCGCCCATACGATGCGTCCCTTGCGCTCCGCATCGCCGGCTTCCTGCTCCCAGAGCAACAGACTTCGCCGAAAGTCGCCGCCGAGATTGAGCAGCACCAGCGCGGGCGCCGCGGGATCGTTGATTATCTCCTCGCGCGAGCGGAACTGCGGATCGATCTGGTGCGCCTTGAGCTCGTCTTTCGGCATCAGCAGCACCGCGTTGCGCCATGCGCGCTGGCGGGGCGAATCGAGCCTGATGCCGGGATTGCTCGCGTCCTCGGCCTCTTCGCGCAGCAGGTCGAGCTCCTCGAGGCTGGCCCACACCACGTCGCGGCGATCACCCGCCAATTCGAGCCCGGCCCGGGCCATTTCCCACGCCCCGCGTATCAAGCCGGAAGAAAACATCGACCGCGCAACTCTCTCGCAGAAGCTGGCCGCCGCCTGATCGCCCTCATGAGCGGCAGTCAATGCGGCTGCCTCTTTGGAAACTTTGGTGGCCTCGTCCGAATCAAGCGCCCAGGTCAGGGCGAGGCCAAGGCGCGCTTTCAGCTCGCGCAGGCGCGGGTCGGTCGGAGGCAGGAGTTCGATCGCGATGCGCAGGAACGCCACCACATCGTCGTGCGCGAAGGCTTTCTCCGCGTTCGCCGCGGCGGCCATCGCGTAATCAGCCCCCTTCGCGGTGCCGGCCGCCGCCGCGCCGCGCCAGAATTGGTAGGCCACTTCCGCGGCATGCTCGCTCGCGCGCTCGCCCCACTGCCGCTCCATCGCTTCCGCGATCTGCCGATGCAGCCTGACCCGCCGTGGCGGATTCAGATCGGCATACAAGGTGTGGCGAATCAGCGCGTGGGTGAAATCGAAGCTGTCGGCCGATGCGCCGGCGCGCAGAAGTTGCGCATCCAGGGCCTCGTCGGCCGCGCCTAACGCCGCCGCTTCATCGAGCCCCGCGACGGCCGCCGCAACCTCGAAGGAAAACGCGCCTTGAAACGCGGCTCCGACCGTAAGCAGGCTCTTCGCCTCATCCGAGAGCCGCAGAATTCTGCGCGCGATAACTTCGCGCACGCCTTCCGGAATCCCCAGCGCGTCCACACTGACGCTGTTGTTCCATCCTGCGCCGTCGCGAAAAATCTTCCCCTCTTCCATCAGATTGAGCAGCACCTCCCTGATGAAAAATGGGTTGCCGTTGGTCTCGTGTCTCAGGGCGGCGGCAAACTGCTCGGGAGCCTCCTGGTCGCCGATGATCCCGAGCAATTGTGCGACCTCCGAGCCATCGAGACCCTTCAGCGAAATGCTCTCGAAATCTCGCAGTCGCCTGATGCCCGAAAGCGCGGCCGACAATGGATGATGCCGCCCCACTTCGCTGTCACGATAAGCGCCGACCAGCAGAATCGGATGGTTGGGGACGAAATGCGCGATATGACTCAGCATCGCGACCGTCCCCTTGTCCGCCCAATGCAGATCGTCCGCGATTAGCAGCAAGGGCGTCATTTGCGACAACGCGATCAGCGACTGCGCCATCGCGTCGAGCAATCGGAACCGTTCCTCTTCTTTATCCAGGGAGGGCGGCTCTGGAACATGGCCCAGGGCGCGTCGCAGTGCGGGAGCGATTCGGGCAATTGTCGGCGCACTGTCTCCAAGCACCGCCTTCAGTTCGTGAGCCGGGGCGCGCCGCGCGTATCCGACGATCGCCTCGGCGAACGGCCCGTAGGGCGGCTGAAACTCGCCGTCGTAACAGGAGCCCTGCAGTACCGTCACGCCGCGCTGCCGCGCGAGATCGGAGAACTCCTCGAGCATCCGGGTCTTGCCGATCCCCGGTTCACCAAGGAGCATCGCCACCGCACCACGCCCGCCCGATGCGATGTCAAGCTTCGCCGCCAGCCGTTTCATCGGCGCGGCCCGCCCGACGAACGGCGTCCTGCTCAGAAGCGCGGCCAGGTCGCCGGGCTCGTAAGCGACCTCACAGACCGCCATCGGCTGGGCAAGCCCTTTCAGGTTCAGCACCCCCACGTCGCGAAGGTTGAAAGCGTTGCGCGCGCTGAGCAGATCGGCTACCAGCCGGCTGCAAAGAATCTGTCCCGCGCTGGCTGAGTCGCATAGGCGGCGCGCCACGACCACGGGTGTTCCAAAGTATCCGCCCTCGCGCCGCAGCGCTTCTCCCGCATGGATGCCGATTCGTATCCCGAAGTGTGTATTCGCTCCCGGACGACTCGCGGTCTGCTGCACCTGGATCGCGCATCGCACCGCCTCGGCCGCGGATGAAAACACCGCCAGCACCCCGTCACCGAGCCATTGCAGTTCCTGTCCCCCCGCCGCGTTGACGGCATCGGTAAGCAGCTTATGGTGAGCTCTGAAGAGTTGATGCCCGGCCTCATCGCCAGCCGCCTGAAGATGTTCCGTCGAGTTCACCAGGTCGGTGAAAAGGAAGGTGACGGTGCCGGACTGATTCATCGCAGACCCAAATCCAACGACCCGAGGCTTCAAATCGCCGGTTGGCGACGTAGAAATTCAGTAGCTGGCAATTTCAACTCTTGATTTAACAAGACACTCAATAACTTATCGCTCAATATAAAACGATTTCAAAAATGAATTTGTCTAATCAAGTGGAGTATTAGCTTAAAATTTACTAATAGACTCCGTGTCAATTGCGGTTTTCATCCGCAGCGTCCAGGTTCAGGAGGATGACCTGAAGATGCCTCCCTCCAGCCTGGTTTCGATCAGCGTGCCCTTGTGTTCCTCGAGGGCCTGAATTGTCGAGCGGTATCCGGCTTCGACGACAGTGTCGAAGGCCTTCCAGTTCAGCATGCTCACCTGGCTTAGATGCGGTTCGATGAGCACGTCCACCATCGAGCGCATCGAGCGGACCTGCGCATAACTGCTGATCGTTCCGGCAGCCATCAGGACCGTGAGGATATTCGGGGTGCCCTTGCGAGCGTGCGCAAAAAGCTGCCAGAGCGGACGGTGATCGATTTCGTCGATTGACGATTCAAAGCCGTAGTTGGTGGTGACGTCGGCGGCGATAATCGGACCGCGGCCCATGCCGCTCATGATGTCGATCGGCAGATTGTTCATGATGCCGCCGTCGATCAGTATCTCCGAGCCGTCCACCACCGGAGGAAGAACTCCCGGTATGGACACGCTCGCGCGGGTAGCCAGCCAAATCGGTCCGTCGCGATGGACCTTCAAGCGGCCGGTGGTGAGATTGGTCGAGACGCAAAAAAACGCGAACGGGCAATTCTCGATCAGGTTGTCGCCGAAGTGTTCGCGCAGGAATCGCGAGGTCTTGCGCCCCCTGACCAATGCCATCATCGGCAATGTATAGTCGCTGACCGGATTGTCGACCGTAAACGCCGCGCGCATGTGCGCGGTCAGGGTTGGGTTGTCCCAGCCCAGTGCGGCGCCCGCCGCCACGATCGAACCCATGCTGGCGCCGCCGTAAAGATCGACCTCGATTCCTGCTTCGTGGAGCGCGCGAAGCACGCCGACATGAGCCAATCCCCGGGCGCCGCCTCCCGACAACACGATTCCGATTGCCCTTCCCGTTAGCATCCGGGCAAGGCGCCGAAAGTCGCGCTCCACGCCGGCGCGCACATGATGATGCTGGCGCGGTTTCACCCGCGCGAGCATCGCCGCCGTATCGGTATGCTCGAAACCTGCGCGCGGATGAACAATTGCCAGCTCGACCGGAGCGCGCCCCGGCCGCGATGCATCCGCGCCCTCGGCCAGATACGTCCCAACGTTGTCGCCGCGGCTGTTTGCGATCATCAGCACGCAGTCCGCCTGGCGCAGGCACAGACGGCTCCAGGCGCTTGAATCGAAATCAGCCTGGTACAGCAGAACCTGATGGCCCTCTTCCAGCGCGTTGAACCACTCCATCGGGCGATCCGCAAAAGCGCGATCGAGCACCAGAGCCTCGATCCGCAATTGAGCGAAAGCCGCCTTTAGCGAGCCGGTGAACTCTTCGGCGCCCTGGGGATGGAGAGGGACGATAGCGATAGTTTTGGGAGCTTCCTTGGACGCATGCGGTCGAGGCGGCTGCTGGAGCCTCCGCACCAGGAGCTCGGTTACGAAGCGCAACGTCCTTGGATGCGCCTCCACCAGCCGATCGAATGAGGCTTTCGACAGCTGCACCAGTTCCGTGTCGCGCATCGCGTAAACCGATGCCGAGCGCGGTTCTCCCGACAGCATCGCCATCTCGCCGACGGTCTCGCCGCTTACCATCTGGCGCACCAGCACTTCTTCTCCGTCTTCGTTGGAAAGAAATGCGCCGAGGCGCCCCGAAATCACGATGTAAAGGGAATGCTCCCGATCGCCGGCACGGAAAAGGCACTGTCCTCCCGGAATGCTAAGCCATACCAACTCTTCCGCCAGGGCTTCGAGCGACCCGTCATCAAGGCCCTCGAGGACGGTCAAACCGGCAAGCCGGCCTTTCAACTCATCGGAACGAAGATTAGAGCTGTCAATCATCTCAGCGGATGCGCACTTTTTCGCATCCCCCATCCGGGCTCTTTTCTCGCGTGTACTACGGATCTGAAGCGGTGAGACTCATCTTTTCGAGTTACTGTAAGTTTACAAATTTTACGAACTGACGATGAACCCTAGTCTGCGCAAAATGCGCAGTCAAACTGCCTTGTCAGCTTTATCTAGCCTTAATCTTCTCCTAAAGCGGCGGTGTTCTGGAGGGCGCGACGATTGTCAGCTTGCCGGCGGCACCGAGGTCGACTTCGTCCTCGATGACGCCGCGATCGCGATCGGGGCGAAGGCGACCGCCAAAGTGGCCGCCGACCATTTGAAAGGCGTGAGAAGCATCGTGCGCGAGTTCTGCGAACGGCTGAACGCATGCCGGTTCTCGATGTAACGGTTTACCGACGAATGCAGATCCGCGCGCGATGCTCGCCGCGTTCGGGCGAAGTTATTGGAACCCAAGTCCGGTCAATTGCTGGACCGAGGAAGTACCGCCGCCGCTCACCGACACCGTCGAAAGCGTTACCGTACCGCTCAAGCCGCCGTTGGTCGTGACGGCCGCCGAGATACCTCCCGATGATGCCGGCGATCCGCCGCTGCCGCCGCAGGCCACGAAGGCAACCATCAGGGTCAATCCCGCCAGCGCGATCAGAGCCTTGCGCTTGCGACCGCCGGCAGGGATTACCATCAGGCCAATGAGCAGCAACCCCGCTCCCCACGGCGCCTTCCCGCCGCGCTGACCGGCGCTCCGGTCGGTCAAGGCGGCAAGGATGAGTCCATTGGCGGCAGCAGTACTCGATGTCGCCAGCTCTGCGGTAATTTTGAAGGACAGCGTTGCACCAGGAGCGACCGTAACCGGTGTTGGGAAGCTCAGCGCGTTGCTCGCGTTTACCGGCGACACGGTTGCGCTGCTTCCTGACGCGGCGATCGTTAACGAAGCCAGCACCGCGGGATTGCTGACCGTTACCGCAACGGTGCCGATCCTTTGTGTGAAGCTGGAAGTGTTCTTGTACCGGAACGATCCTGCCTCGAGGTGTTGCCCGGCGCCTTTTTTGACCGTTATCGGAGCGGGCGCGGAAATCTTGCCAGCGCTCTGACCGCCTCCTGCCTGGCAAGGGTTGAAGTCCAGCGATTGATGAAAGTCGGTGAAAAGGAATGCAGGTCCGCCGGTGGCGGGATAGAGAAGTTTCGTCAGTGGCCCATATGCCGCCGCCGAAGACCCGCCGAATGTATTTGTACTTCCCGGGACAAACGCTCCTCCGATTTGCCAATAGCACTGGCCGTCGATCGGCCGCGTGCTGAAAAAGGGATAAAAATCGGTGCCTCGCGCCGGGTTGCTGCAGTTCGAGCCCGTGGTCAAGTCGCAACCCTGATTGGCTATTTCGATTTGCGAAAGATTTGTTTCAAAAGCCACCCGGTCGTACCCCTGCCGGCCGGAACCGGCTGAGCTCTGAAAGGTCGGACTCGTAAAGAGGACGGGTTCAGGATGGAACTGCGCGTCGGTGCCCGCGTTAGGATCGGTACCGGGCCAGACGAGCTGATAGGGCGGTGAATCGAAGTCGAGGTCGTCGTCGATACAGCCGATAAGCGGGACAAGACCCGGCATCCCGTTGGTGTCGAAACATGTCTTGTCGTCGCTGTCTTTGCCGGGATCGTCCACTCCGGGGAAGATGCAATCGCCATCCTCATCGATTGCGTTGCAATACTCGAAATGTCCAATCTCGTCGGAGAATGCGACGTTGTATGAATGAGCCGCCCACGGAACACGCGTGTGTTCGTTCGACGTGCTGTACATCGGGTGGAACGCGTAGGGAATAGCGGTGCACGTTGGCGCAGTCGGTTGGAAAGCGATCTGCGAGTATCCGTTTGCCACACTGGCAGTCATCGACCCCGTTGCGCCGGTGGTCAGGTCCGTCTCGACGACACGGATCCCCTCGGGCGTGTCAGTTATTTGTATGGTGACAGTATCGCCCGGGTTGAAAACGATGTCGGTCGCCGGATTGAACGTCATGCGCGTCTTGTTGAGCGGACTCGCCGGGGAATCAGAAACACCGCTTCTGGTGACGTATGCGAAGTTGAATGGCTGATCGCCGCCAATCTGAGTCAGGCAGTCAGTGTTGTTTCTCGTCCCGGTGTTGGGATCGTTGCTTGCGCTGGTTATTGTAAGCCCCGAGCACCAATGGGTCCCATCGCAACCAATGATGCTTTTCCATCCGGGCGGGTAGAACTGGAGTTCCACGTATGCTGTGCCAGGATGTTTACCAATATAATCGGGAGCGGCCGGATCGGCGTTGTCGAAAATGTTGGCATCGGTGTCGGGCGTGCACGGCAGGGAGTTCAATTGCGGAGACGACTGATTGTCACACGCTGCTAACCCGAACCAGAAAGCGGCACGGAGCTGAAAGTTGAAGGTGCCGCCGGCGCCGTCCTGCGCGGGCAGCGTGGGCGGATCCTTCGGCAGGATAACGGTGTAAAAACCCGAATTCCCCGATCCGGGCACGCTCGAGTAAAAGAGCAGTGCCGGTTCGTCATGCCCTACGTATTCACCGGTCAGTGAATTGGGCGCGATCGGATCAGTGCAAAACCACGGCGCCCTGAGGCAAAGCCCGGCGTCCGGCCCATATTCGCTATCCGATGGTCGAGCCGAGTATCCCGCCCAGCACCGGTTTGCCAGCAAACCCGAAAGCGCGATTACTAGAGCACCAAGCAGGCATTGGTTTTTCGAAGCGCTGGATTTTTTCATCGAAGTGTCATTCCGTTCCAGAGCCTTTTTCAGGCCCAGGGCGTGGGCCGAGCAGTCCAACGATTCGCGGAAGACCCCCCCCCGAGCCTTCGACATTGGCAGACACGCGCTAGCATCTCGCAGCGTCCAAAGGCAACTATCGGCGCATTCAGTTCCTTGAGAATGGCTCTCAATTCGACGCGGCTGCCTTTGGCACATAACAGGAGTCGGCGAGTGATACGGGGTCGGGGTGGGCGGGCTCGAGGTTCAAAAAAGCGGATTGACATGGCGGAGAAGGGAGATTTGAACCGCTGCCGAGGACACAAGCTCTCCAGGCGTGCTCCTTAAACCGGGCTTCGTTGCCCGACATTCGTATGCACTTTGTTGGCTGGCGCCATTTCCGCAGTGCCAGGAAGCCGGACTCAGTGCACGGGAAGAGATTTCAACCAGACCCTCTTTTGAGCGAAAGTCTCCGCCTCAAAAGTGCTTGCCGTAGGGCGGCCAACAGGATGACAGCGCCGAATACGAGGGCAGCTGCTATGACTCCCCCTTTTGAAAACAGCACAGGCCCAGCGAAAAACCCGCGACGAGAAAGGTCCCCACAATCAAAAGCGTCAGTCTTGGAACAATCCTGGAGCCGTGGCCGGTCTTTTGCGCACACTCACCGTCGAGGCGAACCGCCGTATGGCGGCAACTCCATTGCAAGCAAGAGCGGCCACCGTAACGTCGTTAAACAAATCACCAGCAGCATAAATGCAGGCCGATCCAGCGCCACTATCAGCTCGATCGCCCCCATGATAAATGACGACAGTCGCGTCAATTGTGCAAAGATTCACGAAATCTGAATTCCCGCATCTGACGCGAACCTTCCTCTGACCTGCC
This sequence comes from Pseudomonadota bacterium, assembly GCA_021323675.1. Classification (GTDB taxonomy): domain Bacteria; phylum Desulfobacterota; class Binatia; order Binatales; family Binataceae; genus JAFAHS01. The sequence continues at coordinate 31,009 of JAJPKP010000070.1, read as the reverse complement.
TCGGGGAAGAAATTTGGCGGAAGGGTTGGGGATGGCGGAGAGGGGGGGATTTGAACCCCCGGTCCCCTTTCGAGGACACACGCTCTCCAGGCGTGCGCCTTAAACCGGGCTCGGCCACCTCTCCGCGGTGAACCGACAGTATGCCATCGCATCAAACCACCACGCCACCCATCGATACATCGATGTCCCCCACCCTTTGCTTTTAGCCGTGCACAGCCTCAGGATGATTGGCGCGCGGAGGCCATGTGAAAAAGATCTCTTACCTCTCGAGGTTCCTGGCTGGATTGCTCCTTGCGGCTTCGGTCTGCGGGCCGCTTCATTCTCCGGCGATGGCGGAGTCCGGGGCGGGCGGCGCGAACGCGATGCCGCCGAAGTGGGACGCCAGAATTCCGCTGCCAAAAGGAGCGGTGCTTGTTTCCTCGACCGAACCCAAGTCCGGCGTGGTTTATTCCGCCGACTTCACCGCACCCGGCACTTATAAGGAACTGGTCGATTTTTACGAGACCGAGCTGCCCAAGGCGGGTTTCAAGATGGGCCCGAAAGTCGCGGTTGCGGCGCGCAAGGTTTACAACCGCACCTTCACATACACGGACATCCTGGACAGCGTCGTGATAAGCCCGAGCTCCGCCGATCCGTCGAAGCTTACGATTCATGTCGCGTACACGCCTCCGCCCAAATGACGGCCGCCCGCGCCCTTCGCGCTTGCTTGGCTGTTGAACGGCACAGTATAGGGATCGAGCCGGGGCCAGCATCGTCAATGCGGCCCACGCAGGAGACTCTCCCATGCTGCACACATCCATTTGCGATTATTTCGGGATCAAATACCCGATTCTGCTGGCCGGGATGGGCGGCGTTGCGATGCACGAGCTGGTCGCCGCCGTTTCCAACGCGGGAGGCCTGGGCGTAATCGGCGCCGCCTCGCTCTCGCCCGATCATCTGCGCGCCGAAATCCGCAAGACTCGCGAGCTTACCGACAAGCCCTTCGCCGTTGACCTGCTCGCCCCGATTCCGGACATGATGCGCCCGCATATGCCGGTGCTGATCGAGGAAAAGGTGCGCATCTTCGTCGCCGGACTCGCCGTGCCGAGCGAGTTCATCAAGACGATGCACGATCACGGGATGAAGGTTGCGGTGATGTGCGGCAAGGTGCATCACGGCGAAAAAGCGCAGGAGGCCGGCGCCGACGTCGTCGTCGCGCAGGGCACCGAAGCGGGCGGACACACCGGCGAGATCGGGATGATGTCGCTGGTTCCGCAGATGCTGCGGGCGGTCAGGCTGCCGGTGCTCGCCGCCGGCGGAATCGCGCACGGAAGCCAGATCGCGGCGGCGATGATGCTGGGGGCGCAGGGCGTCGTGATCGGCACGCGCTTCATCGCGACGCCCGAGGCGCAGGCGGCGCCCGCGTACCGCGAATCGATCGTCAAGGCCCGCGACGACTCGACGATTCGTACGCGATGCTACACGGGCAAGCCGTGCCGCGTGATCCGCACCCAGTACGCGCTCGAATGGGAACGCGACCCATCGAAGATCCAGCCCTTCCCGATGCAGGCGCAGGTCTCGCAGCGCAACGGGGTGATGGGTTTTGCCGGACTGCGCGGTGAAAATGCCGACCCGAACCGGACCTTTATGCCGACCGGTCAGAGCGCCGGACTTATCCGCGAGATCAAGCCGGCGGCGGAAGTGTTTGCCGACCTGCTGCGCGAGACCGAAGCAGCACTGCGCGGCGCGCAGAGCCTGCTGGCGGACGGCGCATCGCAGCATTCAGCGGCGCAAGCTCGATAGCGCATGGATTCGCCGGGTCGCGCGCATCATACGCGGGTCGCGGAGAATGATCACGCGAAGATTCGAGCGATGTGCCCGCGACGGTTGGATCTTCGCCTTTCGTGCTCCGCCTTGACTGCCCGGTCCGGCGTTCCTATGTTCAAAACATCCACCTGACGGCGAGGAGAATCATCGCGATGGCCAGTGACAAAGTCCTTCATGTAACCGACGCCACGTTTGAACAGGAAGTGCTGAAATCGTCCGAGCCGGTCCTGGTCGATTTCTGGGCGCCGTGGTGCGGACCGTGCCGCGCAATCGCGCCGATCGTTGACGACCTCGCCAACGAATACGCGGGACGCCTCAAGGTCGTTAAGGTAAACGTGGACGACAATCCGCAGACTCCGGCGCGCTACGGCGTGCGCGGAATTCCCAACCTGCTCATCATCAAGGGCGGACAGGTTAAGGAACAGATCGTCGGAGCGGTGCCGAAAGGCCATCTGGTGCGCGCGGTTGACGGCGCGCTCGCTTGACCAGCGAACGCGAACTCGGTCTTCAAATAGTCAAGGGGCAGGCGGCGGAACAATCCGCGGCCTGCCCCTTTTATTTCGCTTTTCGGGTCGGGAGGTCCGTCAGTGCTGGGCCGGTGACGGCGTCGGAGATTCGCTGAGCGCGCTCTTGGCCGCCGCCGCAATCCATCCGCGCATCAGCGCGTCCCGGTTGCGCTCGTATGCCTCCTTGGCCTGATCGGGGATGTACCGCACGAGCATCGCATCGTACGCGAGCAGCATCGGCGCCGCTTCGGAATCGCGAAGCAGCGCGGCGTTGGCGGGAAGCACGGTCGTCAGCAGCATCACCGCCAATCCGGCAATCGCGGCGGCGATGCCCGCACCCAAAAATCCGCCCGCGAGCCGATCGATCCATCCGAGACTCGCCATCCTGAGCAGGCTTACGACCGTCGCGCCGGCGAACTGGACCACCACGAACACGATAAGGAACACGGCCACGTAGCCGAGCACCGCCGCGAGCGTGGATGAAGTGCCGAACTGGCGGCCGATGATCGCGGCGCCTTCGGTGTAGTGAAGCGAGGCCAGGTAGAGCGATGCGGCAAGCGCGATGACCGAGGTCACCATCGTGAGCAGTCCCTGGCGCAAGCCATGAAGCGCGCCAACCGCCACCACCGCCAACACCACCAAATCAAACGCATTCATCGCCGCCCAGAAGGTTACCCGCGCCGAACGGCGTAATAAACACCGCACAGCACGCGGCGCCCCGATTTTGAGTCGCGCTGAGTCTATTTAGGGAGCGAGCGAGATGCCAAATACGCGTCTATGTCTTGGTCGCTGGCGTTGAAGATTCGTTTTGCGTATGAGCGCAGCGCCGCGCTGATTTGGTGCGGTATGAGAGGGACGCTCGAGATTGCCGAGAGAATTGACAGCCTCCGGTCAAGGCAATCGACCTGCCACTTCGGCATTGGCGCGTCAAAGGGGAGTTTCCACCGCGGACTGAGCTGTCTCTTCTATCCGCTTTAGAATTTGACAGCTTACATCGCTACCAAACATGTCACGCAGTTGCCACGTCTTTGTTCGCTGCTTTCACGGCAGCGTCAAAGATCAGTCCGAGGTTGCGCTTTTGTTCTTCAGTATCTCCCAACTTTGTCAGGAGAATGTCCCGGATCGTAAGGTCACGGAGTGCCAACACGTCAGCGTACTTCATGGGCAACCTCCTCTGCCTGATCATAGACTCAAAGATCGCGACGATTCCAACGAACGAACCGAAAACCAGCACGATTCGAGACGAGATGCCAATTGCGAACCACCACGAATGGCGGTCGAATCAGGTACCCGCTTGCGGCGGTGGTTATGCTTAAATGGCAGCCATGCCATCGGTTTATATCGAAGACCTGAAGAACCATCTCGGAGAAGAGGTCGTCCTGCGGGGATGGCTTTATAATCGGCGTTCGAGCGGCAAGTTGCATTTCCTGCTGGTGCGCGATGGAACAGGAATATGCCAGTGCGTCGCTTCCAAAGCGGACCTCGGCGACGAAGCGTTTGTCGCGGCCGACCACATGGGCCAGGAAACTTCGATCGAAGTGGTGGGCGTGGCGCGCGAAGACAAGCGCGCGCCCGGCGGAATCGAGCTTACCGCCCGGCAGGTGCGCCAGGTCGCGCCGTCATCCGACTACCCGATCACTCCCAAGGAACACGGCGTCGCCTTCCTGCTCGACCATCGCCATCTCTGGGTGCGATCGTCGCGCCAGCACGCGATCCTGCGCATCCGCAGCGAAGTGGCGCAGGCCTGCCGCGATTTCTTCCATAGCCGCGGCTTCGTGCTTTTCGATGCCCCCATCCTGACGCCGACTTCATGCGAAGGCACGACCAATCTTTTCGAGCTCGACTATTTCGGCGAGCGCAAGGCGTATCTGACCCAGAGCGGCCAACTTTATGCGGAAGCGGGCGCGCTCGCCTTCGGCAAGGTTTACTGCTTCGGCCCGACCTTTCGCGCGGAAAAATCCAAGACACGGCGGCATCTGACCGAGTTCTGGATGGTCGAGCCGGAGGTCGCCTACTTCGACCTCGACGACGACATGCGGCTGGCCGAGGACTTCGTGTCGTATATTGTCGGGCGCGTGATCGAGCGGCGCGCCGTGGAGCTCAAGACCCTGGAACGCGATATCTCCAAACTCGAGCCCGCCGCGAAAACGCCGTATCCGCGAATCGCCTACGACGAGGCGATCGAGCGGCTTCGCGCGAAGGGCGCGGAGGTGAAGTGGGGCGACGATTTCGGCGGCGACGAAGAAACCGTCCTGTCGAGCGAATTCGATCGCCCCGTGATGGTCCATCGCTACCCCACCCAGTGCAAAGCCTTTTACATGAAGCAGGACCCCGCCCGTCCCGAGGTGGCGCTATGCGTCGATATGCTCGCGCCCGAGGGGCACGGCGAGATTATCGGCGGGGGCCAGCGCGAAGACGATTACGACACGCTCAGGAACAAGATTCTCTCCCACGGCCTGCCGCTTCAGCCGTTCGAATGGTATCTCGATCTGCGCAGGTACGGTTCGGTACCGCACGCCGGATTCGGGATGGGGATCGAGCGGATGACGGGATGGCTCTGCGGCATCCACCACGTCCGCGAATGCATCCCGTTCCCGCGGATGATGGAACGAATCGAGCCCTGACTAGTTCACGAAGCGCGCGGGCGCGGTCCAGGGCGTCGCGAGCGCATCGTAGTGCGCGATGATGTCTTCGACGTCGGCGCGTTTGGCGGTGCGCCGGATTACGTCGCGCATGCTCGCCGGCTGTTCTTCGAGGCGGCGGCGAATCATCGCGCGCAGCGTCCGGTTCATGAGCGCATCGACGACTTCCTTGCCGGAAAACTCCTTGCCGCCGCCATAGAGCGTGCGCGCCGAAATTTCGGAAAGCGCGGTGCGCAGGTATTCAACGTGCGGCGCTTCGTCGGAGCGGATGTATCGAATGAGGCTGCCGGCCTCCACGGGCGCGTCGGAGACGGCCGGGTCGGAGAGCACATCTTCGGCCCAGGCGAAGGTCGAGCGCGCGAACACTTCGATCGCGAGCACGTTCACCATGAACCGGAGCAGCCGCTCCACGGGCGCATCGAGCGCGGGGAACATCTGCGCGGGCTCGGGCACGCGCCGCGCCATCACCTCCGCGAAGATTTCGGGAGAGATGTGAGGATTCGAGAGCGCGGCGTCGCGGGCCGCATTCCACATCTGGCGATGGCCGCCCTCCTGTTCCCATCCGGCCTCGTCGCGGGCGTGGGCTTCGAACAGGCCGCGGGTCAGATGCTCGAGCGCGGTGGCGGTTACATCTTCGCGGACAAACGAAGCGAGCGGCGGGACCGGCAGCTCGCGGATCATCGCGCCGAATCCTTCGACGATCGCGATTTCGGTGAGGATGCGCACGACGGGTTCGCGCACGCCCTCGCGGATCAGAAATTTGGCCTGTTCGGCGCTGATGGAATGCGGCGGGACGGCATCGTCGGGAATCTCGACGAGAGGAAGCGGCGAGGTGCGCAGATGCTGCTCCTGCCAGGCGCGCACGGCGGGATTGCGCCATAGGGTGCGCGGCGAATGGTAGTTGCCGTCGGCATCGAAACCGCCGTGGCATCGCACGCCGCCAACGATCAGCGGCTGTTTGACGGGAACGTTGGCGAGCAGTTCTTCGCGGGAAAACGAAAGCCGAGATTCATGCGGCATCGCAGGACTCCTTGCTTTGTCGCCCCTAACATACGTTAGGCGCTCCAGAGGAGTCAAACCCGGGAGTCATCGCCGGGTTTCGACCGGATTCAGTCTTTTTTCAAAACAGCAATTTTTGCAAAGTCGGCGCTGCGGGTTTTGTGATACGCCTCTTCGAAATTCTTCGAGGAGAGGCGACATGGGCGGGAAAACTTTGAATCTTGCGGGCGGATGCGCGTGCGGGGAGGTTCGATACCGGCTCGCGGCCGATGCGCTGATCGTGCATGCGTGCCATTGCCGCGATTGCCAGCGGATTACCGGCAGCGCGTTCGTGATCAATATCTGGATCGAAAAAGCGTTCGTCGAGCTTACCGGCGCTGCGGCTCCGAAATCTTTCCGGCTCGCCGGCGGTACCGGACAGGCGCATGATGTGTTCTTCTGCGGGCGATGCGGCACCTACGTATGGAGCGACTACCACGGCGCGCCCAACGATGCGTACTTCGTGCGCGCCGGCACGCTCGACCATCCGGAGTCGGTCACGCCGGATGTGCACATCTTCACGCGAAGCAAGCTCGCCTGGCTGGAGCTGCCCAAGGGCGCGAAGGCATTCAGGGCGTTCTACAAGATCGATGAGATCTGGCCGCCGGAAAGCAAGGCGCGGCTGAAGCGCAAATCGAAGTAGCCGATGCGGTCCGGGGAGCTGCTCATCTCGCGATGTCGCCGGGGCCGCGGAATGGAGGTTTTACCTCGGTGATCGTCGCGATCTTCCATGCTTGCGCCTCGCGGCGGACGAGGTAGCAGGCGCGGATCTCTTCGAGAATTGAATTGTCGGACTTGCGCCGGATTACATCGGCGAGAATCATCCCCACATTCTCGTCCATCGCCCACGTCTTGATCTTCACGATCTCCGACCGCACCCATCCGCGGCTCCGCAGCGCCGCCATTATACGGCGGAAGTCGGACGCGTGGCCGGCATCGTTCGCGATCACGTTGATGCCGCGCGCGCCCGAGATGGAAACGTACGGGCTTGCGAAATAGCGGAGAAACTCCTCGACCTCCTCGCGGTTGAACAGGTCGATATAGTCCCGGTAGAAGCTTTCGAGTTCGCGTTCGATATCCCGCGCGGAAGCCATCCGCCGCATCTTGCCATAGGCGGGCCGGATCGACGAAACTCAAACGGTCTTGACAAGGGAGCTGACCTGATATGGCGGATACCCACGATAAGGTGCACGGCGACAATCCGGCGCTCGGCATGATCAGCGGGCTGGCGAAGCCTCGCAAGCCGCAGGAATATTACGAAGCGATCAAGAAGAAGTTCGCGGAAGAGCGCGATCTCAGGCTCGGGTACCGGCCCGAGGGTACCGCGCAGTACACCTCGGACCTGACCGGCGCGCTGGCGAAGTACGAGATCGATCCGTTCGCGGAGAAAGTCGTTCCTCGCGCTGCGCTCAACGACACGGTGGAATGCCTCTTTATCGGCGGCGGATTTTCCGCGCTGCTGACGTCGGCGCGGCTTCGCGAGCGCGGCGTCGAAAGCATCCGCATCGTGGAGCGCGGCGCGGACGTGGGCGGCACCTGGTACTGGAACCGCTATCCGGGCGCGGCCTGCGACGTGGTGTCATACGACTATCTGCCGCTGCTGGATGAGATGGGATACGTGCCGACGCGCCATTACGCGCGCGGCCCCGAAATTTTCGCTCACTGCCAGGCGATCGCGAAAAGATACAACCTCTACGATCTCGCCGTCTTCCAGACCACCGTCACCTCCACGGTTTGGAACGAAGCCGAGCAGATGTGGCATCTCGAAACCGACCGCGGCGATCACATGAAGGCCCGCTTCGTGATCTGCGCCAACGGCACGCTGGCCAAGCCGAAGCTCTCGAAGATCAACGGGATGGAAACGTTCAAGGGCCATTCGTTCCACACCTCGCGATGGGACTACGAATACACGGGAGCCGACCTTACGCGGCTCGCCGACAAGGTCGTGGGGATAATCGGAACGGGAGCGAGCGCGGTCCAGATAATTCCGGAGCTGGGCGAGAAGGCGAAGGAGCTGTACGTGTTCCAGCGCACGCCTTCTTCGATCGATATCCGCGACGACTGGGAAACCGATCCTGAATGGGCGCGCAGCCTGAAGCCGGGATGGCAGGCGAAGCGGCGCGCGAAGGCGCGGATGGATCCGCAGCTCACCGAGGAGCAGAAGGCGCGCTACGCCGCGATGTCGCGCGAGGAGAAAATCCGCCGCCAGGAGAACGCGAATATCGACGCGATGATGCGGATTCATCGGCGCATCGAGGAGACCGTCAAGGACAAGGCCACCGCCGAGGCGCTAAAGCCCTGGTACATGCTGATGTGCAAGCGGCCGTGCTTCCATAACGAGTACCTGCCCACCTTCAACCGACCGAACGTGCATCTGGTCGATACTCACGGCAAGGGGATCACCGAAATCAATGAAAAGGGGCCGGTGTTCGAGGGCAAGCAGTACGAAGTCGATCTGCTCATCTACGCGACCGGGTTCGAGGTCCAGAAGACCGGCATCTACAACCGGATTGTGGGCGAGGCAGGCCGCGACCTGAACGACAAGTATCGCGACGGAATCCGGACGCTGCTCGGAATTCACACCCAGGGCTACCCCAACCTGTTCATCATGGGCGGATACCAGGCGTCGTTTCAGTTCAACCTGACCGACATGCTGCAGGCGCAGGGCGACCACATCGCCGCCTGCATCGACTACGTGCGCCGCAACGGCTATCAGACCATCGATGTGACCCGCGACGCGGAAGAATGGTGGGTGCAGGAAGTAATCGCGCATCGCGGCAAGACCACGCGCAACCAGGACTGCACTCCCGGCTATTACAATTTCGAGGGCGAGTTCCAGCGCCGCCAGGACGGCAACTATAACGGCGGCTTCAACCAGTACTGCCGGCACATGGAGGAAGTGCGCGAGCGCATCGAGCGCAACTTCAATTTCACGAGCAGGTAGAAGTCGCGCCGGGCTTCACTTTTCGTCGAACATCCCGGCGAACAGAACCGAACTCAGGTAGCGCTCGCCCGAGTCGGGCAGCACCACGACGATGGTTTTGCCCGCGTGCTCGGGGCGCTTTGCGATTCGCGCCGCGACCGCCGCCGCGCCGCTCGAGATGCCGGCGATTATCCCCTCTTCGCGCGCGAGCCTGCGCGCGTATTCGATCGCCTCGTCGTTGCTGACCTGCTCGATCTCATCCACCAGCGACATGTCCAGCACGTCGGGCACGAACCCGGCTCCGATACCCTGGATCTGATGCGGTCCCGGCTGGAGCGGCAGGCCCGCGCGCGTTTGCGTGAGGACGGGGCTGCCCGTCGGCTCGATGGCAACTGAAATGATCGGTTTTCCTTTGGTGCGCTTGATGTAGCGCGACACGCCGGTGATGGTGCCGCCGGTGCCGACGCCCGACACGAAGATATCGATCGCTCCGTCCGTGTCTTCCCAGATTTCAGGGCCGGTGGTGGCTTCGTGGATCGCGGGATTTGCGGGATTCTTGAACTGCTGCAGAAGCACGTAGCGCGCGGGATCGGATTCGACGATTTGCTCGGCCTTGGCGATCGCGCCGTTCATCCCGCGCGATCCCGGTGTCAGTTCGAGTTTCGCTCCGTAGGCGATCAGCAGCTTGCGCCGCTCGATGCTCATCGTGTCCGGCATCGTGAGCGTGAGCGGAATTCTGCGCGCCGCCGCCACGAAAGCGAGCGCGATACCGGTGTTGCCGCTGGTTGGCTCGACCAGCTCCTTGCCCGGACCGAGCAGGCCGCGCTTCTCCGCATCCCAGACCATCGCGGCCCCGATGCGGCATTTGACGGAATAAGCCGGATTGCGCCCTTCGATCTTTGCGAGGACCGTCGCGCGGCCGCCGTCAATGACGCGATTCAGCCTGACCAGCGGTGTATGACCGATGGATTTCGAGTTGTCTTCATACCAGCGCGGCATCAGCTTCTCCTTGGGTACTCCGGCTTTTTCGCAACCGGCTACAGCTTAGCCTTTGCGCGACTGCATCTGAAATCACAATTGTATCCGCCGCGGCCGATGAACATCGAACGGGATGTGTCCAAAGGCGACACTTGCGCACCGCCGCGGAGAATCTCGGGCTCGCAAATGCCGCTGTATCGCCACGGCACACTAGTTGCTGCCTCATCTGCTTGTGCCGGCCATGACCGAGATACGGATCGATGGCAGGGGCGGTCAGGGAAATGTCGTGGCCGCGTATATGCTCGCCCGTGCCGCTTTCGAAGCGGGCCGCTTCGCGCAGGCGTTCCCCACGTTCGGGCCGGAGCGGCGCGGCGCACCGGTCGCATCGTTCGTCCGAATCAGCGATCGGCCGGTGCGGCGGCGATGCCTGGTGCGCGAGCCGCATTACGTGATCGTCCAGGATCGGGGACTGTTGCATGACGGCGGAGCGTTGCAGGGCTTGCGGCCGGGTGCGGGCGTGTTGGTCAATTCACCGAGGACGCCCGGCGAACTCGGCCTTTCCGCGCCGGAAGTGAATATCGCGACGATTCCGGCAAGCGCGATGGCGGCGGAGATTCTGGGCGAGCCGATTCCAAACACCGCGCTGCTCGCGGCGTTGCTCACCCTGACCGAATTGCTCCCGCTCGATGCGCTCGAAGCGGTGATCGTTCGCCGCTTTGCGGGCGAAGAGCAGCGGCGCAACGTCGCCTTGATGCGCGCGGCGGCGCTGCGCGTCATCGCGGGCGCATGGAAGGAGCGCGGCGATGCTTGAAGCGATCGAGGGTTCGGCCGCGGTCGCGCGCGCGGTGGCGCTATGCCGCCCGCAGGTCATCGCCGCCTATCCGATAACGCCGCAGACCCATATCGTCGAGAACCTCGCCAGATTCATCGCGGACGGCGCGCTGCGATGCGAGCTGGTCAGCGTCGAAAGCGAGTTCTCCGCCGCTTCGGTCGTGCTGGGCGCGGCCGCCTCCGGTTCGCGCGCGTACACCGCAAGCTCGGCGCAGGGAATCCTGCTGATGACCGAGGTGCTGTACAACATCGCGGGCCTTCGCATCCCGCTCGTGCTCACCTGCGCGAATCGCGCGGTCGGAGCGCCGGTCTCGGCCTGGAACGATCAGCAGGATTCGATGGCGATGCGAGACGCGGGATGGATTCAGCTTTACTGCGCCGACAACCAGGAAGCGATCGACACCACAATCCAGGCGTACCGGATCGCCGAGCGAACGGAGTTGCCGGTGATGGTATGCATGGACGGCTTCACGCTGACCCATACGCTCGAGCCGCTCGAAATCCCCGCGCAGGAACAAGTGGATGCGTTTCTTCCGCCGTATCGATTCGAGCGCGCGCTCGACCCGATGCATCCGCGGAGCATCGGAACCGTGGTTCCTCCCGAGTACTACACCGAGGCGCGCTACGCGCATCATCGCGCGCTGCTTCGCGCGCAGGACGAGATTGTTGCGGCGGACGCCGACTTTGAAGCGGCCTTCGGCCGGCGATGCGGCGGCCTGGTGTCGGTGGATGGCCCCTCCGATGCGCGCATCGCGATCCTGTCGATTGGCTCGGTGATCGGAACGCTGCTGGATGCGCGCGACGAATATCCGGAGCTTGGTCCGGTCAAGCTCATCAAACTGCGATCGATGCGTCCGTTTCCGGCCGATGCGCTGCAGAAAGCGTGCGCGGGACTCTCGGATCTGATCGTGCTGGAACGCGCGCTTTCGCCGGGCGGAATCGGAATTGTCTCCGCCGAAGTGCGCGCGGCCTTGTCGGAAATGCAATCTCCGCCGCGCGTCCATGGCTTTGCCGCGGGGCTCGGCGGCAGGGACATGCCGCTCGAGCTCTACCCGCATCTGATCGCCGCGGCAAAAGCCAGGCCTCCGGTGCGTTTTTCGATCGTCGATGTCGATCCCTCCAAAGTAGCCGAAGAGGACCGTTAGGATGGAACCAAAGCGGGAAGGCATCTCCGTCGCCGCGCTTCATCATCAGCAGCCCGCGTTTCGCGGACTCGATGCGGGCCACATGGCGTGCCCCGGATGCGGCCAGGCGCTCGGAGCGCGGCTTGTGACCGAAGCGATCGGCCCGGACGCGATCATCGCGAACGCCACCGGATGCCTTGAAGTGTTCACGAGCATGTGGCCGCGAAGTTCCTGGCGCGTCCCCTGGATTCACTCGCTGTTCGAAAACGCCCCCGCGGTCGCATCGGGAATTGAAGCCGCGCTCAAGGCCCAGGGGCGGCAGACCAAGGTGGTCGTGATGGGCGGCGACGGCGGCACCTTCGACATCGGCCTCCAATCGCTCTCGGGGATGCTCGAGCGCAATCACAACGTGCTCTACGTCTGCTTCGACAACGAGGCTTACATGAACACGGGCGTGCAGCGTTCGAGCTCGACTCCGCACGCCGCGATGACGACGACCTCGCCGCGCGGCGAGACGCGGATGGGCAAGCGGCATCTGAAGAAGGACCTGCTCGCGATCATCGGAGCGCATCGCATCCCGTACGCCGCGACCGCGACCGTGGCGTATCCGTCCGACCTGCGCGCGAAGGTCCGCCGCGGCATCGAGATCGAGGGCGCGGCATTCCTGCTGGTCCATTCGCCGTGCCCGCTCGGGTGGGGCCACGACGGCGCGGACAGTATCGAGGTAGCGCGCCTGGCGGTGCAGACCGGTTTCTTTCCGATCGTCGAGATGGAGCGGGGCGTGGTGGCCGGCGTGATGAAGATCCGCGAGGTGCGGCCGGTCGCGGATTATCTGCGATTGCAGGACCGCTTCCAGCATCTGTTCGAGGATTCGCGCGAAGCGCGCGAAGAGCTGCAGCATCTGCAGGAGCTTGCCGATCACAATATCGAGGTTTATGGGCTTCGCGCCGACGAGCCTCATCCACGCGACAGCGAAGGAGCCGACACCGTCCGGCGCGGCGGCATGCGCTGGTCGTAGGAGCGCATCATGACGACCATGACACGCGGCGGATTCGCGAGCGCCGCCAGTTCCCTCGAATTCAACACCGGCGGATGGCGCCTTGCGCGCCCCGAGCATCGCGGCCGCCATGCTCCCTGCGAAACTTCGTGCCCCGCCGGAGAGAATCCGCGCGCGTATCTTGGCGCGGCGGCGGATGGCGACCTGCGGGCGGCGTGGGAAAAACTGGTTGAGGCAAATCCGCTGCCGGCGATTACCGGCCGCGTCTGCCACCATCCGTGCGAAACCGGATGCAATCGCGGGCAATACGACGAACCAATCGCCATTCACAGCATCGAACGCTTTCTCGGCGATCGCGCAATCGAAGCGGGATGGGACTATCCCGTCGGCGCTCCCGGCGGCGATGCGCCCGCAGCGGCGATTGTCGGCGCCGGCCCCGCCGGATTGTCAGCCGCCTATCATCTGCTGAAGCGCGGCATCAAACCCGTCCTGTTCGACGCGCAGCCGGCGGCGGGCGGATTGCTGCGCAGCGCGCTGCCGCCCTATCGCCTGCCTCGCACGATTCTCGACCGCGAGATCGAGCGCGTGATCGCGGCGGGAATCGACTTCCGCCCGGACAAGCGCATCGGACGCGATATCTCGATCGAAGAGCTGCGCGCCGACTATCGCGCCGTCTTTCTCGCGCCCGGCGCGGAACGACCGCGAAGATGGTCGGCCGACGGCGCCGAACCGGCCCGCATGCGCTACGGCCTCGATCTGCTGAAGAGCTGGACTTCGGTCGGCGATCTTCCCGTCAAGGGGAAAATCGCGATCGTCGGCGGCGGAAATACCGCAATCGATCTCGCGCGCGTGCTGAAATTCGCCGGTGCAACTGAAGTCCACGTGATCACCTTTCAGGCACTGCCCGGCGCAGCGGCGGTCCCGGATGCGATGTCGGCGGTGGCGCGCGAGATTCGCCAGGCCGTCGAAGAGGGCGTGATCATCCACGACCATCGCGGAATTCGCCGCCTGATCATGCGCGGCGAAAAGCTCGAAGCCGTCGAGATGGTTCATATGCGGGAGATGGATGATTCCGGCCGCGGCCGCAGGCTTGTCGCCTTCGAAGGAACTGAGACGATTCTAAAGGCCGACGAAGTAATTCCGGCGATCGGCCAGGAAGTCAATTCAGCCGGCTTCGAGAGCGTGATCGGCAGGGGACCGTTCTTTCACGCCGATCGTTTTGGCCGCCTCGCGGACCATGCGGGAATATTTGCGGGCGGCGATGCGTGCGGAGCGGCGGGAACGGTAAGCGGCGCGATCGGTGACGGGCGCCGCGCGGCGCGCGCAATCGAAGCATACCTGCGGGGAACCGCGCCGCCCGAGCAAGCGGTCATCGAGCCAATCGCATATCGCCATCTCAATCTCTCCTACTTCGACCATGCGCCTCGCGCCGCGGCGCCGATTCTCAGCGCTTCCGAGCGGTCCGCCGGCAACGAGATCGAATCATCGATCTCGCAAGCCGGCGTGCATGCGGAAGCGGAGCGATGCTTTTCATGCGGCGAATGCATGGCTTGCGACAATTGCTGGACGCTGTGCCCCGATAACTCCGTCCTTAAGCTCGCGGGCGCTCCGCCCGGAAGAGACCGCTACGTCTTCGATTACGAACATTGCAAAGGCTGCGGCATCTGCGCCCACGAATGCCCGGCCGGTTTCATCATGATGATCGACGAGAACTGAGGAAGGCGGAAATCGCATGAACGAGATGTTCCAGTTTGCCGACGACCTTGGCCCGGAAAAAGTGATCGCGATCTACAATGCGAAGGTCGGGCTTCGCGCGATGCTGGTGATCGACAATACCGCCGCCGGTCCGGCGCTGGGCGGATGCCGGATGGCGCCGGACGTTACGCTGCGGGAATGCGCCCGGCTTGCCCGTGCGATGACGATGAAGAACGCGGCGGCCGGGCTGCCGCACGGCGGAGCGAAGTCGGTGATCGCCGCCGATCCCCGGATGCCCGCGGCCAGCAAGGAATCGATTCTGCGCGCGTTTGCGCACGCGATCCGCGACCTTCGCGACTACATCACCGGACCCGACATGGGCCTCGACGAGCGCACGATGGCGTGGGTTTACGACGAGACCGGCCGCGCCGCCGGGCTGCCCGCGGAGCTGGGCGGAATTCCGCTCGATGAGATCGGCGCGACCGGCTTCGGCCTTGCGATCGCCGCCGAAGTTGCGCAGGGTTTCTGCGATGTGAAAATCGCGGGCGCGCGCGTCGCGGTGCAGGGCTTCGGCGCGGTCGGCAGGCATGCTGCCCGCTTTCTCGCGGCGCGCGGCGCGGCGCTGGTCGCGGCCGCCGACTCGCGCGGAACAATCATCAATCCATCGGGCCTCGACCTCGAAGCGCTGATCGCGTTTCAGCGGCAGGGGCGATCGGTCGGCGAGTTCGCGGGCGGGCAGCGGATGGAACGCGACGCGATCGTCGGGGTCGATTGCGATATCTGGATTCCAGCGGCGCGCCCCGACGTCATCACGATGGCCAACGTGGATTCGATTCGCGCGCGGCTGATTCTGCAGGGCGCGAACATCCCGATCTCGCTCGACGCGGAACGCCGGCTGCATGAGCGCGGCGTGCTGTCGCTGCCCGATTTCATCGCGAACGCGGGCGGCGTCATCTGCGCGTCGGTTGAATATCACGGCGGCACCCACTCGCAGGCGATGCAGACAATCGAGGAAAAAATCCGCAGCAACGTCCGCGCGGTGCTGGATGCGATGCGCGAACGCAAGGTGACGCCGCGCGAAGCCGCCGTGGGGATGGCGCGCGAGCGCGTGATGCGTGCGATGGCTTGCCGGCGCTTTTGAGCGTCAGCCGCGAGCGCCCGACGTAAGCTTCGAAAGCATCTCCGCTGACGGCGCGAAGAAATGCGCGCCGGATACCGGCCGCGTGAACTCGAGCAGGCGGTCGTGAACGCCGTCGCCCGCCGCGCCCATCATCCGCCGCAGCATCTTTTGCGGAACCGCGAGATCGCGCGTGTACGCGATAAACATCAGGCCCGCTTCGTTGACCGTACCGTAGGGAAAGCTGTACCGGACGATCTGCAGCTCTTCGCCGTTTTCTTCTATCACCACGCGGCTGATATGCGCGGTGGGCGGCTTCTCCTCGTCGGACAATTCGATACTGTCGGGCTTGGTGCGGCCGATGATCTTCTCCTGGTCGCCGGGCTTGAGCGTCGCCCATTTCCTGAGGTCGTGGATGAAACGCTGATTGTAGACGTAGGTGCCGCCGGCGAATTCGCGGTCTTCGTCGCCGATCAGCGCCGCCGCCGATCGCTCGGCGCCCTTCGGATTTTCGGTGCCGTCGATAAACCCGGTGAGGTCGCGCGATTCGAAATAGTGCATGCTGCGGACGTCATCGACGACCTTCGCCGAGTCGCCGAGCACACCCGTCAGATCGAAAGCGAGCTGATAGCTCAAGTCGGCTCGGTTCGACATGATGTGAAGCATCACGTCGCCGCCGGTGGCGGGCGCGTTTCGGCTGCCGCTCTGGATCGGCTGGAACTGGCCCAGCGCGGCCGGCCGGCGCGACGGAGAGATCACGTCCCAGAATTCCGGGCCGAAGCCGACTACACAGGCGAGGGCGGCGCCGCGGTCGATCGCCGCCAGGCGTTCGGTGATCGCCGGCAGCTCGCCCAGCCGGCGAAGCACCGCGGACGCGTTGGCGCGCGGCTCAGGCACTTGAAGAATCAGGAAGCGCGCCTCGATTCCTCCGTCTTTGTCAATTTCGAACTGCGGTCGTGGCATAGGGACTTTCTCCGTCAAATGGCGCCGTTTTTCAAACAGACGGACTGCGAGAGTGTAAACGGGCGATGAAGTTCGAGCCAGCCGGGTTGCGGTTCGATGAAATTGCGACAGTTTGCTCGATGTAGAGGAAGATTGCCGATTGCCCGATCCGTGGCACGGTTGCAGACTATCGGCGAGGCCCAAGTGTTTCCGCTGCCAGGGCGAACTAACCAAAGGAATCATCCAACTGCCTTCACCTCGGGGTCACCTGAGGAGGGGCGTACAAGGCTCCCCCATCTTCCGGGAGAAAAAGGGAGTGACCTATGGCTGAATTGAGTCGCGGAATCGAACCGGTTACCCGCAAATTCCTGGAAACGCTGAATGCCCAGAAAGGACCCGCTCTTTACGAGATTCCGGTCGCCGAAGGACGGGCGGCTTTCACCCGGCTGCAGGAGGTTGCGGTAAACAAACTGCCCGCCGACATCGAAGACCGGACCATCCCCGGCGGCCCCAAAGGCGAGGTCGGCATCCGCATCCTGCGCCCGCAGGGAAGCAGGCAGCCGCTGCCGCCGATCGTATATACCCACGGCGCGGGATGGGTATTCGGCGACAAGAACATCTATGACCGCCTGATGCGCGATCTGGTGAACGGGACCGGCGCCGCGATTGTGTTCGTGGACTTCACGCGATCGCCCGAGGCGAGATATCCGGTCGCGATCGAGGAATCATACGCGGTCCTCAAGTACGTGGCCGAGAACGGCAAATCGCTGAATCTCGATCCCTCGCGAATCGCGGTGGCGGGCGACAGCGTGGGCGGGAACATGACCGCGGCGGTCACGATGCTCGCAAAGCAGCGCGGCGGCCCGAAGATCGGCTACCAGGTGCTTTTCTATCCGGTGACCAACGCGCGGTTCGACACCGAATCGTACAAGCAATTCCCGACCGAGCATTTCCTGACGCTGGGTGCGATGAAGTGGTTCTGGGACCAGTATCTTCCGGACGTGAGCGCGCGCAACCAGCCGACGGTATCGCCCCTGCAGGCGACGGTTGAGCAGCTTCAGGGCCTGCCGCCCGCGCTGGTGATCAACGGCGAGTTCGACGTTCTGCGCGACGAGGGCGAAGCATACGCGCACAAGCTGATCGAGGCGGGGGTGCGGGTGACCGCGGTCAGGTTCCACGGCACGATCCACGATTTCGTGCTGCTCAACGCGATTGCGGAAACCCCCGCGACGCGCGGCGCGATCGCGCTCGCGTGCGATCGTCTGCGCGCATTTTTCGCGGGCAAATGAAAAGGCGCGGCGCCGGCCGAGCCGTTTAAACCAGGCGGACGATTACATGAAGAGCGGCAAAATTCTGACCACCGAAACCGGGGCGCCGGTCGCTGACAATCAGCATTCGCAGACCGCCGGCTCCGGCGGTCCGCTTCTGCTGCAGGACCATCATCTGCTGGAAAAGCTTTCGCGCTTCGCGCATGAGCGCACTCCGGAGCGGGTGGTGCACGCGAAGGGCGCGGGCGCATACGGCTATTTCGAAGTGACCGCCGATCTGACGCGATGGACCAAAGCCGGGTTTCTGTCGGCGCGCGGCAAACGCACCGAAGTGTTTGCGCGGCTTTCGACCGTGAGCCGCGAAAAAGGATCCGCCGATACGGTGCGCGATCCGCGCGGCTTCGCGCTCAAGTTCTACACCGAGGAAGGCAACTACGACCTGGTCGGCAACAACACCCCGATCTTTTTCATCCGCGACCCGATGAAGTTTCCGGACTTCGTGCATTCGCAGAAGCGCGACCCGCGCACCAACGTGCCGGAGCCCGACAATGCGTGGGACTTCTTCTCGTGGTCGCCGGAAGCGACGCACATGTTCATCTGGGTGTTCGGCGATCGGGGTATCCCCGCGAGCCTGCGCCACATGGACGGCTTCAGCTCGCACGCCTACCAATGGATGAACGCGCGCGGCGAGGCGTTCTGGGTCAAGTATCATTTCAAGACCGACCAGGGCATCCGATGCCTTGACGACCAGGAGGCCGCGCGGCTGGCGGGTGAGGATCCCGACTATTGCCAGCGCGATCTCTTTGCCAGCATCGAGCGCGGCGAGCATCCCTCGTGGACGCTGAAGATGCAGATCATGCCGGCGGCCGACGCCGCGAAGTATCGAATCAATCCCTTCGATATCACCAAGGTGTGGCGATACCGCGACTATCCGCTGATCGAAGCGGGCAAGCTGGTATTGAACCGCAATCCTGAAAACTACTTCGCCGAGGTCGAGCAGGCGACCTTCAACCCGTCCCATTTTGTGCCGGGCATCGGCCCCTCGCCCGATCGGATTCTCCAGGCGCGGCTGTTCATCTACCGCGACGCGCAAAACCATCGCCTCGGCATCAACAGCGATCAGATTCCGGTGAATCGGCCCAGGGTCGCGGTGTCCAATTATTCGCGCGACGGCGCTCTGCGCGTCGATGGCAACGGCGGGCCGGCGGTTAACTACGAACCCAACAGCTTCGACGGGCCCCGGGAGAGCGGAGAACCGCTATGGGCGCCGAGCGAGGTGCACGGAATCGCGCGCAGCCAGCCGCCCGAACACCATCCGGAAGACGACGACTTTACCCAGGCCGGACTGCTGTATCGGCTGATGAGCGAGCAGGAACGAAGCCGCGTCATCAATCGGATCGCCGCTAGCCTCTCCGCGGTCAGCCGCGACGACATAGTCGAAAGGGCGATCTCGCATTTTCGCAAAGCCGACGACGCTCTCGGCGCGCGCCTGACGGAAACCGTAGTCAAGTCGCGAGCCGGACGGCCAAGCCAGCACTAATCGGCGCCGCGAAGCGAAGATCCCTATCGGCCTGCGGGCGAGGACCATGGGCCCGCGATCGCCCGTTACTCGGTCAGGCGGCGCAGGTCTTCAGGCTTGAGTTCACCCGCGGGTTGCCGCAGGAGTTCCGTCTCGGGAACTCCCGCGTGGAACTTCCGCGCGATCTCGTCGGGATCGAGCGGCGCGCCGATCGGATTGCGGCCCAGATAGTCGCGCATCCACTCGTGCCATCGCGACTTTTCAACCGCATCAATCGACAGCTCGACTCCGTTGTTGTCGGGATCGCGATAGTACAGCGACATCGTGATGCCGTGATGGACGCATACGCGGGGAGTGATGCCGCCCGCTTTGAGGCGTTCGTAAGTCGCGATCCATTCACCCATCGTTGCGTAGAAGAACGCCAGATGGTCGAGACCGGCGCCGCGCCTGGAATTCTCCGCGAGTCCCCGCCCTCCTATCAGAGCGATGCGATGATGCTCGTCATCGAACGTCATGAACACGATGAAATCGTTCCGATACAGGATTTCGGTGTTCAGTACGGTCTGATACCACTCGGTCATTTCCTTAAGCCGGGCGGTGCGCAGAACCGCGTGCGAGAACCTGGCCGGGCTGATCGCGCGCCGGTCACCATTTTTTTCTGATTCCGTGCCCATAGGCGTCCTCGAGTGCGATACGGTCGGGGTCTGAGCTTAGCGCCTCGCCTGCGCAGAGCCCAGCCTTCAAACGCATCATTCTGAACATACGGGGCCGGGAAAAGCCGACTTTGCCCGACGTAATCGAGACAACGCCCGATATAAACGAGGCAACGATTGATGGCATCCGGTATTCTTTGCTTTAGATGAAAACGAGCTGGGTTGTAACCAGCCTTGTCCTCGAGCGTAACTAGCAGGCAGCAGGCCGCCTGCTCGATGCGCGGGCGGCCGCGCGATGTTAATCGTTGTTCACACGCAGCGGATGAAGGCATCAGGCCAATGAACCTCCGGCGCATCATCCCGATCATTCCTCCAGCTTTGCTCGCCGCGACGGTGTTCAGCACCGCGTGCGGGCGGTCGATTTACCCGCCGGCCCCGACTTCCAGTTCTTCCGGAACCACGACGGCCACGGCGACCTCGACCTCGTCCGCTAGCGCAACCGCAACGCCGACGGCAACTGCGAGCGCGTCCGTGCAGGCGCTCGCGTTTGTCACGAACAATGGCGATGCGACGGTGTCGGCGTTTGCGCGCGACACCAACACGGGCAATCTGACCCTGGCGGGCACGGCCGATGCGGGCGCGGGAAATGGACCTGAAGGAATCGCGGTGGCGCCCGACAATCGCGCGGTTTACGTCGCCAACAACGCGGACGGGAAGATCTATCAATACAACGTTTCCGCTTCCGGAGCTTTGACCCCGATGGATCCGCCCGCGGTGAGCAACGCCCCGGACGGCGGCACGGATGCGCTGGCGGTCGCTCGCGCGGGCAATATTTTGTTTGCCACGAACAGCCGTAGAGGCACGCTGACGACATATCGAATTGACGCGAACAGCGACGCGCTCGAGCCCGCGGCGTCGTTCGCGTTCCCCGGCGACTCCCAACCTTCGGCACTCGCGGCCGATTGGTCAGGCGACCATGTTTATGCGGGCGACGCCGCCGGCGGAGTTGTCTATGGTTTTTCCGTGGATTCGTCGGGCGCGCTTCGCAACAGCGGTGAGGCGGCCGCCATCGTGCGCCCTGACACATTGATCCTGAGCGGCGAAGATAACTCGCTGTATGCGGTGGACGCGGCGGATGGGACCGTCGCGCAATTTTCCGTCAAGGACGGAAAGCTCGCTTTCGTTCGCGAGCTTTCATCCGCGAATTCCGCCGGAGCGCCCGGCGCCGCGCGGATGATGCGCTCGGGAATCGGAGAGTTGCTTGTCCCGCCGTCATCGGACGGCAGCGCAGCCGCGGTGCTGTCCACGGCGGCCGGCGCCGCTGCGAACGCACCATCGGCACCAACAGTTGCCGTCGCCGACCCCGAGCACCGCTTCCTGTATGCGATCGATCGCGGCGGCGCTGCCGTCGAAGTGTTCGCGATCGGAAGCGCGTGCTCCGTACCGCATGGCGCGTGCCTGAAGCAGAGAGTGCCTTCGGGAAATCCGGCCAACGCGCATAGCGAACCGTCCGCAATCGCCCTGACGCATTGAGCCGGCAGGATTCGCCAGGAATCAGCCGAGCTTGACCGCCTCGCGCATCCGATTGATCAACGCTTGCGTCGATGCCGTGTCGTTGAGGCGGGGGAATGGCTCGTTCGGCACCGGCACTCCAAGGAAGCGGCACAGCGGCCCCCATCCTTCGCGCACATCGAATACCAGCAGCCGAGCGGGATCGATCATGTCGCGAACTTCCTGGATGTGCCGCTTGAAGACCTCGATTGCGTGTGCCTTGTCTTCGAACCGATTGTCAAAGGTCTCGGCAAGGATCGCCTTGCGCACCATCGCGTTTTGCATCCTCACAAGCTCCGGCGCGCTTTCGGGCGCGGCATGCTTCATGGGAGGATAGATGGTATCGCTCATGCTCTTGTACCAGGCTTCCGGATCGCGCACGGACAGCAGCACCTTCGCATCGGGGAAGTGATCGGCGATCTCCCGCCACCAGCGCGCGGCCGGCCAGTCGACCGTGGAGCGAAAGTCGCGAAACAGGACGTCCCAGTCGATTTGATTCTCGAATGCGAGCCGGTGCCACATCGCGACATGCTCCGGCCGCGGGAACACCTCCATCATGTGATAGCAGGGACCGAACCCGATCTTCTCGAGCGCATTCTTGAGCGAGAGCGTTCCAGTTCGGCCGAAACCGGCACCGACGACTTGCAATCCCATCGAAGAAACTCCGTTCCTGTTCAGGTGTGCGTCCTTTACAACAGTCGGGCGCCGCTGTCGATGGACGCAATACGTCCACACAAACGATTGAGAAACGGATGACCGATTGATAAGGTTTTGCGCGCATTTTCACGTATGTAGCGCCGGCGTTTTCGCGCGAGAATTCCACGTCCGGCATCGGAGGAGATCTGGATGGCGCTTCAGATTCGTCCGTTCAAGGACACCGACGCTCCCGACCTTGTAGAGATCCTTTCGCGCAACGGCCAATACGACCATCCCGAGGTCGAAGCTCCGGAGAGCATGAAGAGAGCGGCCGCGTGTCCCGCCGTGGTCTTTCTCGTCGCTGAAGACGACTCTCGTCCAATCGGATTTGTGCGCGGAATCTATGACGGCGCCCGCGCTCTGATTCATCTGCTTTCCGTCCATCCGGATCATCAACGCCGAGGAATCGGACGCGAGCTGGTCCGCCGGATTGGCCGCGAGTTCCGCCGCCGCGGCGCTCCCGGCACCGCGGTCACGGTCACCGAGCGAAGCGCCGAGTTTTGGCGCAAGGAAGGCTTCACGCGCCTGCCGGTCTTCCTGATGCTGGCCAGCTTCGATTGATCGAGATTCCGGCGCCGCCTTTGCGGCGCGAACGGAAGGACGGCGTGCTACGCGCTTTTGACGTAGCCCATCCCTTCGACGATCAGGCCGTCTTTTACTCGCATCAGGTTGACGCCGCGCACCGACTCGTTCGCGTTTTCGCCCCACCACAGGCGCCATCGGATGATTGCGCGCTCGCCCGCGACTTCGACGTCTTCCAGATCGAAGTGCGTATTGGCGGCGGTCGCGATGGATTGCCAGAGCGCGAGGCATTGCTCGCGTCCGACGTGGCGCGAACCGTCGGGCGCCGGCTGCGTGTTCTCGAGGACGCAATTCTCCGCGATCAGATCGGTCAGCAGCGACGGGTCGTGGCGCTGAAACGCGTCGTTGAATCGATCGATGACTTCGGCGGTGCTGCGATTGTTCATTGCGATTCTCCTATTTCCTGCGATTCGCTTCGGTCTGACCGAACGTTTCTCTGACCTTTGTTTCGTATTCGGCAAGGACCGCTTCGGTCTCGGCATCCGCCGGATAGAAGACCTCGACGTGAAGTTCCTGCAGGGTCACATCGTGCGGCGTGGCGACCGTGGTCACGGTGCTGAACATCCGCGCGACCCTGCCGCCCAGGTCCAGTTCCATCGGCAGGATCAAGTCGCGCGGGCTCTCCAGGTCGGGCTCGCTCCATCGTGATGGGACTCCGGGATAACGAAGAATTTCCGAGATGAGGTTTCTGAGCGCGTCGTCACGCGCCCACGCCAGCCTGCGATACGCTTCGTTCAGCAGCCATTTGGCGCTGTCCTCCCAGTTGATGATCACCTTGCGCGTCCCGTTGGGATCGAACAGCAGATGGAGCAGGTTGAGCCGCGGCGGCGCCAGCACCCGCATCGGGGCCAACCCGTCGGGGGTCTTTCCGAGCATCATGGTGACGAACCGCACGAATGCATCGTTGGCCATGACGACATTCCAGTGATGATCGTGCGCGATCGCGCTGCGCGGTTCGTTGGATTTGAGAATGACCTCGACCACGGCGCGCACCTGCGCCATCCGCGCGTCGTCAAGTCCGGTCTCGCCGTAGATCGGCGCGTAGCCCGCGGCGAGCAGCAACAGGTTTCGCTCGCGCATCGGGATGTCGAGCGCATTTGACAACGTGAGGATCATCTCTTTGCTTGGCTCCGCCTTGCCGGTTTCGAGATAGCTGACGTGGCGAGTGGATACTTCAGCCTCGAGCGCCAGTTGAAGCTGGCTCATGCGGCGCGCCTCGCGCCATCGGCGCAGCAGCGATCCGAAGCCGGCCGGCTCGACGGTCATGCCATCGTGATGAACATCCATGGCCCGACCGTAGCAACGGGCGACAGTTCGGGCGATAACCTCGGAGGTTATGGTTTTTCGCCGCCGGCCGGCGGCCGGGCCGTCGCGCGCCACAACGCGGGAAAATGCGCGCTCCAGGGGCGCGCCTCTTCGAGCTGGGCGGCGATGCTGAACAAGAGTCCTTCCTCGCCGTACTTCGCACCGAAGGACACGCCGATCGGCACTCCGCGCTCGTCGCGATGGAGCGGCAGCGAGACCGCGGGCAGGCCGCTGATGTTATACAGCGGATTGTAGTGGGTGAAGTTCACAATTCGCTCATCGCCCAGGCTCGCCGCCGGATGGGTAAGGTCCACTTCGCCGACTCGAAGCGGCGGCGAACCGAGAGTCGGAGTGAGCCAGAGATCGTATGGCTCGAAAAATTCCGCGAACGATCGCGAAGCGCGCTGCAGCAGCGTAATCGCGATGAGGTATTGGGCGGCGGTCACGAACTTCCCGGTCTGGTACAGATTCCAGGTCATCGCCTCCAGCGTGTCCGGCGAGGGCTCGCGGCCGGTCGTGAGGCGAATCGCCTCGATCGACGCGGAGAGTCCGGACGCGTAAACGGTCATGAATGAAAAAATCAGCGTCGGATCGTTGATGGGCGACGCTTCTTCGACACGATGGCCCAGCTCTTCGCACAGTTTCGCCGCTTCGGTGACCGCCTGGGCACAGACCGGATGCACGGGTGCGCCGGCGGGGGTGCGGGTTGAAAAGGCGATCTTCAGTCCGCGCGGCCGCCGCGACACTTCCTCCAGGAACGTGCGATGCGGCGGCGGAGCAAAGTACGGATCGCCCGGCATCGGCCCATGAGTCGCATCGAGCGTGGCGGCGCTGTCGCGCACGGTGCGCGTGACGACGTGCTCGGCGAGCAATCCGCCAAACGCTTCACCCATCCGCGGCGCCAGAGAGTTGCGTCCGCGCGTAGGCTTGAGGCCGACCAGCCCGCAGCATGCGGCGGGGATGCGAATGGATCCGCCGGCATCGTTGGCGTGCGCAACCGGGACGATTCCCGCGGCGACCGCGGCGGCTGCGCCCCCGCTCGATCCTCCGGTGATCAGATCCAGGTTCCACGGATTGCGCGCGGGTCCGTACAATACCGGCTGCGTTATCGGCGGCAATCCAAACTCCGGAACATTGGTCTTGCCGAAGGGCACGAACCCCGCGCGCTTGAAGCGCGCCACCAATTCCGCGTCGGCGGTCGCCGGGACCGCCGGTGCGTAGCGGCTTCCAAAGCGGGTGGAAACACCGGCGAGATCGCCGAGAATGTCCTTGAGCAAAAAGGGAACGCCCTCGAACGGCGCGTTGCCGCTTCCGCGAGCGCGCGCCATCTCGCGCGCGAGATCGTGAAACTCGTACACGATCGCGTTGATTTTCGGATTTACGGCCGCCGCGCGCGCGATCGCGGCTTCGAGGAGCTCGGATGGCGCCACCTCGCCCTTGTTCACCATCGCGCCCAGCGCAAGGCCGTCGCGGGCCGCGTATTCCTCGAACGACAGCATGGGTCATCCTGCGGCGAAGATGCGCTGCAGCTCCTCGCTCATCACGCCCAAAAAGAGCGGCTCGGCGCTGTGGATGAAGAAATGGCCGCCGGGAATCAGGCGGATCGCGAAATCGCCGGCGGTGTGCGCGCGCCATGCTTCCAGATGCTCGCGCGGCACCGAGGAATCATGCGCGCCGCCGAACGCGACTATTCCGGATTGCAGCGGCGGTTCCTCGCGCCAAAGATATTTCTCGACGATTGCGAAGTCGGTGCGCAGAATCGGCAGCATCAACTGCATCAGCTCCCGATTCGCAAGCACCTCGGGCGGCGTACCCTCGAGCTTTCGCAGAGCCTCGATAAACTGGTCGTCCGGAAGATGAGCGGTCTGCGGTCCTCGGGTGCTGAGTTCCGGCGCGCCGAATCCGGAAATGATCAGATAGATCGGAACCTTGCGGCCTGTCCTGCGCAGCTCGCGCGCAAGCTCGAATGCGACCAGGGCGCCCATGCTGTGGCCGTATAGAGCGAACGGCAGATCGGTCATCGCGCTCATCTCGATCGCCAGCCGCTTCACCAGGTTTTCACAATCCGCGATCGAAGGCTCGCGCATCCGCGCGCCGTGCCCCGGAAGTTCGATCGCGCAGAACTCGACGTGACGCGGCAGAGACAACGGCCAGGTGCGGAAGATGTTCACCGTGCCGCCCGCGTAGGGGATGCAAAACAGGCGCGCCGACGCCCTCGGGTTGGGTCGCGGCCGATGAATGGTGCGGCTTGGCTCCATCGTGTATTCCCGAAGGCGCTCAGACCGCAGGCGACGAGGCCGCGGGCTTTGCGCCGGCTTCAGCAAATGCCGCCAGGTTCGCAACGGTGGGGATTTCGAGGAATCGGGCCAGATCAATTTCCACGCCAAGCTCCTGCCGCACGCGGCTCAAGACTCGCACGGCCAGGAGCGAATCTCCGCCGAGCTCAAAGAAGTTATCGTTGATTCCGACCTCGGCGGCTCCGAGCACCTCGGACCACGTTGCGGCGATTGTCCGTTGTGCCGGAGTTACCGGAGCGATGAAGGTCTGCGAGGCGGCGCGGGACGAAACGTCGGGCAGCGGAAGAGCTTTGCGGTCAACCTTGCCGTTGGCGCTCAAGGGAAAGTCGTCGAGGATCACAAAGGCCGACGGCACCATGTAGTCGGGCAGATGGTCGCGCGAGAAGCTCCGCAGCAGATCCGAATCGAGCGGGACCCTGGTGTCGCCGCGGGGATGAACCGGGCCGGTGGCGGCGAGAAGCACGTGAGTGCCGGCGTCCGCGGCGGAGGGAAATGCGGCAAACCGCACGAAGCCCGCCTTGCGAAACGCCGCTTCCCATTGATCGACGGAAAAGAACGGCGCGTCGGCGCCGGCGCGATCGTCGGCGACGCGGCCGATACCCTCGATCAGGCCGACGGTGATGTCGAAAAAGCGGCGCCATCGGGTCGCTTCCTCGAGCATCACGATTGCGCCCGCCGCGAGCATCGCTTTGGCATTCGCGAGCGCGACTCCCACGTCTTTCGCATCGTGCATCACGTTGCCGCCGAAGATCGCATCGAAGCTCTGTTCGGCAAATCCCTGCGGGGCCGGAGGATTTTCGATATTGAGGATGCCGTAGCTGATGAAGTCGTTCGCGGCGAATTGCTTGCGCGCATGGTTGAGAAAGAATTGCGATACGTCGGTGAACACGTAGTGAGTCTTGCCGGCCGGCAGCACCGGCAGCAGAAAAACCGTGGTTCCCCCTGTGCCGGCTCCGATCTCGAGAATTCGCAACGTGCGCGGACATCGTAGCCGCCCGAGAATCGCGGCCGACACTGCGTGGACGTAGCGGTTCTGCTGATAGACCTGCGTGGCCAGCGACGATGACCCGCCGGGAAAGAGAAGTTCCAGCGGACTTCTCAGCCCCGTGAGAACATCGGCAATCTGCTCGCACCATCCGCGCAACTGGTCCCACGTGGCGCTGTCGAAGAGCCCTGACTTGTGAAGCCGCTGCCATCCCGCCGCGACGTCGTTCTCATCGGGCAAACGGATCGAAACAAAGGACGTTCCGTCTTCTGTTCTCAGAAAACCGTCGGCCGCCAGATGATTGAGCCATCGGCGGATCAACCACGAGTATCCGCTCTGAATGTTTCCTTTGCGCAGCACCTCGTCGGCGGAATAACGCTCGCCAACGGCACGGAACATCCCCAGCCTGCCAAGCGCCGTCATCGCGTAGTAGGGCGTCAGCCGGTCGAGATCCGACTGCGCTGCTTCCTGTCTGGCGCGCTGCTCGAGCGCGGCGGGGTCGCTCTCGATGCCGCGGCCCGCGCTCACCAGCGCATCCCACAAATCCGCCTGATCGCCCGCCGCGAGCTCATCGACATGGACATGTTCGGGAGCAACGTAGGCCACCAGCCGCCGATTGCTGGAAGAATCGCCAATCGCCTGAACCGCGGCCATCCTGATGCCGGGATGACGTTCGAGGACGGCTTCGATCTCTTCGAGCTCGATGCGATGGCCGCGAATCTTCACCTGGGTATCGTTTCGTCCCAGAAACTCGATGTTCCCATCGGGCAGGTAGCGTCCCAGGTCTCCGGTGCGATAGAGGCGATCGCCGGTCGAAGGATGAATGATAAAGGCGGCGGCGGTCTTTTCTTCATCGCGCCAGTAGCCTCGCGCCAGTCCCTCGCCGCCAATATAGAGATCGCCGGGAACCCAGGTGGGGCGCGGCTCGAGCGCGCCATCCAGAACCATCACGCGCTGGCTCGCGAGCGGCTTTCCGTAGGGGATGCTCTTCCATTGCGGGTCTACGCGGTCGATCGAATAAGCGATCGACCAGATCGAAGCCTCCGTCGCACCGCCCAGGCTGACGACCCGGGCGCCGGCAGCGAGATCGCGGATGCGATCCGGAAGCGACAGCGGAATCCAGTCGCCGCTCAGCATCACCAGCCGCAGGCCTGGGGGCAGCATCCCGGGGCGGTCCGCGATGTATTCCACCAGCATCTCCATCAGGGCGGGGGCCGAGTTCCAAATCGACACCCCGCTTTGGGCCATCAGTGGAACCCATTTCGATGGATCCCGGGCCGCGTTTCCGCGCGGCAATACGATCGCCGCGCCGGCAGCGAGGGTTCCGAAAATGTCGTACACGGAAAGATCGAAGCTCAGCGACGAGAGCGCGAAGATACGGTCATCGGGCAACACCGCGAATCTTCGATTGATGTCAACGATTGTATTGAGCGCGCTGCGATGCTCGATCGCGACGCCTTTGGGCGTGCCGGTCGAACCGGACGTGTAGATCACGTAGGCGAGATCGCTAGGCGTCTGCACCGCAGTTCGTGAAATGGATGAATCGGCGGGCGGCTCACGGTCCACCTCCAGGTGCGCGACGCCTTGCGGCCATTGCACGCGGTTCTGCAGCGATGACTGCGTGAGAGCGAGCCGCACCTCGCCGTTGCCCAGCAGATAATTGATGCGCTGCGGAGGGAATGCGGGATCGATCGGAAGATAGGCGGCGCCCGAATACATGACGGCCAGCGCCGCCACCACCTGTTCCCATCCCTTCTCCATCACGATCGCGACGAGCTGATTGGGCTGCGCGCCGTTGTCGATGAGCCAGCGCGCAATCCGCGCAGCGCGCAGATCGAGATCGCGATAGGTGAGCGTAAGGCTTTCGTCGATCACGGCCGCTTCCGCGCCGCGCCGCTCCAGTTGATCCCAAAACCAGGTGTGGAGCATCCCCGACGGGACCGGCGGCTCGGTTGCGCCAGCCGCGGCGGCGGGAGCACGCGATGGTACCCGGATCAGCCGCTTGCGCTCGCTCATTTCCAGCTCTCCTCGTCATCGCTCAGGCGCACCAGCAAATCGCAGTACGCGGCGAACATGTCGTCCATCATCCCGGCGGGGAACAACTCGTCGATCACGTCCCAGTTAAAGACCAGCGCGCCGTCGCGCTCCATGACCTGATGGTCGAGGTAAACCTGCGGAGTCTGGGTGATTGCGTTGACCACGCGGGCGCCGTCAAGGCCGCTGCCCACATCGCGAGTCCCGACGCCAAGCACGCTCGTGAACACCACCGGCATCATCGCGGCCTGATAACCGCCGCGCAGCCGCGCCAATTGGCGCATCACCTCGACGCCGCTTACGTAGCGATGATCGATATTGTCCCACAGGTCGCGCTGGATGCGCCGGGCGCGGCCGGCGAAGCTCGAATCGGAGGAGTTGTCGATCGCAATCAGCACCAGCGAAGTGAAGTCGCCCACCAGATCATTCACCTGCGGATGAATCGGCAAGCGGTTGAAGAGCGTGAGGTTGACCGTGAATTTGTCCGACTTGCTCCACGCCGCGATTGTTTCCGCATAGGCGGCCAGCAGCGCTCCCGATGGGGTGATTCCGGCGCTTTGCGCGCGCTCCTGGAGCCGCCGCCACCGGGCGGCTTCGAGCGTGGCCGTCCGCCGCGCGAAGTGCACCGCTTTCAGCTCGGCGGGTTCGATCGCGAGCGGCAGCTCGGGCGCGGCAGGAAGCGACACGATACGCTCGCGCCAGAATTCATGCGATCGTTGGTAGATGTCCGTCTCGCGCAGCGCCCGCTCCGCCATCACGTAGTCGCGGAAGGAAAGCTCGAGCGGCGCAAGCTCGCGATCCGGCGTGGCGTAAAGCATCGCGAATTCCCGCAGGATGATCTGAAAGCTCCACGCATCGATCATCAGAACATCGCAACTGAAGTGGATTCGCGTGCGCCCGCCGTCGAGCAGCGAGGCGCGGATCTCGAACAGCGGCCAGCGATCGATCGCGTGCATCTCGTGCGACATCCGGTCACGGACGCGAGCCAGCGCCTGTTCGCATTCCACGGCAGATCGCCCTCGCAAGTCGTCGCGATCGATTCGATACTCGGGATGCGACTTAAGAATCTGCTGGCGCCCGTCCGGAAGCACGATCGCGCGAAGCATCTCGTGCCGCGACACGATCTGGTTCCAGGTTCGCTCGAAGCGATCGATGTCGATCTCGCCGCCCTCGAACTCGACGTACATGTGAGTCGAGATGTTGCCAAGTTCGAACGCTCCGCTGCGCCCGATCCAGTAAGCCTGTTGCACATCGGTGAGCGGAAATGGGTCGTAGCGATGTTCCGGCTGTGCGGCGACCTGGGGAAGCGCCTTTTCGGGCGCCACCTCGGGCGCGGCAAGGAGGACAGGGGCAAGCGAGGCGATGGAGGGAAACTCGAACAGGGCGCGCAGCGGAAGCTCGCGCTTAAGCCGGCCCCGGATGCGCGCCACCACCCGCGTCGCCAACAGCGAGTGCCCGCCCAGGTCGAAGAAGTTGTCGTCCATCCCCACCCGCTCGACCCCCAGCGCCTCGCTCCAGAT
>JAJPKP010000023.1 GCA_021323675.1 Pseudomonadota bacterium | reverse complement strand
CCCTGAAGGTCGAGTCCAAGCTGAATTTTGGTTGCGCCGATCAGCGATCCCATCCAGTCCGGCAGGTCGAGGTTAAAACTGGGCAGCAGGATGACCACAGCGGCGATGACGAGAATTGCGGCGAGGTAGATCCGGGTGCGGCCGCTGCCGCCTGTGAAGTGCAGGTAGAGAAACGCCACCGCGAGTGCGAGCAGAATCAGGATTGGAGCGAATGATTGTGTTTCCACTTCAGATCGAATGGCCGAGCGCGGCTCGCCCTGCCCTATTCCTTGTCCTTCTTGGATGGCGTTTTGCCGTAAGTCGAAAGCGACGCAATCTGCGGGCGCTCGACGCGCACCCGCACGTTGGGCGCGATTTCAAGCGTCACGATCTTCTCTCCCAGCTCGGTTATACGGCCCACGATTCCGCCGGTCGTCACGACCTCGTCGTTGCGCTTGAGGTCCTTCAGCATCTTCGCGTGTTCCTTGGCTTTCTGGGTCTGAGGCCGGATAAGCAGGAAGTAGAAGATGGCGATAACGCCGACTATCGGCGCCATTTGAATCAGCGTGGACGCTTCTGAACCTTGTGCGCTGCCGGCCGCCGCCTGCGCCCAGGCTATTCCTTCGAAGAGCATCGATCGTTATCAAGGCAGGCTCGCAAAAAGCGATTTCTCGAGCCCGCTTCCCTCTCTGCAATCTCCCCCGCAGGAGAGAGCTGAATGACTGCTGCAGCATTCCCTTTTTCGGGAACCCTGAAGAGCGAAATTCTGCACGGTTGCAGGCCCGCTTTCCAGACCTCCCCGCTACTCGGCCGCATCGCCGTCCTGAAACGCCGCGGTCACTGAATTTGCATACGCGCGGAAAGTTCGAGATGCGATAGCAGCTTGGGCCTCACGCATCAAGCGCGCGTAGAAGAACAAATTATGCTCCGTAAGCGCCCGCGCCGCGAGTATCTCGCCCGACAAATACAGATGACGCAAATACGCGCGTGAGAACCGCCGGCACGGACGGCATCCGCATTTTTCATCCAGCGGCCCCGCGTCGCGCTGATACGCCGCCCGCTTGATCGAGACCCGCCCCGCGCTGGTAAATGCCATCCCGTTGCGGGCGTTGCGCGTGGGCATCACGCAATCGAACATGTCGAAACCCATCCCGACCGCCGCTATCAGGTCCGCCGGCGTCCCGACGCCCATCAGGTATCGCGGGCTCTCGCCCGGCAGCATCGAGGCCGTCAGCGCCGCCATCTCGAGCATCGCCTCCTTGGGTTCGCCAACCGAGAGTCCGCCTGCGGCAAAGCCGTCAAAGGGCATCGAGGTGATCTGGCCCGCGCTCGTGCGGCGCAAATCACCGAAAATTCCGCCCTGCACGATTCCGAACAGCGCCTGGGTCTCGCTCGAACGGGCGCGAAGCCCCCGCTGCGCCCATCGCGCCGTCAGTTCCAGCGACTTGCGGACGTCGTCGCGCTCGGCTGGATACGGCGTGCACTCATCCAGCACCATCATGATGTCCGAGCCGAGCGCCTCCTGAACCTGGATCGCGCTTTCCGGCGTGAGAATCACCGGGGCGCCATCGAGATGCGATCGGAAGCGGATACCGTCCTCGGAAATCGAATTGATCTTCGCCAGGCTCATCGCCTGAAATCCGCCGGAGTCGGTCAGCGTCGCGCCGGGAAATGCCATAAAGCGGCCCACCCCGCCCATCTCCCGCACCAGTTCCGGCCCGGGGCGGACCAGCAGATGATAGGCGTTGGCGAGCACCAGGCGGTACCCGATTTCCCAAAGCTCGTCCGGCGACATCGCTTTGACCGCCGCCCGCGTGCCGACCGGCATGAACGCCGGAGTCGAGACCTCGCCGTGGGCGGTGCGGATAATGCCCGTGCGCGCGGAACCCTCGGTTGCGGTTACGGAAAATTCGATCGGCGCCTTCATCAGACAATCAGCATCGCATCCCCGTAGCTGAGGAATCGATAGCGCCGGCGCACCGCCTCGCGGTACGCGTTGAGGATCAAGTCGCGCCCGGCAAACGCCATCACCATCGCAAGCACTGTCGTGCGCGGCATGTGAAAGTTGGTGATCATCGCGTTCACCATCTTGAAGCGAAACCCGGGGAAGATGAACAGGCCGGTGAAGCCTTCCGGGTCTGCGGTGATCGCCCACGACTCGAGCGCTCGCACGCTGGACGTGCCCACCGCGACCACACGCCCGCCCGTGCGCCGGGCATGATCGATCGCGGCTCGGGCGCCTTCCGGAATCGTGAACCACTCCGCTTCCATCGTGTGATGTTCAATTTCCGCGGTGCGCACCGGCGCAAATGTGCCGGGGCCGATGTGCAGCGTTACGCGGGTGGCGCGGATGCCCTTTGCGGCCAGATCGGCGAGCAGCGAATCAGTGAAATGGAGCCCGGCGGTTGGCGCCGCGATTGCTCCCGGATTGCGCGCATAGACGGTCTGATAGTCCGCGAGGTCCTCGGCGCCGACGTCGCGCTTGATGTAATGCGGCAGCGCGAGCAGACCCGACGCATGGAGAATCTCGCCGATTTCCACGCCCTCTTCGCTCACCAGCAGCGGACGTCCCTGCCGCGCGAACCCCGCGATCTTGAGCGCGTGCCCGCTGTCGAGAATCAGGCGAGTACCTTCCTTGACCCCGCGATGCGATCGCATCAGGGCCATCCACGCTCCCGGCGGATTTTCGACCGCTCTAACGAAAAGCAGCTCGACGCGCCCGCCGGTGTCTTTGCGCGCGTACACGCGCGCCGGCATCACGCGCGTTTCATTCAGAACCAGAAGATCGCCCTCCCGCAGATGATCGCCGAGCTTGTAGAAGCGGGAATGTTCAAATGACTTCGCCTTTCGATCGACGACCAGCATCCGCGCCTGCTCGCGCGCTTCGAGCGGATGCTGCGCGATAAGCTCCTCGGGCAAATCGTAGTCGAGTTCGGAAAGTCGCATCAGTGCGGGCGGGCAGCACTACGATATCATCGCGGAGCGCGGCAAAGAATCAGGCTCCACGGACGTCGCGGACTGAATTCCAATGTCAAGGAATTGCGCCTAGCCGAAGCGCAAAACGATTTTCCCGAAGTGCTCGGATGCCTGCATCATGCGATGGGCATCGGCAACCTGGCTTGCCGGCAGGCTCTTGTAGATTGGCGGTCGCAGCCTGCCCGCCTCCAAAGCCGTCCCAAAGCGGCCGAGAAAGTCGCGGACGATTTCCGCCTTTTCCGCCGCCGGGCGGCTTCGCAGGGTCGATCCGAAAATCTTCAGATGGCGGCGCAGAACGGCCGCCAAATCGATCTCCGCCCGTGCTCCCTTCATCAGCCCGATCAGAACGAGGCGTCCACCCTGGGCAAGCGCCTCGATATTTTCCGCCAGATAGGCGGCGCCGATGCTGTCGAGGATGACGTCGGCGCCGCGTCCGTTCGTCGCAGCCTTAACCTGCGGAGCAAACGGCCCCTTGCGGTAGTTAATCACCACGTCCGCGCCGAATTTCAGGCATTGCTGGCATTTCTCGTCCGTGCCCGCAGTGACAATCGAGCGCGCTCCCGCCTCGCGCAGCAGTTGAATGGAGGCGGTGCCGACGCCGCTGCCGCCGCCATGAACGAGCACGTTCTCGCCGGCTTTGACGCCCGCGAGAGAGAAGAGGTTCACAAAAGCCGTCAGAAAAACTTCAGGAAACGCCGCCGCTTCATCGTCACTGAGCACCGGCGGCGCTTTCATGGCGGAACCGAAATGCACAACCGCCTTTTCCGCATATCCGCCGCCCGGCAGCAGCGCCATCGCGCGCTCGCCAACCCGCCATCCCCTGACGCCCTTACCGACCTGAATGACTTCGCCCGAGCATTCGAGGCCGAGAATTTCCGACGCGCCCGGCGGAGGCGGATAGAACCCTTGTCGTTGCATGATATCCGCCCGGTTAAGCGCGGCGGATTTCACGCGGATCAGGAGTTCGTCGTCCTTCGCAATGGGATCGGCGACTTCGCCGAGCCTGAGCACGCTCTCATCGCCGGGCTTTTCGATAACAACTGCTTTCATGCGAATAGAGGCTGCACAATTCCCGATCGAGAATCCAGTTCCGGAGCCACTCGAAAGAAATTCATGCCGGCGGACCGCTTGTGATGCGCCGGCGGAAGTCGTCGAGCGACTGCTTCCACGGAAGCGTCGCTTCCATCATCCAGGTTGCCCCCGCCTCCGCGTACCGCTGCGCAAGGTCGCGCGCCTCACCGCGATCCTCCGGCATCTGTCCGCTCGCGACGATCTCGAACGGCGCATCGGATTCGCGACGGCCTTCAACGAACTGCGCGACAGCCTTTATGTCCGCTACGCTCAGCGGCTTTTCGATATCCGCCGTCATCGGCACGCTTCCGTCGTAGCGAGCCGCGCGCATGAACGGTTTCTTTCGGGGCCAGGTTCCCGCGACCCAAATCGGTATTCGCGGCTTCTGCACC
Source organism: Pseudomonadota bacterium (assembly GCA_021323675.1). Lineage (GTDB taxonomy): Bacteria > Desulfobacterota > Binatia > Binatales > Binataceae > JAFAHS01. Next base: position 19,515 of record JAJPKP010000023.1, on the reverse strand, counting down.
GGCGGCGGAAGGAACTGCGCTTCTCGAACGCGGTAGTGAACACCATTGAATGAGAATTTCTCGCCGCTCCAGAGTCCAACGACGATCGCGAGGCTTTCATCGAGCATCGCCGCGCGTACGCTGTCTTCCTTCGGCCCATCGAACGACGAAATCTCGCGAAACCAATCTCCGCCCAGCCCGACTCCAAGCACGAGGCGTCCGTTCGACAGATGGTCGAGTGTGGCGCTCTCGCGCGCGACCTTCCACGGATGGCGCCGGAAGAGCGGCGTGACCAGCGGTCCGATCCGGATGCGCCGGGTCGCCGACGCAATCGCGGCAAGAGCGATCCACGGATCGGCCACCGGATCCGGCCATCCCACGTTGATATGGTCCCAGAGGAAAAAACCGTCCCATCCCGCATCCTCCGCCTCGCGCGCAAGTTGCGCGAGCAGCCGCGGATCGCCGTAGGGACCGAATTGGGGCACGTCTATTCCGAAGCGCATGCGATGAGATGAGCAAACGCATCCGCTTGCGGCAAGGAAGGTGCCCCGCACCGGATGCGACTATCCACAGCGCGCGCCGCCCCGCCGCGCAGGAACCGGTCAATATCGCATATCGATGACCATGTAGAGGCGATGACCATCGTAGGTGAAGCTGGCGGCGTCGAACGTCGGCGCGTCGAACAGCGGCGCCGCGTTGTTCGAGAAGCCGTAACCCTCCATCGGCATCCCGAATGCGTTCTGATCGAAATGGCCGTTGGAGTTTTCATCGTGATACACGACCATCGCGTACCTTCCGGCCGGCACGTCGGTGAAGACGCACAGCGCGCTGTTGCGCGCGATTGGCGCCCACACGTGGCGGAACTGCTCGCCGCGCGGATAATTTTTGGGCTCGTTGAACAGATCGCAGGAAACTCGCCCCTGATCGTTGCGCAACCCCACCACCGCGATTTGCAGCGCGGGACCGGTGATGGGCGACGGCGAGGGTATAACGGTCGGTATCGCTGTCGCGGCGGCAGTGGGAAGCGGAGTCGATTGCGAATTCGCCGATGCGGGCAGAATGCACATCAGCGCGGCCAGAACCGCGGCCATCCCCTTCGCGCCAAAGCGCCGTGCTGTTACCAGATTCGTGTAAAACATGGACGATGTCGAACAGGACGAGGAAATTTCGCAGCTTCGCGGCCATGACGCAATTGTCCCGATGCGCTCGCGCCTTGATCGCGTGCGGGCACCGGGAATGCGCCAAAAAGAAAGAGGATCCCGAAGGGACCCTCTTTCCCAGCTATCCGTCAAATCGCGCGATCAGTTGTACTGATTACACACGGTGACGCCGACGTTCTGGAAGGTATTCATCTCCTCGAAAACCTTGTTGATGCCCTTCAAGTCGCAGGTGCCCGTGACCATCGCCTTCGGCGAGACCTTCTTCGTCTCGACCATCTGCAGCATCGAAGGATAGTGCGATGCCTGCATGCCGAGCGATGCGATCACCTGCAGCTCCATCGTCACCATCCGATCGATCGGCAGCGCGATTTCGCCTTTCTCGGCCGAGGTGGTGAGGCCGATCTGCAGATGGCGCCCCTGCTTGCGCAGGCTCATGATCGCGTTGCGGCAGGTGGCCGCGATTCCAAGCGCATCGACCGCCACATGCGCTCCGCCCTTGGTAATCTCCGTCACCGCCTGCACCGGGTCGGCCTTCTTCGCGTTGATCACGTGCGCCGCGCCGACGCCCTTGGCCAGTTCGAGCTTGGCCGAATCGAGATCGACGCCGATAACGTTGGCGCCGCAGGCGGCTGCGATATTGATCGCGGCAAGGCCGATTCCGCCGCATCCGAACACCGCCACCCATTCACCGGGCTTGACCTGCGCGCGATCGACGATGCCGTGGAACGAAGTCATGAACCGGCATCCCATCGAGGCCGCCTCGACGAAGTCGATGCTGTCGGGGAGCGGCACCATGTTGAGATCGGCAAACGGCACCGCGACCAGGCGTCCGAAGCCGCCCGGATAGGAAAAGCCGGGCAGCAGCGGCGTCAGGCACACGTTGGATTGTCCGTTGCGGCAGTATTCGCAGGTGCCATCGCCCTGGCTGAACGGAACGACGACCCGATCGCCCTTTTTGAAATTGCGGATTTCTTTGCCGACTTCCTCGACCACGCCGCAGAATTCATGGCCGAGAATCGCGCCGGGCTGCGCAGCCAGTCCCATCCAGGTCCAGTCGCCCGACCAGGCATGCCAGTCCGAGCGGCAAACTCCGTTGGCCTCGACGCGAAGAATCGCCCCGTTGGGGGGACACTGCGGATCGGGAACGTCCTTAACCACAAGAGGCTTCTTGGTCGCCTCGAATACTGCTGCCTTCATCGATCAATCCTCCTTGAGTCCCAAGCTCGATGGCCGCGAGACGGTTCAGATTTAGTCCCCAGAGATTTTGCGGCCTGCCCAGCTAACCCCTATAGCGCCTAACATGCGCTGGCGGCAAATGTAAACGAGAGTCCGCATCCGACGACGAGACAGCCTCGTCAGTTCCCCTTACAGGAGCTTCGCGACGATCTTTTCGAACTCCGCGGGGCTGGCGGCGTCGATCTCCACCGGATGCAGATCGACTCCGGCCTCGTCCTGCGCCTTCAGGCGATCGATCGCCCCTTCCACGCCGCCGATATAGCCGAGTTCGCTCAGCAGCTTTGGCGATACCGCGGCCGTGCCTTCCTTCGCTCCACCCGCTGCCCATGCCTCCTTGACCTTGGCGACGTCGGCGCCAAAGCCGTAGCGGGTGAGTTGCTCGGAGTAGAACGTTCCCATCCGCGCCGCGTAAAACGCGACCGTTCCGGCATGGGCGGCGCGAGCGCGGTCAGGATTGTTCGTGACGGTCACGTGGCCGGGCGCTTTGACCTGTACCGCGGAAGGTTCGCGGCCGGCTTCCTTCGCGATAGCGCGAAAGTCGCCGATCGCCTTCTGGAGCCCGCTCAGCGGAATCATCACCGGCAACCATCCATCCGCCTGGCGCGCGGTAAATTCCACGCTCCTGGGGTTGAGCGAGGCGACCCAAATCGGGATATGCCTGCGCACCGGCTCGAATCGCAGGGTGAATCCGCGGCTCAGTTTGAACAGCTTGCCCTGGTAATTGAGCGGCGTGCCCGCGATGAGCATGTTGATGATCTCGACGCATTCCTTCATCCGGGTGAGCGGCGGATTGAATTTGACGCCGTGGAAATGCTCGATGACCTGGGGGCCGCTGGTTCCAAGCCCGATGATCATCCGGCCTTCCGAAAGCTCGTCGAGGGTCGCGAAATGCTGCGCCAGCGCCGCCGGCGTCCGCGAATAGATGTTCACGATCGAGGTCGCGAGCTGGATTTTCTTCGTATGCTCGGCCAGCAGCGTGAGCAGGGTGAACGCGTCGCGGCCCCACGCTTCCGCGACCCAGATGGAGTGGATGCCGGCGGCATCCGCGATCTTCGCGCGCTCGATCGTTCCTTTAAAGTCGGGTTTGCCCTGCCAGTTTACGCCGACCGTCAGTTTGCGAGCCATCTTGCAGCCCTCCCTGTTACTTGAGGTCACGGACGCGCTCGTACCAGCGCATCAGGTTCCTGAACTCGTGCACCGCCGCGAAATTGCCGGGATTGAGCGCGAGGAAGAAGAACGGATGATACAGCGACGCATCCGCCATCGTAAAACCGCCGCCCAAAAAGAAGTCCTTGCCCTGAAGCTGCGTGTCGATCATCCGTGCATGCGCCACAAGCTGTTCGCGCGAAGCGGCCGCGTTCTCGCGCATCTTCGCCGTGGTCATGCCGATCAGCTTCTCCCGGTTCGCCTTCAGCTTCGCATCGCCGGCCGCGTCGAGCAAATCGGGTATTACCAGGAACAGGATCGGAGTGAAGAGCGTATTGTCCGCCCAGTGATCGATAATCTCGCACAGGCCCAGCATCCCGTCCGGAATAACGCGGCGCTCCGGCGCCCTGCGATCGATCCACTTGATGATATCGGCGGAGTTCCAGACCACCTCCCCGTTCCACTCCATCACCGGCACGCGCGTCCACTTGCCGCCCGTCACCTGGAGCAGATTGGTCTTGTCCTCGTAGTGGCAATCGATCGGGTTCCACCTGAGGCCCTTGTGGACCAGGACCCTGCGCACCTTCTCGGTAAACGGCGAGATCGGATACTGGTAAAGGTTGATGTCTCCCATATTCGGCGTCCGTGCTTAAGCGGCGTTGAGTCTGCGGACCGTCATCTTGAACGCGACGTCGTCGCGGATAAGCGCGCGGATATGGCATCCGCGCTCGGCCACTTCGACCAGCCGGTGCAGCTTGTCATCATCCAGCGCGGTCTCAACATCAAGTTCTACTTGAATTTCCTTGACGTGCCCCTTTTCGTTCGATTGGGCATGGACCGACACCCGCCCAATGGTCACCCCGCGCACCTGCGCCGCCACTCGCAGCGACATCAGAAGGCATCCGCCGAGCGCGCCCAGAAAAGACGAGACCGGATCCGGCCCCGCGCCGTCGTCCCCATCCAGCGACCAGCGCATCGCGCCGTAAGCGGCATCGACCCGCAGCGACCCCGACGCCGCCGATGACACGATCACGTCGCGCTTGCGATGCGGTGCGGCTTCCGTCTTGCCCGCCTCGCTCTTTTCTTCGAGCAGTTGTTTTACGCGAGTGGTGAAGCGCGAGGCGGTTGCGCCGTCGATTCCGCGATGGTCGTACGCGATCGCGATTTGCATCGCGGGCCGAATCTCGGGTTTCCCTTCCACCGCCAACACTTCATCGCGGATTGCTCCGACGAACATCAACGCCGCTTGCGGAGCGAAGATGACCGGAGTTCCGTTTTCCACGCCGTATGCGCCCAGGTTGGAGACCGTAAAGGTCGCCCCTTCGAGATCCCGCGGCATCAGCTTCTTCTCGCGCGCTTTGCCCGCAAGTTCCGACGCGCGCGCGCTGATCGCCTGCAGATCCATCGACTGCGCATCGTGGATAACCGGAACCACGAGGCCGTCCGGCGTATCGACCGCGATGCCGAGGTTGATGCGATCGTAGATGAGCATCTCGCCGTCGCTGTAGCTCGCATTCACGCGCGGGTTCTCGCCGAGCGCCCGCACCACCGCGGCCAGAATCAGATCGGTCACCGTGATCTTCGCGCCGCCGGCGTTGAGCGAGCGCCGCCGCTGCATCGCTTGCGACATATCCACCCTGACCATCTGGACGAAATGCGGGATCTGCTGCCAGCTCTGCGTCAGGTTGCGCGCACCGACCGCCTGGATGCGGGTGAGCTTTTCCCGCCGCGCCGGAGCCAGCGCGGCCGCTTCCGATGCCGGCGATGCGGGAGAAGGCGCCGCGGGTTTCGCCCCCGCACGGCGCACGTCGTCCTCCGTGATCATCCCGTCGGGCCCGGTACCTGAAATCGCCGCAAGCTCGATCCCCGCCTCCGCGGCGATTCGCTTCGCCCGCGGCGATGCGATCACGCGGCCGCGCGCCGATGGCGCCGCGGTGACGGCTTTGGAGGCGGCAGCAGGCGCAGCCGACTGCGGGACAGCGGCGGACTTCGCTTTTGGCTCATCGGCGGGGATCGATTCGCCCTTCAGCGCGATCACTGCCAGCTCGCCGCCGACCTGGACCACGTCACCTTCGGCGGCGGCAAGGCGCGCGATCACGCCCTCGGCCGGAGCTTCAACCTCTACTTCAGCTTTGTCGGTTTCGACCGTCAGAACAGGGTCGCCCTGTGCGACCTTGTCGCCGGCGCGTTTGTGCCATCGCAGGACCGTTCCTTCGGTCATCGCATGGCCAAGTTTGGGCATCTGGATTACAAATGGCATGGCAATTTCAGGTTATCAGAACCTCGATACACCGCTCTGCGGGGCCGTGAGACCCCTCGCGGACAAGATCGCGTGCAAGAGACGGACGTATGGCCTCTGCTCACGCGAGGAGTTCGCGACACGCCTGGTAGATCTTCTCTTCGTTCGGAATGACGAATTGCTCCAGGACCGTCGCGGTCGGAATCGGCACATCCGGAATCGCAACCCGCCGCAGCGGACGATCGAGATACTCGAGCGCCTCTTCCATCAGCATCGCGCCGATCTCCGCTCCGACCCCGAGGGTTCGGTAGCTTTCCTCCGCGACGACTATCTTTCCGGTCTTCTTTACCGACTCGACTATCGCCGGACGATCGAACGGGCAGAGCGAGCGCGGATCGATCACTTCAATATGATGGCCTTCTTTGGCGAGCCGGTCCGCCACTGCCAACGCCTTCGGCACCATTGCGGAGATCGCGACCAGCGTGAGCGCATCGCCCTCCCGCGCGATCGCCGCCTTGCCCAGCGGAACGAGATAGTCGGGATCGTCGGAAATCTCGCCCTTGGCGGCATACAGAAGCTTGTGCTCGAAGTAGAGCACCGGATTGTCGTCGCGGATTGCCGCTTTGAGCAGCCCCTTCGCATCGGCGGGATTCGAGGGCGAGACGATCTTCAAACCGGGCGTATGCATGAAAAACGCTTCGGGACACTGGCCGTGTTCGGGGCCCACGCCCGCCGCTCCCGAGGGGCATCGCACTACCAGCGGGATCTTGTAAGCGCCGCCGTGGCCATAGCGCCACATCCCGGCCTTGAGCACGATCTCGTCGCCGGTGGTGAACAGAAAATCGGCGAATTGAAGTTCGACCACTGGCCTGAGACCGGTCAGCGCCGCTCCCACCCCCGCGCCCACGAAGGCATTTTCGGAGATCGGCGTGTCAAAGACGCGATTTTCGCCGAATTCTTCCTTGAGGCCGGAGGTGATCCTGAAAATTCCGCCGAAGTTGGCCACATCCTCTCCGTACAGGATCACGGTAGGATCGCGGCGCATCTCTTCGACCAATGCTTCCTTGATTCCTTGCGCGTACGTAATCGTTCGCATCGCTGTTCTCTCCAAAAATCTGACGCGGATGTCGGAAAAAGAGGCGCCGTGCGCTCGCTCAGGCGAACACGTCTTCAAGCGCGGAGTCGGGCCGCGGCGAAGGCTGCTTCTGCATGAATTCGACGGCACGATCGATTTTCGCGCGCGCTTCCGCATCGATCTCCGACCGCATCGAATCCGTAAGCACCCCTTCCTTCGCCAGCTTCTCCTCGAATGCCGGAATCGGGTCGTGCCGCCAATGCTTCTCGACTTCCTCGCGCGACCGGTAGCTGTCGGGATCGCCGATCCAATGGCCCCATAGCCGGTAGGTTTTGGCCTCGATCAGCGACGGCCCCTCTCCCGACCGCGCGCGCTTCAGCGCTTCGACCACCGCGTCGTAAACCTGCTCGGGATCGTTGCCATCGACCACCTTCCCCGGCACGGCGTAACCCTTTGCGCGATCGGCGATGTCGCGAACCGCGGTCGAACGCTCGGTCGGCATCGATACCGCCCATCCGTTGTTCTCGCACAGGAACACCACCGGCAGCTTGCGCACCGCGCACAGGTTCATGCTTTCGTGAAATGTTCCGCGATTCGACGTGCCGTCGCCGAAGAAGCAGAGAACAGCCTGGTCGCCGCCCTTCACCTTGATGGAGAGTCCGGCCCCGGTCGCGATCGGGAAGCATCCGCCGAGCGTCCCGCTCTCTCCGAGCACGCCAAGCTCGGGATATACCACGCGCATCACGCCGCCCTTGCCGCGATTGGTGCCGCCTTCGCGCCCGGCGAGATCGCAAAGAACCTTCTCCAGCGGAATTCCGCGGGCAACCCAGTAGGCGACTCCGCGATGCGCATACAGCAGGTAGTCGTCGCGGCGCAGCGCGGCTATCGCCGCGCACTGCAGCGCTTCCTGGCCGACCCCGGGATGCATGAAGCCGCCCACCTGCCCGGCCTTGATCAGTTCGGCGATACGCTCCTCGAGCCGGCGGCTCAGGATCATATTGCGATAAATCTGCAGTTTGAGGCTTCGATCCATTGGCGTCTTCCTGTTCGATGTCGATATGGGACGCGCCCCAAATTAGCCGAGAACCGCGGTCATCTACAAACCGATCGTTCAACCGGCGCCGCCCGGACTCCCACCGCCGGTCATCAGAGACATTCTGTATGCTTCCAATATACATGACAAAAATTGCATGATTGGGAAGACTCGAAGTTCGTTTCGCGGAGGGCTCTCTATGAAGCCAACGGGCGGAATCGTTATAGCGGCGGCGATCTGCGCAATCCTGGCGGCCGCAACCGGCGCGGCGGTGGCTCACGACATGGAGGGAATGGATATGTCCGGCTCGAGCGCGGACAGCGGCGGCATGGGCGGGATGGGCAAGCATATGATGATCGGCGAGCACATGACGATGACCCCGTCGCGGCCCGCGACCGCCGCCGACGCCGAGCGCGGCCGCGAAATTATCGCGACGATGCGCCGCGTGCTGGTGAAGTACCAGGACTCCGATGCGGCGGTCGCGGCGGGCTACATTCCCTACATGCCCACGGTGCCCCAGGATGTCTATCATTTCGCCAGCCGCGCCTACACCGAGGACGAGTACCGCGGCGACGTCGATATCGAACGTCCGGGCTCCCTGCTCTACGAGCGCAAGGCCTTCGGCGGCTACAAGCTGGTGGGCGCGATGTACTCAGCGCCGGCGAATTACACGCTCGACCAGCTCGACGCGATAATTCCGCTGAGCCTGACCCACTGGCACGCCCATACCAACATCTGCCTGCCCGAGGGCGTAAGTGAGGCCGACGTGATGAACGGCGATATCCACGGACACGCACGACCGGCCATCGAGGAGAATCCGATGGGATTCAACGCGCGCAACGGCGCGCGGATGAGATTTGGCTACATGGCGGACCCGCGCTTCGGATTTTCCGGCACCATCTCAACGCAGGCCGATTGCGAAGCCGTGGGCGGCACTTTCCATCCGCAAATCTTCGGATGGATGGTGCACGTCTATCCGTTCCAGAGCGATGATCTGAAAGTGGCGTTCAGCACCGAAGCGCCGTAATCGAATCGGCTGTCGGCCCGAAGAGCTAGGCTCCCGCATTGCGGATCGCATAGGCGCACCGCCGCGCCCCGGACAGGATATGGTCAACCCGCTCCACCGTGACCTTCCTGCCCAGCAATTCGCGAAACAACGCCAACTCCTCCCGACACAGCCCCTGGCATGACGCGGCCGCAACGCAGATCGGGCAATGGTTTTCCACCAGCAGGATCGATCCGTCCGGACCGGCGGCGCATTCCGCCATGTAACCCTGCTGGCTTCGAACTTCCGCGAGCTTTCGCACGCGAGCGGCCGTTGAGCCGCCCGCGCCGCGCAGCTTCGCGCGGTAGTCGGCAAGCTGGCGGCGCGTGCGCTCGCGTAGCAGCTTCTCCAGGCCCTCTTCCCCGAAAGCCGCCCGGACCGCATCGATCATCTCGAGCGTCAGCTCCGCGTGGCTCTCGGGAAAGCGCGAAGCGGCACGGTCGGTGAGGCGCCAGATGCGCGCGGGTCGTCCGACCGGGCGGCGCTCGTCCCGGTATTCAACCATCCCCTCCTCGCGAAAGCGGTACAGATGCTGCCGCACCGCCATCGCGGTCACCTTCAGCTTCGCCGCCAGAGCGCCGGCCGGCTGCGGGCCCTTGGTCTTGAGCAGGTACAGGATGCGCTCGCCGGTGCGCGCATCCGCTTCGGAGCTCTTCGCTTGCATGAAACCTGATCATATCCGAGCCGGAGCTTTTATCAAGTTTCCTCTTGACATAATTTCGCAAGGTTGTACTTTACAAATATCGGCGTGGAAACGAACAAGACAGCTCGACAACAGGCTTCAATTGCGAGGTGTCCCATGAATCCGCTCGAAATCCGCAACACAATTTCGATCGAAGAATTGCAAACCCGAAAACCCGGCGAGGGACGCTCATGATTGCCGGCGATTATTCCGTCTTCGACGCCGCGCTCGACATGCTGAGCCCTTACGGCCCCGAATATGGCGGCGGCTTCTCCAATCACGGGCCGATGGCGGCAGAGGCGCTCTGCGCCATGGGCCGCGGCGATCGCGTAATCGAATGGACCGACCGCTATCGTAAGGCTCTCGACCCGCGGCCCAAAGCAAATGCGCGAATCGGGGCTCCCGCGTGGCATGCGGCCCTGGGTGATTATTCGCGCGTGGCCGACTGGATGGCGTTTTTCGAAAACGAGGTCGAGGAAAGGCCCTGGCGGCAGGTACTCGCGCTTTGGGTTCCCCGGCTCGCGCCCGGACTGGTCGGCGCTGCCGCGCATGGCGCGATCCGCACCGGACATGCGGTCCGGGCTCTCACGCAGGCCGAGACCCCGCAGCGCAGGCGTGAGTTCGCCGACGGCCTCGGGTACTGGGCCGCCACCTTCCGCGCCCTGCCGGAACGCTCGCCAGCCTCGCGACAGGGCAGTTTGAAGCCGTCGCAGGCGCTTGAAGCACTGACGATTCTTCCGCCGGAGAATCGCGGCAGGTTCAGGCTGATAAGCGAGGCAATCACGCAGCTGGATTCCTTTTCGCCGTTCGCGCAAGCGGCCGGCCTCGTGGACACCTCGATTGGCGCAAGCGAGTTTCTATCCGACCTGACGGCGGCGTTCGTGCGCACCTACCTGGCAAACGCCAACGGCATCCTTGGCGCGATCGTCTTCATCCACTCTGTGACGGGCCCTTCGGCGCTGCGCCCGATGCTTCCGTACCTTGCCGCGGCGGACATCGCCCCCGCACTTCGCTATGCTTGGCAGGCCGCCGCCGCGCTGTTCACGGCCTTTGGCCGGGAGCTTGCGGATCGACCGGCCGAATGCACGGTCGCTCCGGAAGACCTGGCCGCGAACGCGATCGAATGCGGCGACGAGCACGCAATCAAGTTCACTGAGGTATGCCTGGGAGAGTATGCACTGAATGCGCGGCCCGAATACCTTGCCGCCGCGCGCCACGCCATCGAGGTGCTGCGCCGCGCCGCCTGATACTCTCTCGTCGCGCGAGAGTATTGGGGCGCTATTTCATGCCGGAATACACCGCGAAGATGAGATTGCGGTACCAGAGGCCGACCTCGCGGAATCCGGCCGCGCGCAGCCATTCGAGCTGATCGCCGACGGTTGCGGCGCAGTCCAGTTCCATCCGCTGCAGCGCCTGCCTGAGGTCGTGCTCGTTTACTCCCAGTTCGCGCGCGCGCCGGATCCATGCCTGATGAAGCCGGTTCTCCAGTTCCGGCGTTTCCGCCAGCACGCGATCGGCGTTCACGAAAATCCCGCCGCTGGTCAGCGCGGCATAGGACTGCTCCATGATCATCCGCTTCTTTTCGTCCGGCAGATGGTTCAGCGACAGCGCCGAAAGGATCGCATCATAGCGCCCCGTTATCCGCCCTTCTCCATAGTCGGCGATTTCGAAGCGGAAGCGCTCTCCGCCCAAGGCAAAACGCTCGCGCGCCTGTACCAGCATCTGCTCCGCCGCATCCACCATCGTAATCCGCGCGCGCGGATACGCATAGGCGACGAAAGCGGACAGCAGTCCCGTGCCCGCGCCCAGATCGAGCACCTCGATGTCGTCGTCGCGGCTGAACGGAAGCGCTTCGACCGCCGCCCGGTAGAGCTCGTCGAAACAGGGAATCAGCCGCCGCCGGGCGCGATCGTAGGTCTCGGCGGTGCGATCGAACAGGCTATGGACAGGCTCGGCCATGGTAAGAAGCGTTATTGTGCCATGCGCTTTGCGCGGGCGCTATGCGTTGTAAAGCCCGGCTGCGTTTCGTTATAAGGATTGAAGAAAACGTTACCCGCGATTCCCGAGGATTCCCGCGCGGAACCATACGAGGAGCAAGCGATGCAAAAGCCAGTCATCTCAGCCGATTCCCATATCACCGAGCCTGCCGGTACGTACGTGGATCGTATCGACCACAAGTACAAGGACACCGCGCCGCGCATGGTGCGCGACGAAAAGCTCGGCGACGTATTCATCATCAAGGACATGGAGCGCCCGCTGATGCTTGGGCTCACCGCCGCCGCCGGCAAGAGCGCCAAGGAACTCGCGATGGGCGGCGTCAAATTCGAAGACATGCATCGCGGCGGATGGGACCCGAAGGCGCGTATCGCCGACCAGGAACGCGATGGCGTCGCCGCCGAAATTATCTATCCGACCGTCGGGATGCTGCTCTGCAACCATAAGGACTTTGACTACAAGAAGGCGTGCTTCGACGCCTACAACCTCTGGATCGCCGAGTACTGCTCCGACAATCCCGTCCGGCTCGTCGGCGTCGGACAGACCGCGATGCGCTCGCCGCAGGAAGGAATCGAAGACCTGCGCAAGATGAAGGCGCTCGGGCTCAAGGGCGTGATGATGCCCGGAAATCCGCAGGTGGAAGACTACGACAGCCCCATCTACGACGATTTCTACCGGGCCTCGATCGACCTGGAGATGCCGCTCAGCTTCCACATCCTGACCAGCCGCGACGACAATTTCCGCGCGCGCGGCCCGCGCCTGAACAACTTTCTCGCGATCATCCGCGGATGCCAGGACATCATCGGCACGTTCGTGCTCGGCGGCGTCTTCGAGCGCCATCCGAAGCTGAAGGTCGTATGCGTCGAGGCTGACGCCGGATGGGTGCCGCACTACATGTACCGGATGGACCATGCCTACGATCGGCATCGCTACTGGCTCCCGGCCGGAACACTTTCAAAGATGCCGAGCGAGTACTTCCGCGAAAACGTTTACACCACGTTCCAGGACGACTGGGTCGCCTTCAAGATGAAGGATATGTGCAACGTGCGGCGCTTGATGTGGGCGAATGACTTCCCTCACAGCGACTCGACCTGGCCATGGTCGCAGGAACTGCTGAGCAAGCACACCGCGAACCTGAGCGAGCAGGAGAAGAATTACATCCTGCACGACAACGTCGCCGAACTTTACCAGCTCGCCGTGTAAAAGATCCGAAACCCAGCAGAGCGAGGCCGGCGCGGACACTATTCCGCGGCCGGCCTCTTTTTTTGGCGTCCGAATACTGCGGATAATCCCGGATTTATTCGTTCGAATCTGTGAAAATGCCGGTAGAGCCCGCGATCTTTCGCGGCGACGGATTTCGGTCCCTCGTGGCGACTAACGATCGAGAATTGAGCAGGGAGGGAATCGATCGCGATCGAAGACCGATGGCGAACGTGGCGGCACGCGTGTCGCTCGCGGAGGATGGCGCTCGCTCCCGACCCTCCGCCGAAGCGATGCTTCTGGAACGGCTGCGGCGCGGCGATCGCGACGCGGCCGGGGAATTCTACGATCGATACGCCGCGCGTATCCATCGCTTTATCCTCCATGCGCTCGGCCCGGGCGCCTCGCCGCAGGATGCCGAGGACGTGATGCACGAAACGTTCATCGCGGTCGCCGAAGGGCTGCCGTACTTCCGCGGAGACTCGACGCTTTTCACCTTCGCCTGCGCAATCGCGCATCGCAAAGCGATGTCGCTGATGCGCACCGGCGCGCGACGCGCACGAATTGCTTCCACGATGAGCGCGCCCGAAGACGCCGCTCCCGACCCTTCGTCGGGCCGCGACGAAGCGACGCGCCGCGCGTTCGCCGCCCTCAAACCAGACTATAGAGAGGTGCTGCACCTTAAGTACGTGGAAGAGGCGACGACCGCCGAAATCGCAGCCATCCTGCGCACGAGCGAACACGCGATCGAATCGAAGTTGAAGCGCGCGCGCTCGGCACTCAGGCGACGGCTGGAGGCCGAACGATGAACCCGCACGACGACGATAACGCTATCGCGGCCCGGCTGCGTGAAGCTGCCGGACCGGCGCCCATGCCGGACGCCGCTCTCCGCGCCCGTTTCGCGGCGCGGCTTCGAGACGTCACCGCCCATCCCGAGACCGTGCCGATCCAGTTCGACGGCAGGAAAATCGAGGCGCGCCGCGGCGGCACTCTGCTTGGCGCCGCGCTCAAGAGTCGCACCCGCCTGATGCATCTGTGCGGAGCCCGGGCGCTGTGCGCCACTTGCCGCGTCAAAGTCACCGCGGGTGAGGAAAACCTCGCCCCCATGAGCCTCAAGGAACGGCTCTCACTTCGCTATCACTTGTCCTTCGGTTCACGCACTCGGCTCGCCTGCCAGGCGCGAGTTCAGGGACCGGTTGAAGTCGAGTCGGTCTTTCCACTGTGCGGTGACGTGCCCGATTGAGGAGACACCTTGAATGTCGTGGCCTTTGAAAATGCGCCTGCTCAGCTTCGGGATCGGCACCGTCGTTGTGATGGGCGAGTTTGCGCTGGTCGCGGTACCGGTCGGAGTTGTGCTCTGGCTGGCCGGAGTTGGCAGCGCGCTTCACCTTGCCGAATCACTGGCGGCGATCGCCCTGGCGTTCGCGCTGGTTGTCATCATCCCCGTGCATATCCGGCCAACTCCGACCGACGCCATCGCAAAGAATGGAGGAACGCGATGAATCACAAATCTCCCGCCTGGATTTACGCGCTGCTTTGGCTGCTTGCCGCGATGTACCTGGCTAACGGAATTGAGATGTTCTTTTTTCCGGCGACGTGGTTCTTCCGCCTCGTGCCGGGGGTCCCGGAGACCGGGGCGTTCAACGCGCACCTGGTGGCAGACAGCGGCACTTTCTTCCTGGGAGTGGCGGCGGGTTTGGTTTTTGCCGCGATCGATCCGCGGCGCAACGCGGTTGCGGTATTGATCGCCGCGATCGCGAGCCTGATGCACGCGATTCTGCACATCTATTCTCATGAAGCGGGCCTGCTCTCCTATCAGCACATCGTGACCGAGATTGTCGGGATCTACATTCCGACCGCGATCTTGTGCGTGCTTGCATTTTTGCTGATGCGTCCTGCCGGCGAGTCCGCGCCGGCGGCGCTTCGAACCGTTGAGGAGCATCGATCATGAGAGTCACAGGTTTGGAAAAGCGCGAGGCGCGATGGACGATCCGATGGGTGTACAGGGTGCTGCCGCGCGTCTTCGGCAAGATGCTGACGCCGTACACGGTGATGGCGCGGCAGCCGCGCGCGTTGTTCGGGTCTCTCGTCGCCAACATCTGCATCGAGTCCGCCAAGGGCATCCCCGATTCGCTCAAACGAATCGTGTGCCTGCGCGCCGCCCAGCTAATCGGATGCCCGTTCTGAATGGACATCAACTCTGCCGGTGGCAGAGAGGCGGGCAATAGTTTCGAAAAGCTCGCGGCAGTAGCGGAGTTCGAGACGAGCGATCTCTTCACTCCCGCTGAAAAAGCCGCCCTGCGGTACACGAATGAGATGTGCCGCGTGTCCGTGGACGTGCCGGATGAGGTCTTCGACGAATTGCGCCGGCACTTCAACGACGACCAGATCGTGCAATTGACGGCCATGATTGGCCTGGAGAATTTCCGCGCGCGCTTCAATCGCGCGCTGCTCATCCCGGCCGACGGGTTCTGCCAACTGCCGGCCAACCATCCTGCCCTCCAGCCGGCAACCGAAGCCTCGGGCAGATGACCGGCGCGCGAGCTGGCCGAAGAAACCGCAAGCCTGACGCCCTTCCAGCCCCGCCGCGAACGGCGCCCGGGGGCGCCGTTCGCCACGAGGGGCTTTCCATCGCATATTGAGCGCCTGATAAGATTAGACGATGCGTTCCTGAACGCTCGGTAAGCTGCGTTTGAGCGCATGGCTTTGCGGTGGAAGCAACTCTTTACCCACCGGATGGTTGTATTTTCGGCCCAGCGGCCCCGGAATTAACTCGATTCGAACCTCTGGCCATCGGAAAGGCGCTACCGAATTGAATCACCGGAAGACAGCGAGCCTCGTTCTCGCTCTTGTGCTGCTCGCGATTTCCGCCTTGCCCGGATGCTCGCGCGGGCCGGGCGAGCAATCTTTCAGCGAACGCGATGCCATCCCGGTGTTGGTCGCTACCGCACAGGAAAAGACCGTCGCCTCCCAGATCCACGCTATCGGCCGAGTCGAAGCTTATTCGACCGTCGAGATAAAGGCGCAGGTCAGCGGCGAAGTTATCGGCGTACACTTCAAGGAAGGCCAGGACGTAAAGAAAGGCGACCTCCTGTTCACCATCGATCCCCGCCCCTTCGAGGCGGCGTTGGCACAGGCCAAAGCCTCGCTCGCCAAGGATCAGGCGCAGATGGCACAAGCGGTTGCCGATGAGCGCCGCTACGAGATGCTGCTGAAGGCCAATGTCGGCTCGCAGCAGCAATACGACCTGGCCCACGCGTCGGCCGAAGCTCTTCGCGCCACCGTGGCGGCCGACAAGGCCGCCGTGCAGACCGCGGAGTTGAACCTCAGCTACACAACCATACGCGCGCCGATCGATGGCCGAACCGGCAACCTGCTCGTCCATCCCGGCAACCTCGTGAAGGCCAACGCCGATACCGCGATGGTCGTAATCAACCAGATTCATCCCGTGTATGTCGATTTCTCCGTCCCGGAGCAGCGTCTGCCCGACGTGCGCCGCTACATGACGGATCATCAGCTCACCGTCAAAGCTGCCGTCCCCGGGCAACAGGCAACCTCCGAATCCGGAACGCTGAGCTTCGTGGACAATACGGTCGATACCAAAACCGGCACCATCGAGCTCAAAGGATTATTCTCGAACGCGGATGCCAAATTGTGGCCGGGACAGTTCGTCGATGCGACGCTCGTTCTGGATGAGCGGCCGAATACCGTGCTCGTTCCGTCGCAGGCGATTCAGACCGGCCTCGACGGTTCCTACGTGTTCGTGGTGGACAAGAACATGAAGGTGCATACTCAGCCCGTCGTCGTCGGCGAAAACTACGACGGCGAGACCGTGGTGGAGCGCGGACTCAAATCCGGCGAAACCGTCGTGACTGACGGGCAGTTGCGCCTGGTCCCCGGCGCGAGCGTCACCATCAAGCACGGACTCGGGCAGAACGGAGTCGCATCGTGAACATAGCCGAGCTTTTCATCCGCCGCCCGGTGATGACGACGCTGTGTTCGCTGGCGATCGTTCTGTTCGGCCTGATGGCGTACCGGATGCTGCCCGTCAGCGACCTCCCCAACGTCGATTTTCCCACCATCCAGGTGAACGCGTCGCTGCCGGGCGCGAATCCCGAGACAATAGCTTCATCCATCGCGACGCCCCTCGAAAAGCAGTTCACCACCATCGCCGGCCTGGACTCGATGACCTCGACCAGCATCCAGGGCTCGACCTCGATCACGCTGCAGTTCAACCTGTCGCGCAACATCGATGCCGCCGCTCAGGACGTGCAGTCCGCGATCACCGCAACCTTGTCGCAATTGCCGCCGGGAATGCCGAGTCCGCCGACCTTCAGAAAGGTCAACCCCGCCGACTCCCCGATTCTCTATCTGTCGCTCAGCTCGACGACGATGCCGATCTCGCAGGTCGACGAGTATGCCGAGACCTTTCTGGCCGAGCGCATCTCGATGGTCAGCGGCGTCGCCCAAGTGCAGGTTTACGGCTCGCAGAAATACGCGGTGCGGATTCAGCTCGATCCGAAAAAGCTCGCCTCGCGCGGAATCGGAATCGACGAAGTTGCCAAGGCGGTCGAGGACGCCAACGTCAATATTCCGACCGGCACTCTCTACGGCGCGCACAAGGCGTTCACGGTTCAAACCCACGGCCAGTTGACCAGCGCCGCCGCCTACCGGCCGCTGGTGGTCGCTTATCGCGACGGAGCGCCGGTGCGATTGGTGGAACTGGGCAGAGTTCTCGACAGCGTCCAGAACGACAAGATTGCGAACTGGTCGAACGGCGAGCCCGCGGTGGTGCTCGCGGTGCAGCGCCAGCCCGGAACCAACACCGTGGAGGTGGTGGACAACGTCAAGAAGCTGCTGCCGATGTTCCGGGCGCAGGTGCCGGCCGCGATGCATATCGATATTCTGGGCGACCGCTCCGAAACCATTCGCGCGTCGGTGGACGACGTCCAGTTTACCCTCCTGCTGACCGTATTCCTGGTCGTGCTGGTCATCTTCCTCTTCCTGCGCAACCTGTCAGCGACCGTGATTCCGAGCCTCGCGCTGCCGATGTCGATTCTCGGCACGTTTGCCGTGATGTGGGCGCTCGACTACTCGCTCGACAATCTCTCGCTGATGGCGATTACGCTGGCGGTCGGTTTCGTCGTCGACGACGCGATCGTGATGCTCGAGAACGTCGTGCGCCACATGGAAATGGGCAAGGACGCGTTCACGGCCGCGCTCGATGGAGCCCGGGAAATCGGGTTCACGATCCTCTCGATGACAGTGTCGCTCGCGGCGGTGTTCATTCCCGTCCTGTTCATGGGCGGCATCCTGGGCAGGCTGCTGCACGAATTCGCGGTGACCATCGGTGCCGCCATCCTGGTCTCGGGCTTCGTATCGCTCACGCTCACGCCGATGCTGTGTTCGCGCTTTCTGAAACCGCCCAAGAGCGAACGCCACGGCCGCTTTTACGCCGTCACCGAACGTTATTTCGACGGGATGCTGGACGTTTACCAGCGGAGCCTCGCGTGGGTGATGCGCCATCGGGCCGGCACGATGGTCTTCTCCGGCTTCATACTGATCGCGACGCTGTTCCTGTTCTACGCGATTCCCAAGGGATTCCTGCCGAGCGAAGACAATGACGAACTGATCATCTTCACGCAGGCCGCCCAGGGCATCTCGTTCGACTCGATGGTGCAGCATCAGATGGCGGAGGTGAAACTGCTGAAGCAAGATCCCAACATCCGGCGCTTCTTCGCGGGCGTCGGAGTCGGCGGTCCGGGTGGCTCCACCAACACCGGAATCCTCTTCATCCACTTAAAGCCCCGATCGGAGCGCAAGCTCTCGGCCGATCAGTTGATCGCGAAATGGCGCCCGCTCGTGAACTCGGTCCCGGGCCTGCGAGCATTTCTCCAGAACCCGCCGCCCATCCAGCTCGGCGCGCAGTTCACGCGCTCGATGTACCAGATGACGCTGCAGAGTCCCGACACCGCGACGCTCTACAAGTACGCTCCGATACTCGAAGCCAGGATGCGCCAGCTCAAGGATCTGCAGGGAGTTAACAGCGACCTGCAGGTCGAGAATCCTCAAATCACGGTCGATATCGATCGCGACAAGGCGCGCACCCTTGGAGTCTCCGCTCAGGCAATCGAAGACGCCCTTTATACCGCTTACGGCTCTCGGCAAATCTCAACCATCTACGCGCCCAACAACGAGTACTGGGTAATCATGGAGGTCGAACCGCAATACCAGCGCGACCCCTCAACCCTGTCGCTGCTCTATGTGCGCTCCAGCAATGGCGACCTGGTGCCTCTCGATGCGGTGGTCAAGCTCACCCGGTCGCTGGGCCCGCTGCAGATCAACCATTTCGGACAATTGCCCTCCGCAACCATCTCCTTCGACGTAACGCCCGGCGTGTCGCTGGGCAAAGCCCTGAACGAAGTCCGCAAGCTCACAGCGAACACGCTTCCCGACACGATCACCGCGAACTTCCAGGGAACCGCGCAGGCGTTCGAAAACTCGATGGGCAATCTCGGGATGCTGCTCATCATGACCATCCTGGTCATCTACCTCGTCCTCGGCATCCTGTACGAAAGCTTTATCCATCCAGTAACGATTCTTTCGGGATTGCCGTCGGCCGGCTTCGGAGCGCTGCTCACGCTGTGGGCGTTCGGAATGGAGTTGGACCTGTTCGCCTTCGTCGGCGTGATCATGCTGGTCGGCCTGGTCAAAAAGAACGCCAT
>JAJPKP010000075.1 GCA_021323675.1 Pseudomonadota bacterium | reverse complement strand
TACCAAAATCGCGAAGCACCGGGAGAATCGGGGGTGGCGGCGGGGCTCTGCGCTTTTGAGCTGACGCTTGTGGAGCCGCGCCCATCACCTGCGCTCCCCTATCTCTCCAGAATTCTTTTTCAGCGGACCCTCACCCGCGCCTTCGGCGCGACCTCTCCCGTCTTGGGGAGAGGTGAGGAGGGGCGCCGCGATCTTTGCCGAAGTGTTGCGCTGATATTACATCGAGTCGCTTCTGCCCTACCGATTGTTAAATTTTTGCGAAGCTGTTTCATAGCGTCCCTCCGCCAAGCTAGACGATACGCGGCTGGCGAAATTTCTTATTCACGCTGGGGAGGATGCGATGAAACTTCGGTCTCGACTACTGGCCGCTATACCCGCCGCCGTCCTGGCCTGCGGATGCGCCAATCTTCAGAATCAAATCGAGCAGCCGCGATCGTGGGGAACCTGCGCGCTGGCGGGCGCGGCCGCCGGTGCCGCGGTCGGCACTGGTATCGGCTTTGCGGTCGCCGACAACGTCAACGGCGACAACGGACAGACCAAGCCGCGCATCATCACCGGCACGCTGATTGGCACCGGAGTTGGCGCGGTGGTCGGATTGGTGACGGGCCATTTCATGTGCGATCCGGTTATCCAGCCGCCCGCTCCGCCGCCTCCACCTCCCCCTCCTCCGCCTCCACCGCCGCCGCCCCCTCCTCCGCCCGCAAAGGAGAAGCTGGTGCTGCGCGGCGTGCATTTCGATTTCAACAAGTACAACATCCGGCCCGGCGATGCGGCCGTATTGGATGACGCCGCGACGGTCCTGCAGGCCCATCCGGGCGTCATCGTGCACGTCAACGGATACTGCGATGCGATCGGCGGCGTGGACTACAACCTGCGCCTTTCGCAGAAGCGCGCCGAAGCGGTGGCCAACTACCTGCAACAGCGCGGCATCCCGATGACCAGCCTGATCGTTCAGGGCTTCGGCAAGACCGATTTTGTTGCGCCCAATGACACGGCGGAGGGACGCGCACAGAACCGGCGAGTCGAGTTGGTTCCGGAGCAATAGCGCCGATTTGATCTGATAGCGGGCGCGCGCGGTCAGGCGCGCGCCCGCCTTTTTTCTTCAAAGTCTTTAAAAAGAACGCCGGTTTCGCGGCGGCTTCGGGGATTGCTATCTTCTGCCCCCGATGCTGATCGAAACGCTCAAGCAGGCCCGGCGCGTCTCGATCGCCGTTATCGGCTTCACAATCCTGATTCTCGGCGTGGCGATGCTCGTGCTGCCCGGCCCCGGATGGCTCATCATCCTGCTCGGACTCAGCATCCTGAGCGTCGAATTCGTATGGGCGCGGCGCCTGATGAGGCGGGTGCGGCGGGCAGGTCGCGCTATCAGCCGGACGGTCTTTGGAGAGACGAAGACCGCGGCTTCCGAACCCAAAGGATGAGAGGTCGCCGTTACGAAAGGCGGGGACGCACTTCCCGATCGAAGCGATCGAGAAAGGAATCAAGCCGCGGGTCGGCGCCGATCGGCGTGATCAGGATTTCCTGGATTCCTAGCTCGGCGAACCGGTTGAGATAGGCGGCCAGCTCGGCGGGCGGCGCCAGGATGCCCTCGACGTAGCCGCCCGTCTCGGTCCATCGTTCGGCGAAGCCGACGTACACGCGATGAGACAGCGCGAAGCCGGTGAGATCGCGCCCCTTGCGGTCGGCGATTTCGCGAATCCATCCAAGGCGTTCCGCCACCTGCTCCGGCTTCATCCGCGTCCCGTGCCATCCGTCGCCCAGCTCGACGGCGCGGCGTATCGCGCGCCGGCTGATACCGCCGATCCAGATCGGAATAGTTCCGGCGGCCGGCCGGGGCCCGAACCGCATCCCGGAGAGCTTGAAGAATTCGCCGGCGACCTCGGGAGTATCGCTCGCCCAGCACGCGCGCATCAGGCGTATCGCTTCGTCGGTGTATCGGCCGCGATCCTTGAAAGATGCGCCGAGCGCGCGGAATTCCGCCTCGAGCCATCCGCTGGCAACTCCCGCCGCGATTCGGCCGGGCGCAAGCCGGTCGAGCGTGGCGAGTTCCTTGGCGAGATGAATCGCGTTGCGGTAAGGCACGACGATCACGCTGGTCGCGAGGCGGATGCGAGAAGTGACGGCGGCGACGTAGGCGAGCGTCGCGATCGGCTCCATGATTTCGATTGCGGGGATGGTTCCTCCGGCGGCCGGCACCACCAGATGATCGCTGACCCATAGCGAAGCGTACCCCGATGCCTCCGCGCGGCGGGCCACCCGCGCGAGGTCATCGGCGCCCGCCGCCGCGCCCATCTGGGGAAGATGGAGTCCGATTCGCATCGCGCTACTTGCCAGCGTTCATGTCCTGCGCAAGCCGTTTCATGACCTGGCAGCCGACCTGGTAGGTAATCTTGTTGGCGGCGGCGAATTTGCGGCACGCTTCGCTCATCTGGTTCTGCGCGATCAGTTTTTTCAAATCCGATCGCAGAGGATCCTTGAGTCCCGCGTAGAGGGCATCGAGCTTCGCGGCCCTCTCGCGCGCGTATTGCTGGCGCTTGTTGTACTCGTCCATCCCGACGTCGGTCGGGCACGGCGCCGCTTCGTACCATCTGCCGTCCACATATGCGATGGGCCTGCCCAGGACCACTTGCTCGCCATCGATCGAAGTCGTGATGTTTATCTGGTAGGTCGGGGGAACCGGCATCGTGAACAGCATCGTGCGCGGCTCATCGCTCGCATCGTTCTTCTCGACCGTGATCGAGTAGGGCTTGGAGATCGGGTCGCGGATTTGGCGCGTCAGCCAACTGTCGAGGTACGGCTGGGTGCGCGGCGTGAAGCACGCAAGCGTCTTCGGGGCGATCAACCGGCGCATCGCGTTCAGGTCCTTGCTGTTGACCGCCTTGATGTACTGTTCGGCGAAGCGGAGCTGCCCTTCGCTGGGCGTAAGCTGTTCCGGCTCCTTGTCCTGGTCGGTGGACGCGGCGGCCGGCGATGGCGCCGCCGATGGCGCCGCAAAGGCGCGGGTGCTCCAAAGGCCGAAGAACGACAACAAAATGACACCGACGCGCAATCCTGCAGAACTGGACATCAAAACCTATGCTCCATGCGAGTGAAGAATCGCTCTCAATGTCCCGAAATCGCGGGTCCGCCGCAATACGGACGCGCAAGTCAGTTCAGAGCCTCACGATGATACGCGAGGTAGAGCGCGGTGCCCACCGAACCGGTGAGCGCAAAGGCGAGGTACATGATAATGAAGCCAAGCGATCGTTGGGGATCTCCGCCGTGCGCGTACCAGAACAGCACCATGTTCACCGGCACGTAAAACGCATAGACGATCGCGAGCGGCAGGACCCATCGTCTCATGCCCCAGATGCCCCATACGTAGGCGAGCAGCACCAGGCCGAAAATCGGGCCGAACACGGCGTTGGCGCCGGTTGTTTCCAGGCGATGGCCCAGAATCACGAGGCCGCCGCGCGATGGATTGTTCATGTGCTGCAGGGGCTTGGTGAAGTTGGAGATGGCCAGCAGAACGAACAGCGCGGCCATGACGGTCAGGAAGATCCCGCGCTTGCGCGCAGTGGACGTGCTTTGCGGTTCTTCATCCATTCTCACGCACCTCGCCGGGCGACCGACGCGCTTCGAGCGACGATAGGACGCTAGTTTGCCGCATCGCGGACTGCAAGCCATGAAATCGGCCATGATTGTCCGGATGCCGTTTCCATTCGATTCACGGTCAATTACTCTCTAACTCGCCGCGGAGTCGAGTGAGGATGCGCAGCCGATTGCTGATGCTGATAGCCGCCGCCGGCGCGATCGTGGTACTGGGCGCGCTGGCCGCCGGCAGCTACGCGCTCTACAACCTCAATTCGATCGTCGCGCGCAATCAGGCGCGAATCATTAAGCTGACCAGTGCCGCCCTCCAAAGAACCGTCCATGTCCAGAAGATCGCGGCGCACGCTGGATGGGGCATCTGGATCGAGATTAGCGGCCTGAGCATCGACGACGACCCCGCGTTCGGGACCCAACCGTTTCTGGCCGCGCCCACCGCGACACTCGAAGTTGACCTGCTGCCGATGCTGCGCGGGCACGTGAGCGTGCATACGCTCACCCTTTCCCATCCGATCGTCAGGCTGCTCGAAGATGAAAAGGGCGTGATGAATATCGACAGTATCGGAGGCCCGCCGGGACAGAGCAGTCCGGTGCCCGCAATAATCGCGTCCTTTTTCGTCCGATCGGTCGAACTGGAAGATGGAACGGTAACGTACAGCCAGAGCGGGCAGAACGGCGCACCGATCGAAATCCGCGGCATCGACGGCACGATCGACAGCTTCGGTCTGCTGAATCGGTTTCAGGCGGACTTGAAGTTCGCATTTCTGAGCGATCGGCAAAATTGCGCGATGGAAGGAACGCTCGGACCGGTGCTGCACGATCGGATGTTCGAGGAAGGATCGATCCCGCTCGACGTGAAGCTCACGGCCGATCCTTTCGTGGTTGACCGGCTAAAGGCGCTGGCCGCGCTCGGATCCGACATTCCAGCCGATCTTTCCATGCCTGACGGAGTCTCGGTCGAAGGAACTCTGAAAGGCACGATGGATTCCGCGTCGTTCGAGGTGAGCGCCGACCTTTCGCCGGCGCAGGTTGCCTACGGGAACGACTTTGTGAAACCGCGCGCGCTCGCGATGACTGTGCAGGCGGGCGGCGAGCTGGGCCTGGTTTCCGACAAGTTCGCGCTGAATTCCGTGAAGTTGCGGCTCGGCGACATGACCGCCGACCTCACCGAGCTTTCGTTTCCCCACGCGGGACCGCCGAAGGCGCATATCGACACCAGCGCGTTCAGCATCGCCGACGTCGCCAGGACGCTGCCGATGCTGAGCAACTATCGGATGGGCGGCAAGGCGGAGATGCACGGCACTTTCGCTTTGGCCGCTGCTCCATCGGCCAACGAGGGGACGATCAAGCTGACGCAGGTCTCGCTTGCGGAAAATCGCGCGAACCTTCCCGGGATCTCGGACCTTACGGCATCGGTGATCCTGAAGGACCGGAGCATCGTTCTGACGCCCGCGACCTTCTCGATCGCCGGCGCACGCGCGACCGCTCAGGCATCGGTGGATTCGCTGAGCCCCCTGAAAGCCGCGTTTCAGTTCGGAGCGGACGCGATGCGTCCCGCGGCGTTCATCGCGACCCGGCCGCAATCGGAAGTGATGAACGGCCTGCGGATCGCGGGCAACGCGCGGGGCGACTTCGATTCGCCGGCGATCGACGCGCGCATCACCTCTTCGAGCGGGATAGTCAACGCGATCGCGTACAACAACCTCGACGTGACCGGCAGTTACGCAAACGGGCGCATCACCGTGAATCCTCTCAAGATGCAGGCGTTCTCGGGGTTCATCACCGTCAACGGCGCCGCATCGACGGGCGCGCGGCCGCAGTTCAGCGCGACCACGCTGCTCAACGGCGTCGACCTCTACGCCGCCCTGCAGGCGCTCGATCCCAAGGGCGAGCATCGGCTGCGCGGGATGCTGAGCGGAACGGTGAGGATGGCGGGAGCGGGCAAGGACTGGAACTCGATCAGCCCGTCGCTGAACGGCAACGGCAGCCTGGTGCTCAAGGACGGCAAGGTGGCCGGCATCAACATCGTCGCGGTTGCGATCAACAAAATCGCGGCCGCGCCGGGCGTAAGCCAGATCATCAGCGCGGCCTTCATGTCGGACCATCGCGGGATGCTGGCGGACCCGGACACGGAGCTCAAGGATGCGCGGCTCACGTTCGTGCTGGCCAATCAACGAATCACCACGCATGACCTGACGATCACCTCTTCGGATTACCAGATAACCGGAGATGGATGGTTCGACTTCGATCGCAACATCAGCATGAGCATGGACATCCAGCTCACGGTCGGCCTGTCGGTGACGTTGCCTATCTATGTCCGCGGCAAGTCGCCCGTTATTTTGGTCGTGCCGGACATCCCGAAGCTCGCGGAACGGATTGCGATGGGCGCGATCAGCGTGCCGGGCCGGATAATCCAGGGCGGAGTGAGCGGGCTGAACACGCTGATGGGCAAGGGTTCGTCGGGATCGAGTGGTCCATCGATTCCGAATCCGCTGGACAAGCTCAAGGGCTGGATTCCGTAGCGCGCGCTCTCCATAAACGGCCGCCGCGCGGATGATATCGCCCGGCGCTTTCGAACGTCGGTCGATGCGGCGCGGAAGCAAGGCGCGGTGTATCCTCGTGGCAAGCGGGGCGGACTCGCGCCCCGCGCGATCGTGGACGCTTTTATAAATTCGATGCATACGCAAACCGAAGCCCGCAACCATCGCGCGGGCGAATTCATCCTCACGCACAAAGGCGACCTGACTCTCGCGCTCTCGCTGGTGGTCTACCTGGCGAGCTGCGCGATAGCGGTGTTTACGCGGTTCCATCGGCTGTCCGACGTCGCGGTTTCGATTTCGGAAGCGGCGCTGATCGGCGGCCTGTGCGATTACATCGCGCTCAAGATGATCTTCGAGCGGCGATGGTACCTGCCGAACTCGGGAGTGCTGCCGCGCAACCGGCAGAAGCTGGTCGATGCGATCGCGAACACGATCGAGAACGAGTGGCTCACGCCCGAGATGATCGGCAAGCGGCTCAGCGAGATGGACCTGGTTGGGCGGCTCGGCACCTATCTCGAGGAAGTGAAGCTCGACGATCTGCTGGGACGGGCGGGCGTCGAGCGGATGATCGCGCGGGCCGTGGAATCGCTCGAATCGCCCGAGCGGCGCGAGCAGCTTGAAGCGATTCTGCGCAAGGCGCTGCCGAAGACCTTCACGCGCATCTACTCGCTGATGAACCGGCTGGGCGCGGAGTCGCTCGCCTCGCGAATAGCGGCCAATCTGCGCCGCCGCCTGCCGGAGCTGCGCAAGGATCCCGAGCTGGTTTTAACTGTGGAGAGCGCGATTCATGAATTCGCCACGCAGCTTCACGACCCCGCGAGTTACGCCCATCAGCTTGCCCGCCGGATGATCGATGAGATCGTGCGGCGAGCGGTGAAATCGAGCCGCGGCCAGATTTCGCATATGGTGCGCGAGAATCTGGCGCAGCTTTCGGATGAGCAAATCCGCTTTCAGATCGAATCGAAGACGCGGACCCATCTCGACTGGATTCGAGTCAACGGCGGAATTTTCGGCGCGTTTTTCGGGCTGATGTTCGCGCTCGCGCGGCTGCTGGTCAGCCACGGCCACGAAATCGCGATCCGCCTGCAGAGCGTGATGTGAAGCCGGCGGCGCGGCGGATCGCGATGCGCCGGCGGCATCGCGATCAGCGCGCCTTGCCCAGCCCCTTCAGAATTACGTTGACGTCCGTCGGAGCGATCATGTCGCCGGCGCGCCATCCGTCAAGGTCGTAATCATTCATACACGAGCGCACGAATTCCTTCAGTTCCTCGTTCATGCCGCCGGCTTCGGCGGCAAAGAACGCTTCGAGCCGGATATTTTCGTGGTTGCCGGCGTAGTTGCGTTCATAGAGCTCGTGGCGGCCGCCAAATTCGCTGCCGATCGCGTCCCACAGGAGCTTCAGGACCTTGACGCGCGTGTGCGCGTCCTGGCCGAACGACCCGCGCAGATATTTGTCGATGAGCGGCCTGATTTCGGGACTCTTGAAATCCTCGGCGCTCGAATTCAGGTAGATGAGGCCGCTGGAGATCGTCTGCTCGACGATTTCCTTGATGCGCGCATACGCCATCGGCGCGATCATCCGGTACGCCGCTCCCGCGCGGCCATTCGGCAATACCGTACCCTGCCGCCATGGCTCCGGCGATCGCGCCATCGCGTCGCTCAGCGACCAGAACAGATGGCGCCAGTTGAGTACCTCGCCGATCTGCATCTGGGCGAACCGATTTCCCTTGGCGCCGGTTATTTCGCTGGCCCATACCAGCAGCCCCGCAAGAAAGTCGAGTTTGACGGCAAACCGGGTGCATCCATGCAGCACCAGCCGCTGCGAAAATCCGGATTTCGCGCCGAAGGCGTTGGCCTTTTCCACGTCGCGGCACACGAAGACGTTTTCCCACGGAATCAGGGCGTGGTCGAAGATGAGGATCGCATCGTTTTCGTCGAGCCGGCTCGAGAGCGGATAGTCGAACGGACTGCCCATCACGGCCGAGGTCATTTCATATGAAGCGCGGCACAGGAGCTTGAGCCCGGGCGTGTTCATCGGGATTATCGCGATCACCGCCTGATCGGCGCGATCGAGAGGAATTCCGCCGTAGTACGCGATGAAGTTGTGATGGGTGAGGGCCGAGCCGGTCGCCACGACCTTGGCGCCGCTGACGACAATTCCGCGATCGGTTTCCTTTTCCACATGCACGAAGACGTCGCCGGTGGCGGAGGGCGGCAGATTGCGATCGACGGGCGGGTTCACGATCGCATGATTCATGAAGTAGCAGTGCTCCTGCGCGAGCCGGTACCATCGGCGCGCATTTTCCTGGAACGGCTCGTAGAATTCGGCGTTGGCTCCCAGAGTGGCAAGGAACGACGCCTTGTAGTCAGGCGAACGCCCCATCCATCCCCACGAGATTCGCGCCCACTCGGCGATCGCGTCGCGCGCAGCCGCACAATCTTCCGCGTTGCGATCGGCGCGGAAGAAGCGATGGGTATAGCCGCCGCTTCCGGTATCGGTCGAAGTGGTGAGAACGGCGCGGCGCGCGGGATCGTGCAGCGCATCGTACATCCGCGCCAGCATCCGGGCCGTGTTGCGAAACGCGGGATGCGCGGTCACATCCTTGACCCGCTCGCCGTAGATCCGGATCTCGCGTTCGTCGCGCAGGCTTTCGAGATATTCGCGGCCGGTCAGCGGATGCGGCCCGGAAACGGGTGCGGCGACCGGTTCGGTTTCGTGCGCTGATGCCATAAAACAGTCTCCTTGCGATGGTCGCCGCAAGCGAACCGTCATCTACGAGGCTTCGCTCGCGTAATGTCTTCGGGCTTCCGGAGATGGGGACGCGTGCGGCCGGCGGTCCCTCTGGGACGGCGAGCTTCGGCCCGGAGTCCGCGCAACTGAAGCTCCAGCGCTTCGCGCATCCGCGCCGAGTCGAACCTGCGCTTCGGATGCGGCGGGCCGAGCCAGGCCTGAAGCTGCTGAAAAAACAGGCCGAAGAGGTTGCGCGCGAGCAGGTGCGAAGGAACATCGGCTTTCAACTCGCCGCGCAGTTTTGCCTCGTCGATGATCCGCTCGACGCCGGCCAAGAGCCGCGTCATGAAGCCGCTCAGGCCGTAGCGGCGTCCGTCGATGAAGGGAGTTTCCTTGACGAACACGCGGGCGAGGCCCGGGCTGCCCTGGTGATGCACGACGATCGCGTTGAAGACGTGGATGACCTGATCGAGGAGCGGGCGATCGGGGACGCTCGCCAGCGCGCGATCGACGGCGGGATCGACTTCGTCGAGAAAAATCAGGACCAGCAGCTCGTGCTTGTTCGCCGCATAGGAGAACATCGTGCCGAGGCCGATATCGGCGGCACGGGCGATGTCGCGGATGGTGGTGCCTTCGACGCCGCGGCGGCAGAAGAGGGCGCGCGCCGCGCGCTTGATGCGCGCGAGCATCTCCGCCTTGTTGCGTTCGCGCCGGCCCGCGGGGCCGGCGCGAAGGCCGCCGGGCGAAGGCCCGGATCGCGTCAGCATCGGCCTCGCCGCCCGCATATAAGATGAACATGTTCATTACCGAACATGTTCATCTTTTAGGCCGGATGAGGCGGGGCTGTCAAACCGGGTCGAAGCCGCGCCCCGCGCGGCTTCGAAGCATCCGCTCCACGGGACCGGGTTCGAGATAGACCTGCGCGCGCAGATACCCGATGCCGAATCTGCGCGCGCAGCGCCGAAAGCGCGCGATGGCCTTCGCCAGCGGCACGAGCCCGCGGCTGTAGTCTTCGACCGTCGCGGCCAGATCTGCGCGCGTCTTCGGGTCCAGCCGGGGCCGCAGGCGAGAAAGCATGTGGCGCAGCACGCGCCCGTGACCCGCCCGGGTCGCGGGCCGCTTAAGCGCCCGCATGAACTCATGCTCGTAGCCTGCGGCGACGCGATCGCGCCGCATCCGCTTCGCGTTCGCAACGATCCGGCCGAGCTTCGCCCAGGCCTGCGGCGAATGCGCCATCAGGGCGAGTCGATGCGCGGCGTGAAACCGCGCCAACCCGTCGAGAGTCCATCGCGGCGAGAAAAAGCTTCGCAGCCGGTGATAGGCAAAGATCCGCTCGATGAAATTTTCACGCAGGCGCGGGTCGCGCAGCCGCTCTTCCTCCTCGACGGGAAGATTCGGGTATCGGCGCATCAGGGCTGCCGCGAACAGACCCGGCCCGGGCCGCGCAGGAGAGCCGCAGGCGCGATACACGCGCACCTGTTCCATCCCGCAACTGGCGGAATTGTTTTTAAGCACGTATCCGCAAAGTTTTTCGTGTCCGAGCGCGGCAACGCGACGATCGGCATAAGCGTTCATCTTTTGGGTGTGATCGATGCCGGTTTCGTTCGCGACCATCCTTCCCTCGCCGCCGCGGCGGACCAGGCGCAAGGTTTCGCGCGGAACGCCGAGGCCGATTTCCACTTCCGGGCATACGGGAACGAACTCGACGAAGCGGCCGAGCGTATCGACGAGGAAGCGGCTGCGTTTGTGGCCGCCGTCGAAACGGACTCTGGCGCCGAGCAGGCATGACGATACGCCCAGCCGGATTGGGCCATCGGCAGCGATCAGATGATCTTCGGGCTTCACGCGAATAATCGTATGCCGGGCCGGAGAATGAACTCCACCAGATGATCTCTTACGCGGCGCATCGACCGAGTGTCTCCGGTCGGACTCGAATCGGACAGTTCAACGCCTGACTTTTGGGGCCAACCGATACAGTTCACCTACATGTGTTTCACACAGGAACAGTGTGTTCATCAGTACTGCTCGATTTGTTCGAGTGTATGGCAAGTGACTTGCGGATATCCGCATCAAGCCAGAGGCATGTTTCTTGCGGAATTCCTGACCCACAGGAGGCACGAACACCATGCGCAAGTTGATGGCCTTTGTATCGGCAGTCGCGCTGGGGCTGGCATTATGCCTGTCATCCGTGCGTCCCGCGTTTGCACAGGCGGGAACGTCCGCGGACAAAGGAGAAGTGAAAGTCGGATACCTCAGCTGCCACGTGTCGAGCGGCTGGGGGTTGATCTTCGGGTCATCGCGGGAACTGGGTTGCACCTACACGCCGAACAGCGGCGAACCGGAGTACTACAAGGGAGAGGTCACGAAGTTCGGCGCGGATATCGGGTATCTGCAGTCGGGCGTGATTCTCTGGACGGTGCTCGCGCCTTCGACGACCATCGGGCAGGGAGCGCTGGCCGGCCACTATGCGGGAGCAACGGCGAGCGCGACGGTGGGAGTTGGCGCCGGAATCAACGCGCTGGTCGGCGGGATGCACAGCACGATCGCGCTGCAGCCGGTGAGTATCGAAGGCAACAACGGCCTGAACGTGGCGGCGGGAATCGCGACGGTGAACCTTGACTACGTGCTGCCGAAGCATCCGCACGAGATGTAACCATCAGTGACGCAAGGCCGCGGCAATCCCGCCGCGGCCTTCAGCGCGGCTCGCCGGATTCTTCGACTATCCGGCGCAGAGAGTCCAGGCAGGAGCGCAGCTCGCGCGCGAGGAATCCGTCGGGCCTGCGCGCCTCGAAAATCGCGAGCAGCTCTGAGTAATACCAGAGTTGATCTTCCCGGGCGGCATTGAATCGTTTCCAAAGTTCATCGCCGATGCTGTTCCAGTCGGACAGGATGCAGCGCAGGTTGTGGAGCTTGTCAGCGGCCGCGACGCGCAGCACCGAGGAGTCGGCGT
This sequence comes from Pseudomonadota bacterium, assembly GCA_021323675.1. Lineage (GTDB taxonomy): Bacteria > Desulfobacterota > Binatia > Binatales > Binataceae > JAFAHS01. The sequence continues at coordinate 58,158 of JAJPKP010000075.1, read as the reverse complement.
CGCGCAGGCGGATCAGATGATGTTCCTTGCGGGCGCGCCAGGGGGGCTTCGGATGGGTGTCGGCGTCCGAGCACGCCTCGACGATTGCGGCAACGCGGGCGCCGAAGGCGCTGCGGATTTCCTCGAGACGCGCGGCGCCGCCGCCATCCTCGACCGCGTCGTGGAGCAGCGCGGCGATCGCTTCCTCCTCGTCGCCTCCGTCTTCGAGGACCAGCGATGCGACGGCGAGGAGATGTGAGACATAGGGGATCGCGGTGCCCTTGCGCCGCTGGTCGCGATGGACTCCGTGGGCATAGACCAGCGCCCGGTCGAATCGCTCCGTCAACTCCCCTGCCCTGCTTTCTCTCAACAAGACCCTGTCTCCGGCCCTATAATCGATGCGCCCCACAAATGCGTCAAGCCCTCAACTGATTTCCGGGCGCTTGGCCGCTGTTCGATATTTTTCCGCTGCCTCAAGGGCCGCCAATCGAGAAAACCGTGCCTTTGGCTTAGCTAAAGTGCAGAAGCGCGCGGCAGGGTTGACTCGAATTCGACCAACAGTTGGGTGAACAAGTTCGGGTCGGCGCCGTGCATCGAATGCGGCATCCGGGGGAATGACCGATAGTCAATCTTCTGGCCGGCGCCGGAGACCAGCTCGCATACTCGTTTTGCCTGCAGGTCCGAGGCGGCGCCCAGCAGAGTGCCCGTGGTCTCATCGACATTGCGGAAATGATGCGTATAGAGGACCGGGCATTTTACGCTCGCGAGCATCCGGCCATGATCGCATCCGGCGTAGACAGATCCCTGCCAGAAGGCGCGTCCCCATTCGGGGTCATATTCCTTGAGGTTCTGCGGAATTTGGCTCTCGGATCCCCAAATCCTCGCCACGACATTCGCGAGCGGACCGGAAAGCTCCGTCTTTGCCGCTTCGCGCATCCCCGCCCAATCGCCCACGCTCCACTGATCGCCCAGGTATTTGCTCATCAGAGCGAAAAGCGGTCCGATCGTCTGGCGGATGGAGGGGCCGCAGGAAGAATTTACCTCCGAAGCGAACAGCGGCGGGTCTTCATAATGGGCGCCGCGGACCGTTCCAGGCATCGCGTAGGCGGAAAGCCATGCCGTGACCACTCCGCCGGACGAAAGCCCGCTCACCAGCACCGGGCGCTTGATCACGATCGCGATGAAACGAACCAGGTCGCTGCCGAAGTTGTCGAGCGTATAGCGCCCCGGAGTCCGGCTCGACCGTCCCTGGCCGCGCAGATCGACGGCAAAGGCCTGGAAGTGATCCTTCAGCATCGGCAAAGCCTGCTCATACCCCCACCACGACTCGGTTTGTCCGGGAATCAGAAGCAGCGCGGGCTTATCCGGATCTCCGGCGACCGCGTAGTTGATCGTGGCCTCGCCCGTATCAACCGTATGCTCGGGGAAAGCGTGCGGAACATAGGTTTCGGACGGATAGTCGGGACCAAATCGATAGGAACTCATCGAGTTACCTGCCTCCCTCGAGGCGCGGGAACAGCGCCTCGGCGTTGCCGCGATCGATTAACACGCGCTGCGTTTCGCTCAGCGCATAACCTTCGTACATCGACGTAAACATTCCAGCAATCGCGTCGGATGCGTACGGCCAATCGGTCGCAAACAGGACATGGTCGGGCCGCGCGATTGTGAGCAGGCTCGGCAGCGCCGCTGGAGTGCCGGAGAGCGCGATGTCGAAGTAGAATTTTTTCAACTGCTCCATGCCGTCGGCGAAGTCGCGCTTCGGCGATGCGGCGGCCGCGATGCGGTAGGCGGCAAAGGGAACGAATCCTCCGGCGTGCGAGAGGATAATCTTCACGTTGGGGCATCGATCGAGCGTTCCGGAGCCGCCAAGCCGAATCGCGGCACGCGTTGTGTCCAACAGGAAATCGGCCACGAACGGCGGCATCCCCTTGAGCGGCTCGAGCCCGTAGAGGTGCGACGGATGGACAAACACCACCGCGCCGCGCCTGTTCAGTTCGTCGAACAGGGGATCCAAAACTCTGTCGCCAAGATAGATTCCGCGGCTGTTGGCCAGCAGCACGACTCCATCGGCATGCAGCTTGTCGAACGCATAATTGAGCTCGTCAATCGAACCCGTGACGTCGGGCAGGCATAGCGTCGCGAAGAATCCAAATCGGCCCGGATGCTTTCGAACAACCTCGGCTGCGTACTCATTCACCTCGCGGGCCTTTTCGCGCGCCTCGCCGTCGTCACCGAGATGAACTCCGGGCGTCGAGACCGACAGAATCGAGGTCCGGACCCGCAGTTTGTCCATCAGGGCGATCGCGGCGTCGGGGCTCCAATTCGGAATCGGCAGACCGCCCGCTTCCATTCCCTTCTTCTTCAACCATGCCGCATACGCCGGCGGCACGACATGATGATGGGTATCGATGCGACCTGCAGTGGCCATTTTGAGCCTCCGGCGCCGCGCAAGTGCGGCGTTCTAGTCGGCTTTCAGTTCGTAGAGGACTGCGAAATCGTCTTCGATCGGGAGCCGCCGGAAGTGCTTGAAACCCGCCTGCGCGGCCAGCTCGCGTGCCTTGTCCTCGCCCATCGCCGCGCCGATTCCCGCGCCTCCGTGCGCGAGCGAAGTAGTCATGCAATACATCGTGCTGATCGAGTAAACCATCTTGCCAAGCGGACGATGGTTTTCCTCCGGTTTCGAGGAGACATTGATCTCCTGGACCAGATAGGTGCCGCCGGGGACCAGCGCGCGGCGAATCGCGCTCATAAGGCCGACGGGATCGATCGCATCGTGGACCACGTCGAAGGTAGTGACCAAGTCGAACTTCGATTCCGGAAGCGCGACGCCGTCTCCGACCTCGAAAGTGATACGGTCGGCGACACCGGCAGCCTGCGCGTTGCGGCGCGCACGCTCGATTGACTGCGCAACAAGGTCGTAACCGAACACACGCGCCTTGGGAAAGGCCTGGGCAATCAGGATCGCGGCCCGCCCGCCTCCGCATCCCACGTCGGCCACCGCTCCTGCGGCACGAAGACGCTCAACCACTTCGGGCAGCGCAGACAGCCATCTCTTAATCAACTTGTATTTGTAGCGCGGAAGCGAATTACGCTCGGAAGCTTCGAACATCGATGGCGGGTAGTCGGATTGGGGCACACCTTTGCCGGTCCGAAATGAATCGGAGACCTTTGGCGCAACCGTCATCACGCTCTGCACCATCTGGAAGTAGGAACATGCGAAGAAGGGCGACTCCTCGTCAGACAGGGCCATCGCGTATTCGGGCGTCAGATGATATCGGCGCGAGACCGCATCGTAGGCGACATACTGCGCCGCCGCCATCGCGTTCAGCCATTCGCGAAGATAACGCTCGTTGAGTTCGGTCTTTGCCGCGAGCTCGGCGCTGGTTACAGGTCCCGCCTGCTGCATCGCCTTGAACAATCCCAGGCGGTCGCCGATGAAGCAGAGTGCGCCATGAACGCAAGTGCCTACATCGCCGATGATCTGTTGCGCGACTTGTTTCGCTTTTTCGAAATCGACTTCGGACTTCACGAATGGGGTCCCTCCTGCGCTGAACCGTTGTCCGCTCTGTACTGTGCGTCGGGATGTGATGCGGGCAGCCGGGCGCATCCTTTGCCAAAGAGTTTTTCTCGAAGGGTTCCTTCGCCGTATTCGGTTTGCATCAGACCGCGCCGCTGCAGCAGCGGAACAACCCCATCCACGAAATCGGCGAAGGAGCCGGGCGTGGTGACATAGCCGAGATTGAACCCGTCCACTCCCAGCTCGACCCACTCCTGGAATATTTCCGCAAGGCGTTCGGGAGTGCCCGCGATCACACCGCTTCGCCCTTTCACGAGATTGCGGAGCGTCCATTTGCGGCCCGATCCTCCCGCGGACAAGGCCTCCATCAGGCCGCGGACGGCGTTGGTCTCGACGTACTCCAAAGGTTGGTCCAGGTCGATCGGGCCGAAATCGATACCGGCCCATCCGCTGAACAGCGCCAGTTCTCCTTCATAGTTGAGCTGTTCCAGATACTGGACATACTTTCGCTGCACCGCGGCTTCGGTATCGGCGGTGATAATTTTCGCGTACAGAAAAAACAGAATATCCTTGGGATTTCGGCCCATCCGCCGAGCCCTTTCCCGCGTGTCGCGGATACACTGGCTAACGACCGGCTTCGGACCCGTCACAAACACGCATTCCGCGTGACGGGCCGCGAACTCTCGCCCGCGCGGCGAACTTCCGGCCTGAAACAGCACGGGGGTACGTTGCGGCGAGGGCTCCGACAAGTGACAGCCGTCCACCTTGAAGTACCTTCCGGCGTGATGGACAGGGTGGACGCGCGAGGGATCCACATAGGTTTTCCGTAGCCGGTCTCTTACTACCGCGCCATCTTCCCAACTCGACTCCCACAACTTGCAGCAGACTTCGACGTATTCATCGGCGATGTCATATCGTTGGTCGTGCGGATGTAAGCCTTGTAGTCCAAGGCTGCGCGCCGCACTGTCCAGATAGGTCGTAACGACGTTCCAGGCGATTCGCCCCTTGGTCAGATGGTCGAGCGTCGAGATCAGACGGGCGAAGATGAAGGGATGATACTGGAGCACCGAGCTGGTGAAGGCGAAGCCCAGATTCTCGGTCGCATACGCCATCGCGGGTATCAGCAAGGCGGGGTCGTTTACCGGAACTTGAGTTGCCTGACGCAGCGCGGCCCCGGGCCCTCCGCCATAGATGTCGTAGATTCCGATAACGTCGGCGAGGAAAAGCGCATCGAACTTGCCGCGTTCCAGCAGCCGAGCCAATTCAACCCACGTCGCGAGGTCGGTGTATTTGTGCATTTGATCATCCGGATTGACCCAAAGCCCGGGTGATTGATGCACCACGCAGTTCATGTGGAAGGCATTGAAATAGATGCGCTTACTCATGGCGCGCTTGTGGCGATGCCATCGCGGCAGAGTCCGTCAATTTCGTCTTCGGACAAGCCGAGGCCTTGCAGGACCTCCGCGGTGTGTTCGCCAAGGACGGGTACGTGCGCCTGAATTTCGTCGCCGCGCAGACCAGTCATCTTGATGGCGGATCCTAGAACCTTGATGTCGTCGTGGCCGGCGATCGTGCCGTTGCGCACCAGATGGCGCTCAGAAAGCTCGGGATCGGCGGCAACTTCGTTGACTTCACGCACCGGTGCGCATGGGATGTCGTGGTCGAGGAGAAGCATAATCAGTTCATCGCGCTTTTGCGTGGAAGACCATTGCCCCACCATCGCGTCGATTTGGTCAACCATCTTGAAGCGGCTCTGATGGTCCTTGTAGTCAGGATGGCCAATCAGTTCCTCACGGCTCATGAGGCGAGCGAGGGATTGCCAGTGGGTCTCGGTAAGGCAGTAAATCCAGATTTCGCCGTCGGAACATGGATACGTGTTGCAGGGGCAAGCGGCTGAATGGCGGTTGCCGAGGCGGCGAATTTTGAGCCCGTCCTGGACGGCGCCAATCGCGCCGTTGATCGCGGGGATGCAAACATCGAGCATCGCAACCTCGACCTTGCGGCCGCGGCCCGTGCGCTCGCGTTCGAGGAGAGCGGCGAGGATGCCCGCGGCAAGATGCATCCCCGTGCTGGTGTCGATGAGGGCGGCGGTGACGCGTACGCCCGGGCGATCAGCGTAGCCGGTCATGCTGATGATGCCGGAGGCGGCCTGGATGGTGAAATCCATCGCTCCGAGTTGCGCGAAGCGGCTGTCACGGCCGTATCCTTTGCCGGAAGCGAAGACGAGACGAGGAAAGCGCGGAGCGAGATCGTCGTAGCCGAGGCCGAGGCGTTCGAGCGCGCCCGGGGCGTAGTTCTCGAGCAGGACATCCGACTCGGCGAGCATACGGAAGAGGATGTCGCGGCCGCGCGGATCCTTGATGTTGAGAGCGACCGACTTCTTGCCCGTGTTGAGCATCAGGAAGCCGTAGTTGGTGCCGTGTTTGGCGGGCGGGCGCTTGCGCAGAAGTTCACCGTTTCCGGGAGGTTCTATCTTGATAACCTCAGCGCCCAAATGGGCCAGTTGGAAGCCACAGTACGGGCCCGCGTAAATCTGGGCGAGTTCGATGACGCGGTAGCCATGAAGCGGCAGATTCATACGAATTCCCGTCCCCACTAAAGACTCCGAAAGAATGAAAAAGTCCAGCGATGGATTCGGCGTGGCGGGCCAAACTGGTCTAGTGTTCCGCACCGCATCGCGACTCGAGGTACCCGCGGAGCGCAAATCCGGAGCAACTGACGCGACAATCGAAGCCGCCCGGCGCCGCGGAACCACGTATTTGACGATGGTGCCAGCTCGATGTTAGCGTTCGCGCCCGCGCCAGTTGCCTCGCGGAGGTGATCGCATGGGTGTCCAAAGTGCAAGCGGCATTCAGTCCCCTCTGGGTCTGAACGATCCCGCAGTGCTGATGAGCGGGCTCCGGATCGAAACTCTGCGGCTTCCCGCCGGCATCGAAGTGCAGCGCACCGACGGACCCTGCGGAACCATCCTGCGCGGGGTTGACCTTGCCGACGATCTTCCGGCCGAAGTGATCAGCCTGATCCTTACGCTCTTCCATCATTCCGGTGTCCTCGTGATTCCCGGCCAAAGCCGTCTTACGCCACAGCGGCAGATGGAAGTGACCGAATGGTTTGGACGCCCCTACAATCGCGAGGGCGGCGGAAGATTCGACGATATTCCGACCGTTGACGGCACACTGGTGCAAAACGTGTCGGGTGGCTCGGAACTGAAGCCGCACAGCGACGTGCAGGACTACGCGATTCCGCCCGACGTCACGGTGCTGCACGGCGTCGAGGTTCCCCCGCCTTCGGCCGGAGGGTGCACGCTGTTCGCCAATTTGTTTCAGGCCTACGACGAACTCGACGAGGCGATGAAGCGCCGCGTCGAGCGGATGAAATGGAAGCCCGCCAGCACTCTCGCCACCGCCTACGCGGTCAAAATTCCACAGGCGATTGAGTACGTGAAGCAGCATGGGATGGGAGCGCTGGAGTCCGACGTCGAGCATCCCGTGGTTCGGACTCATCCGGTCTCAGGCCGCAAGGCTCTATGGGTTTCGACCTTTACCGTGAAGATGGTCGGAATTGACGATCCGGAAGAGAACAAACGGATGGTCCATTTCCTGAAAGAGCACGTCACCCAGCCGCATCTCTGGTACACGCACAAGTGGACTCCTCACGACGTGATCATGTGGGACAACCGATGCGTGAATCACTGGCGGCAGAACTGGGATCATCAGTACCGGCGCATCATGCATCGCAGCCAGGCCGGAGGTTCGCGGCCATTCTAGTCCGATAGTCTCGCGACCGCCGCAACCTGGTCGAGGGCACGAAAGGTCACGACCGTGTCCTGCGACGGAGGCAGGCCGATTACAGCCAGATCCAACCAATCGATTCGACGCGCTTCGATGAAATCGCCCAACCGGTTGATGATTGAAAGCTCACCGATTCGAAGCGTCACGGCCGTGGCTGGCGTATTCGTATTCTGCTGCTCCGGGCTCGGTTGAAAGAAGGCAAGGCCCATATGTTCGCAAATGTCGCGCGATCTATCTCTTTGATATTTGCAAAAGGCCAGCTTGGTTCGAGGCGCCGGTGGGTCCACCATCTCGTGATGCCTCATCGGGCGCGGCCGCAGCGTCGGCAGATCTCCCGCCCTCTTCCTGGTGACCGGCGTCCGCGGAAGTGCCGGCCTTGGTTGGCGTGCGTGGCTCGCTGTGTACGGCTGCCGGCGGCTGCGCCGCGAGAAGCCCGGCCAGTTCCTGTTCGAGCGCCTCGATTTTGACCGGCTTGCTGACGTACCCGTCCATTCCGGCAGCGAGGCACTTTTCGCGGTCGCCGGTCAACGCGTGCGCGGTCATCGCCACGATCAAGGTGCGGCGGCCGTCGCCGGACTGCGCCTCGCGCCGGCGGATCTCACGGCTGGCCTCGTAACCGTCCATCTCGGGCATCTGGCAGTCCATCAGGATGATGTCGTAGGGCAAGCGCGAGACCGCCTCGACCGCCTCGCGCCCGTTGGCCACCGCGTCGATATCCAGGCCGAGCTTGCGTGCCTGGAGAATCGCGACCTTCTGGTTGATCGGGTTGTCCTCGGCGAGCAGCACTCGCAGCTTGTGGCCGACGGGCAGCTTGAGCCCGACCGCGCGCTCCGAGCCCCGCGGCGCGCCGGCCTGCGCCACTTCCGGCTCGAGCACCCGGCTCAGTGCTTGGTAGAGTGTGGACTCGGGCACCGGCTTCATCAGCCAGCCGGCGTAGTCGAGCCCGCGCAGGAGTCTCTTGAACTCTCCGCTCGGTCCGGCCGACGAGATGAAGATGAGCGCGGTCGGGGCGAGCGCCGGCTGGGCCTTTATCATGCGCGCCAGTTGGATGCCGTCGGTCTCCGGCATCATCACGTCGAGCATGGCGACCCGGTAGGGCTCGGCGCCTGGAGCGGAGGCGGCGCGCAGCATGCTCAGCGCCTCGTCGGCGGAGGCGGCCGTGCTCGGCCGCATTCCCCACAACAGCAGTTGGCGCTCGAGGATGCGCCGGTTATTGGCATTGTCGTCGACCACCAGCACCCTGGTCGAGGCTAGAGTGGCAAAGCGCTCGGAGGCCGGTTTGCCGGCACCCGCCTGCTTGGCCAGCTTGACCGTGAACCAGAAGGTCGAGCCGGTTCCTGGCGTGCTGGTCACTGAGATGGAGCCGCCCATGCGCTCGACAAGCTCGCGCGCTATCGACAGACCCAGCCCGGTGCCGCCGTAGTGGCGGCGGGTCGAGGCGTCGACCTGGGTGAAGGGCTGGAACAGCAGCGGGAGCTTGTCCTTGGGAATGCCGATCCCGGTGTCGCGGATCTCGAAGCGCAGCACCGCCTCTTTGGGATTCTCGCTCAGCTTGCTCACCGCCACTGCGACTTCGCCGTGCTCGGTGAACTTGACCGCGTTGGCCAGGAGGTTAAGCAGCACCTGGCGCAGGCGGCCGGCGTCACCGTGCAACGGGCGCGGCACGTCGGGCTCGACCGCAAGCGTCAACTCCAACCCTTTGCGCCGCGCCAGTTCCGCCACCACCTCGACCGCGCTCTCCATCTCGGCGGCGAGGTCGAAGTCGAGTTCTTCGAGCACCAGCTTGCCTGCTGAAAGCTTGGAGAAGTCGAGGATGTTGTTGATCAGATCGAGCAGAACGTCGCCGCTCTCGCGCACGTCGCCGAGGAGTTCGCGCTGTTCGGGGCTGAGGCTGGTGTCGAGCAGCAGACCGGTCATTCCAATGATCGAGTTGAGCGGGGTGCGGATCTCATGGCTCATGTTGGCCAGGAACTCCGACTTGAGCCGCGCCCCTTCGAGCGCGGCGTCGCGCGCCTTGGTCAACTCGGCTTCCATCTGGCGGCGCTCGCTGATGTCGCGCACGGTGACCGACAGGCCCATCACCTTGCCGGCGGCATCGAGGATTGGCGACTTGGTGACCGCCACCTCGACGGCGCAGCCGTGCTTGCGCAGGCGCACGGTTTCATAGGTCTCGGCTCTGGCGGTGGAGCGGATTCTTCGAACCCGCTCGGCCAGTTCGTCGCGCCGGTTCAGCGGCACGAGCAGGGCGGCACTGCGCCCGATGACCTCGGGTGCGGAGTAGCCGAAGAGCGCCTCGGCGGCGGGGTTCCAGCTAGTAAGGGTCATGTCGGCGCTCTCGCTGTAGATCGCGTCGCCCGAGGAGCCGACGATCGAGGCGAGCAGCGAGTTGGCCGCCAGCGCGCGCTTGCTCTCGCTGGCGTCGCGCAGGGCGACTACCACTCGCCGGCCGCCCGTATCGCTGTCCTGAAACGAGGAAGCATTGAGCGCGACCGGCATCTCGCGCGCGCTTTTGGTCAGCAGGCACAACTCGACGTCGTGCACCAACCCTTCGTCGCGCGCTTTCTCCACCACCGCCTGCGCGCGCGCCGGGTCGGTGAACAGCGAGCTCAGGTTGCTGCCAATCAGTTCGGCGCGCGTGTAGCCGCTGAGCTCGAGTGCCCGCTCGTTGACGTCGGTCAGCTTGAGCTCGCCGTCGCCCACCAGCAGGGCGTCGGGCGAAGACTGGACAAGGCTGCGGCTATACTCGCGCTCCTCGCGCAGGGCGAGGTTAACCTGCTCGCTCTCCCTGACTTTGGCGTCCACATCTTCGAGCACGTTGAGCATCGCGCGCTGAACGTCGGCCAGAAAGGCTCGTTCGCCGGCAGTATCGTCGAGGATGTTAAGGATCGCATTTTGGGTCTCGAGCAGACTCGAGCGCTCGGCCGCGGCGTCTTCCAGAATGTTGAGCAAGGCGACGGCGAACTCTCCGCTGCCGACAGGCGCATCCGCTGAGCGGGCGGCTTCTTTCATTGCGCTCACCCTTCCACCTTTGTGGATTGGCTCGCTTTCTTGAGTTCTTCGATCTCGCGCTTGAGCTCGATCATCTTCAGCTCGCGTCCCACCGTGAGCCGCTGGAAGCGCTCGAGCTCCGCCATTCTCTCCAGCTCCTTGGCCCTCTGCTCGGCGACGAGGCGCTGCTCGGCAATCTGGCGCTCGGCCTTGCGCTGGGCCGTCACGTCGCGCGCCGCGGCAAACACACCCAAAACATTGCCCTGCGGATCCTTGTAAACCGAAGCGTTGTACAGGACCTCGGTCAGGCTGCCGTTTCGGTGCCGGATGGTAAGCGGGTAGTTGGTCACCGAGCCCTCGGCGAAGACCCGCCGGTAGCCCCGGCGAGCCTCGTCCGGTTCGGTGAAGTAGGTGGAAAAGTCGGTCCCGATTAGTTCCTCGCGTGAAACTCCGGTCACTTTGACCGTGGCCTCGTTGACATCGGTAATTTTGCCCTCCGCGCTGATGGTCACCAGCGGGTCGAGGCTCGCCTCGATCAGACTGCGCGCGTACTGGGAAGCTGAACGCAACTGCTGCTCGGCGCGCTTCCTTTCCGAGATGTCGCTGCTCATCAGCAGGTAGCCGATAGGCTTGCCTGCGGCGTCATTGCGCCGGGTGGCGACGACGCTGGCGGTGAAACGGCTGCCATCCTTTCGCACGCGCTCAAACTCGCCCTCGGCCAGTCCCAGGCCATGAGCTTCGGCCATGAATCGTTTCACCGCGCCGGATTTGACGTCCTGCGGTACGTGGAGAATGGAAGAATCCTTGCCCAGGACTTCTTCGGCCTCGTATCCGTAGTGGCGCCGGGCTCCTTCGTTCCAGGAGAGGATTCGGCCATCGAGATCGCTGCCGATGATTGAATACTTGATTGAGCTTTGCAGGATGTTGTTCAGAAAGTTTCTGGTCTCGGCCAGTTCCTGGATCAGGCGCTTGGTCTCAGTGACGTCGCGGGCCGCGGCGAACACTCCCAGCACGTCGCCATGCGCACCCTTGTAAACCGAGGCGTTGTAGAGCACGTCAATCAGCTTCCCATCCTTGTGACGGATAGTCAGCGGATAGTCGGTAATGAACCCGCGCGCGAAGACCCGCTGATAGCCGGCGCGCGCACGGTCGGGCTCGGTGAAGTAGTCGGAAAAATCGGTGCCGATCAGCTTTTCGCGTGCGATTCCGGTTGCCCTGACGGCAGCTTCGTTGACGTCGGTTATCTTGCCGTCGGGGTTGATCGTGACCAGCGGGTCGAGGCTCGCCTCGATCAGGCTGCGCGCGTACTGCGAAGCCTCCTGCTCCTTGCCTGCGCCATCCGGGGCAAGTCCCTTCCGTCGTCCGTCAAGCTCTGTGCCGACCTCTACCATGGCAGTTTTCCTCGTGCGTTCGGTTTTGTACCAAAATCGTCCAATGCGCGATTCGGCTCATGAAACCCAAGTGCAAGAGGCGCGCCATCGGGTTGCACGCGGCGCGTAACAGGATCGAATGACTCGCTGATTGAATGTCGCGATTCGCTACAAGTGCCATCACGCTATCGAGCGCCCGCGCGAGTTGTGATTCCGGATGATACAGTCGAGAGCAACCGCCACCGTGACGATGCGCTATCCCTTCTCATGACCCCGCGCTTCACAAGAACTCTCCAGGCTCTTCCGCGGCTTCAGCCCTCGCAGTGGACGGCGGTTTGGACGCCGCGCATGCATCTCTGAAGAGTTTACGCATTCTTTCGGGCAAGCGGCGTGCTGAATGAGCGCCTCACTGTTTCGCCTCCTGCTCCGAGCTTCGGTACTTCGGTTGCAGCGGCCTTGTTCGATGTTGATACGCTGGTGTCGCGCATGACGACGGACACTCCCACTACGTAGCCGGCGCTGTCGAGCATCGGCGACTCCACAACCGTGACCTCGAACGCGCTTCCGTCCTTGCGCAGGCAGATGGCCTCGTAATGTTCCGCCTTGCGGGTTTGGCAAATCCGACGAATCCGTTCGGTGTGCTCGGCGCGCCGGTTCAGCGGTAGCAGCAGCGCGGCGCTGCGCCCGATGACCTCGGACGCGGAGTAGCCGAAGAGCACCTCGGCGGCAGGGTTCCAGCTCGTGAGCAGCATATCGGGGGTTTCGCTGTAAATCGCGTCGCCCGAGGAACCGACGATCGAGGCGAGCAGCGAGTTGGCTGCCTGCGCGCGCTTGCTTTCGCTGATGTCGCGCACCGCTACCACGATCTTGTGGCCGGTATCCTCTTTGCCACGGAAGGAGGAGGCGTTGAGCGAAACCGGGATTTCCCGCGCGGATCTGGTCAGCAGCAACAGCTCGACGTCGTGCACCGCGCCCGCATCGCGGGCTTGTTCCATGACCTCGCCCGCGCGGACCGGGTCGGTGAAGAGCGAAGGCATCTTGCTTCTGCTCAGCTCCTCGCGCTTGTAGCCGGTCAGCTCCAGAGTCCGTTCGTTGACGTCGGTCAGGGTCAGGCTCGAGTCCGCGACCAGCAGCGCATCGGGCGAGGACTGGATCAGGCTGCGGCTGTACTCGCGCTCCTCGCGCAGGGTGCGCTCGGTGGCGCGCTGCTCGGTCTCGTCGCGCGCCACGCCGAAGATTCCGAAGACCTTGCCCGCCTTGTAAAAGAGCGAGGCGTTGAACGAAACCGGAACCTCCTTGCCGCTTGCCGTCCTGACCACGAGATCGACGTTGGTGACGAAGCCGTCGGTGAAGGTCTTTTTGATTGCGGCGCGTGCGACGGCGGCGTCGGTGAAATAGTTTTCGAACAGAGTGCCAAGCAGCGCCTTCTTGGGCAGCTCGAGCATGCGCGCGAGCTGCTGGTTGCCGTCCATGATCCGCATCTCGCCGTCGATCATCACCATCGCGTCGATTGACGACTCGATGAGGCCGCGGGTGTATTCGTGGGCCTCGCGCAGCTCGGTTTCGATCTGCTTGAGCCGGGTAATGTCGTGGCCGATGCCGGCGCCCGCGATGATTTTCCCGGCGTTGTCGCGGATCGGGAAGATGTTCACCTGGGAGACGAACCAGCTTCCGTCCTTCTTTTTTGCGCGCTGTTCCCAGCTAACGGGCTCTCCGGTTTCGAACAGGCGCCGATCGGCTTCCAATGCCCGCTCCAGTTCCTCCGGCGGCACGAACAGATCGAAGCCGTGGCCGATGGCTTCCTCGGGGGTAAACCCATAGGTGGCCTCGGCGCCCGAATTCCAGCTTGTGATCTTAAGATCTTTCGAAAAACCGATTATCGCGTCACGAGAAGCGTTTACGATCGTGGCCAATTCCGCCTGCTCGCGCTCGAGCCTGACCAGGTCGGTGATATCGCGGCCGACCGCCCCCACCGCGACGAGCTTGCCGTTCTCGTCGCAGGTTGGAAAAAGGTTGACCCATGAATAGAACGGGGTGCCGTCTTTTTTTCGACTGTGCAACCTGAAGCTGACCGGTTTGCCGCTTCGGCTGAGTTCGGCAATCAGGCCGCGGACGCGCTCATGTTCTTCCTGCGACACGAACTCGAGCATTTTGTGGCCGAGCGCCTGCTCGCTTGTTACTTCGAATACTCTTTCCGCGCCCGGGTTCCAGCTCAGTATGGTGTTGTCCAGACTCGTGCTGACTATCACGTCGTCGGAGGCGCCTATGATTGCGGCGAGCAGCGCCTGCTCGCGTTCCGCGCGCTTGCGCGCGGTGATGTCGCGCACGATGTTCGATATGGCAAGCAGTTCTCCGCCGCTGCCGTAAACGCCCGAAATCGTGATCGAGACATCGACGCGCGTCCCATCTTTTCGCGTGACCGGGACCTCCAGATGGCGGACAAGCTCGGGGTGTCCGCTGAGCTCTGTCATATCCTTCTTCATCAAGTCCGCGGCGTCGGCGCGAAGTTCGGGCGCGACGTACAATTCAGTAATGCTGCGGCCGATGGCTTCTTCCGCGGTGAAACCAAACAACCTTTCCGCCCCTTTATTCCAGGTGATCACCGGGAATTTCGGCGGGAGCGATGAAATACTCAAGATCGCGTCGTCCGAAGACTGGACGATCGCGGCGAGCAGCGCCTGCTCGCGCTCGGCGCGGTCCTGTTCGGTGATATCGCGCGCGATGCCGATCACGTATTCGACCTTCTGCGGCGAAACCAGCGGCATGGCGGTGATATCGAGGAGGCGACGATTACCCTTCAGGGTTTCGAAGCTCCATTTATCGAGCCGAACTTCCCGGCCGCTTTGTACATTGGAGGTCGCGACCGCAGTTTCCTCGGGCGAACGGGTCGATTCGCCGGTCCTATAGATGTTCCTGCCCAGAATCTGTTCCGCACTGTCCGCCTCGAACATCCGCACGGCAGCCGCATTTACCCTGAAAATCGTTCCATCACCGGTGAAGGCCACCACCGCGTAGGGCAACGGATCAATGCTGATCTCCAGTGATTTCGCTGCGTCGAAGGGACGTTTCGCAGGCGGAGCAGTCCCTCGCTTTTGGCGTTGTTCGTTGCTCATGGCCGAGCCTGCCTGTGTCGCGATGACACACGTCGGCGGCGACAGAGGCTCGCGGAAAGGAATTACGCAAGAGCCAGGCCAACTGCGTAGGGAACTGTCCCACGCATCGAGGCTCTGATGAAGATGCCGGCTACAGAGAACGAGCGCCGCTGATGGCCGCAGGCGCCAGCGACGCAGCCGCGCGACGGTTCGCGAGGATCATCGCGATGGCGTAAAGCAGCATCGCGACCAGCGACCACTGCATCCATCGCGCCCATCCATAGCGCGCGGCTACCGCAACCATCAGCGGCGCGGAAATCGCCACCCATCCCCGCGTAATCAGTCCGTAGAACGCCCATCCCGTTGCCTGCAAAGCGGGGGACAGGTCCTCGAGCGACTCGGAGTATTGGGCGGCCCACGGCACCGCGACCGTCGCGAGCAGGCATCCGAGCAGCGTCGCCACGAAGATCATCAGATGATAAGGCAGCGCCTCGCCGAAGCGCGGTATCCACCATGCGAGCAGCAGCGCGACCCCTATCGCGCCGAAGATCGAGATGGGCCTGCGGACCTGCAGGCGATCCGAAATCACTCCGATCGCTACTACCGCGCCCATGTTGCCGAGCCAGAAGTAGGAATTCATCTGTGCGGCAGCCGCCGGCGTGTAATGGAACAACTCGGTGAAGATCAGAGGCCCGAACACCTGAATTGCGATGTATAGCGACAGGCTGATCGTGAACGGCACCACCATCAGCCAAGGCTCGAAATGAACGAGCAGCATCGCGAACGCCTGGCGCGCGCTCGATGGCAACTCGGATGCGGACGGGCTGCGACGTCCCTCCCGCTCGAGCGCCGCCAACTCGGTCTGGTAGATCTTGAGCCGCACCTCGGGACTGAGGTCTTTCAGCCACAGGAAGATCGGCGTGTACATCAGGATCGCAAGAAAGCCCATGATCCACATCTGCGATTGCCAGGTGTGATAGTGCGGCAGCGTGAGGCCCGCGATGAAATTCGCCAGGTAGTTCGAACCTACTGGTCCGATGGTCAGAAGGCCGAACGCCAGCGCGCGGGTCAGTCGGGGCGACATGTCGCGGACCAGCGCGGCGCCGGCCCCGGCCATCAGCCCGCCCACGATCGCCATCGAAGTCCGGATCACCAGGAAGGACTTGATGCCCACGATCAGAACGTTGCAGAAGACCATCACGGTGATCACCGCGAGACAGGCATCGAGGATCATCACCCGTCCGTAACGATCGGCCAGCGGTCCTCCGATGAAGGCCGAGACCGCCGAGACCAGCACCGTGAAGGTGATGTAGTACCCGTACTGGATGTGACTCATGTGCAGAAACGGCAGGAGCAGCGGCAGAATCGGCGCGAGCTGGAATTCATAGCCCGCGAGCACCGCGGCGAGAACCGTCAGCAGAAGCAGCGTCCATCGATAGGCGCCGCGGGGATACTCCGACAACGTCCGACTCTGCGCAAAGTTGGCCATCGCGGCCTCCGCCTGGAATCATCTCGCCGGCTCGGATACTGCCGGCTTCCGGTTTTACAGAATCCTCGGACTACTCCGATTGACCGCGAGAATCAAAAGCATCGTCGAGGCGCGCCGCTGTACCAGATGATGACTGCGAGACTTCCGCATATGATCCGTGTTCGTCGGCCAGAGGCTTGCGATCGCCGGCCTGTCGCTTACGCAGATGGAATCGTGAGGTAAGTCCGATGCTGACTACGACCAGGGAATTCCTGCAGCAGGTGTTTCGCGACTTTTCGGAGGACGAATGCCCCTCGATGGCGGCCGCGCTGGCATACACGACGCTGTTCGCGCTTCCTTCGATGCTGCTGATCGTCATCTTTGTTGCCGGTCTGGTCCTGGGGCCCAGGGCTGCCAGCGGCGAGATCCAGGAAAAGCTCGCCATCGAGATAGGTCCGCAGGCGGCCGCGCAAATTCAGACCATGGTCAGCAACCTGGCCCAGAATCGCACCGGCGGCATCGTCGCGACGCTGCTTGGACTGGCCGGCTTGATCGTCTCCGCGACCGGAGTCGTGGCGCAGCTTCAGCAATGTCTCAACAAGGCGTGGAAGGTTAAGGTGGTCGGTTCCGGGCTGCAGGATTTCGCGATGAGACGGGTGCGATCCGGCCTGTTGCTGGTGGGTGCCGGAGTCCTGGCGATTGTTTCGGTCGCAGCAAGCTCCGCGATTTCGCTGCTGGCGCGGATGCTGCCGTTTGCCGGCGCGGTCGATATCGGCGAGGCGATCACGTCGCTCGTGCTGTTTGCGATCATGTTCGCCGCCATCCTTAAAGTGATGCCCGACGTGCAGCTCCAATGGAGCGATGTCTGGGTGGGAGGATTCTTTATCGCGGGGCTGTTTGTGGCCGGAAAATTCCTGATCGCGATTTACCTCGCGCATGCCGGCAAGGCGAGCATCTACGGAGCGGCCGGATCGCTCGCGATGGTCCTGATGTGGACATACTACTCGGCCCTGATCTTTCTGTTGGGCGTCGAGTTGACGCAGGTCTGGGTGCGCCGTCAGGGCCGCGACGTTCCGCCCAAGGCCGGCGCGGTCCGAATATCGCCGGTCCAGCCTCGGTGAAGGCGACGACCGCCGAATCGCGGGCTGAAAACCGGCTCCTCGGTGCGCTGTGAATTGAAGGTTTGGTTCGCTGGCACGTACCGATCGGTATGTTGTATCTTGTCGATGGGTTTTACGGCGCGAAGACACCAAAAGCAGGCAGGAAGAATGGACGACAAAGAATTTCTTGAGAGTATGAAGCTGGACTTTGATCCGGAAGCCTTGGGCGCAAAATACCGGCAGGAGCGCGACAAGCGCATCCGCGCCGACGGCAATGCGCAGTACGTCGAGATGAAGGGCAAGTTCGCCCACTATCTCGAAGATCCCTACAGCAAGCCCGTTCCTCGCGCGCCCAAGACCGATGAAGTGAACGTGGTCGTCATCGGCGGCGGCTTCGGCGGCTTGCTCGCCGGTGCGCGCTTCCACGAAGCCGGCATCAAGGACGTTCACATCATCGAGTCCGGCGGCGATTTCGGCGGCACCTGGTACTGGAACCGCTATCCGGGCGCGCAGTGCGATATCGAAAGCTACTGCTATCTGCCGTTGATCGAGGAACTCGGCTACATGCCGAAGGAGAAGTACTCCTTCGCGCCTGAGATCTACGAGCATTCCCAGCGCATCGCGAAGCACTACAACCTTTACGAGAACGCGCTCTTCCGGACGAACGTCACCGAGCTGCGCTGGGATGAAAAAGCCGCCCGGTGGATCGTCTCGACCGATCGTGGCGACGCAATCCGCGCGCGCTTCGTGGTGATGGCGACCGGCCCCCTCAATCGCCCCAAGCTGCCCGCCATTCCCGGTATCGAGGATTTCGAAGGACACACCTTCCACACCAGCCGCTGGGACTACGAGTACACGGGCGGCAATCACGCGGGCGGGTTGACCAAGCTCGCGGACAAGCGCGTCGCGGTTATCGGCACCGGCGCCACTGCGATCCAGTGCGTCCCCTACGTGGGCGCGCACGCCAAGCAGACCTACGTGTTCCAGCGCACGCCTTCGTCAGTCGATGTGCGAGGCAACAAGCCCACGGACGTGGAGTGGTTCAAGAGCCTGCAGCCCGGATGGCAGCGCGAGCGGCGCGAGAACTTCAACAACATGGTTATCGGCGTGCCGGTTGAAAAGGACCTGGTCGCCGACGGATGGACCGACATCTTCCGCAACCTCGGAATCGCGGCCAAGAAGGTGCATCGCGAGCACAACCTGTCGAAGAAGCAGGCCGCGATGCTGATGGAAATTGCCGACTATCAGAAGATGAACGGTGTCCGCGCCCGCGTCGATGCGATCGTGCAGGACAAGGAGACGGCCGAGACGCTGAAACCCTGGTATCGCCAGTTCTGCAAGCGCCCGACCTTCAACGACGAATATCTGCCGACCTTCAATCGGCCGAACGTGAAGCTGATCGACACCAGCGCCACCCAGGGCGTCGAGCGAATCACGAAAAAAGGCGTGGTTGCGAACGGCGTCGAATATGAAGTCGATTGCATCATCTTCGCCACGGGCTTCGAGGTCGGAACCGCGTGGACCCGGCGAGCAGGCTACGAAATCTACGGCCAGAACGGTGTAGCCCTGACCGACTACTGGAAGGACGGGATGAAGACCTACCATGGCTTCTCCAGTCACGGGTTCCCGAATTGCTTCATCCTCGGGATGTCGCAGAATGGAGCTTCGGTGAACCTGACCTCGGTGCTCGACGACCAGGCGCAGCACATCGGCTACATCATCAAGCAGGTGATGGACCGCGGCGCTCGCTACTCGCAGCCGACCGCGAAGGCCGAAGAGGAATGGGTCGCGGAAATCAAGCGGCTTGCGGTCGTCGCAACCCACTTCCTCCAGAACTGCACGCCCGGCTACTACAATAACGAAGGCCACTTCGAGCCGGGAGTCGGTTTTGGAGCCAACTCGTATGCGCCAGGCATCAATGCGTTCAACGCGCTGATGGCGAAGTGGCGCGAGAAAGGCGACCTGGAAGGCCTCGAGCTCGGCTGAGCCGGCACCCTGCCCTTTCAGTCAAAGTAAACGGCGCCGCCTCCCTCCGGAGGCGGCGCCGTTTTTTTTGGCGCAGTACCGGAAACCAGGACATCAGCTTCAACAGTCTCGCGAACGCTTGATGGGCGCCGAGCACAGGATTCCGAAGCATTCAGCATCGCCACTATCGGCAAAACCATGGCCGGCGCCGGTGAAACATGCCTTGCGGGGCAACGATCAGTCTGCAATATGAGTGTCCTGAAGCCGAACATCACCATGGAAATTTCGGCTTGAATTCCATGCCGCCGGCGCCGCTACCGCTGTCGAACATCACGGTGCTCGATCTGACTATCGCACGCGCCGGGCCGACTGCCGTGCGCCATCTCGCGGATTGGGGCGCTGACGTTATCCGTATCGAGCCGCCCGCAAGCGCTCATGGCGGACTGACCGGTGAGCGGCTCGGCCCCGACTATCAGAACCTCCATCGCAACAAGCGGATGGTAACTCTCGATCTGAAGTCGGACGACGGGCACGCCGCGTTGATGCGTATGGTCGAGCGCGCCGACGTGATGGTCGAGAACATGCGCGTCCAGGTGAAGCATCGGCTCAAGATCGCATGGGAGGATGTTCATGCGATCAATCCGCGGCTGGTGTATGGCAGTATCAGCGGCTTCGGGCAGAGCGGTCCCTACAGCAATCGCGGCGGAGTCGATCAGATCGCACAGGGCATGGGAGGGCTGATGTCGATCACCGGACTGCCCGGGCAGGGTCCGGTGCGGGCTGGAATCGCGATCTCCGACCTGACCGCGGGCAACCTGCTCGCCTTCGGAATCATGGTCGCGCTCTTCGAGCGCGCGCAGACCGGGGCAGGACGATGGGTGCACACCTCGCTGCTCGAGTCACAGGTGTTCATGCTCGATTTCCAGGCTGCGCGATGGCTGATGAATGGCGAGGTCGCCGGGCAGGCCGGCAACGATCATCCGACCGGCATCCCGATGGGCGTGTTTCCCGCCAGCGACGGCCATATCAACATCGCGGCCAGTTCCAACAATCTGTGGAAGCAGTTCTGCGACGCAATAGGCCATCCGGAATGGAAATCCAAAGAAGAATGGAAAACGCCGGGCAAACGCAGCGCCAATCGCAACGCGATCAATGCGGCGATCGGCGAGGTCACCATCCAGAAACCGGCAGCCTACTGGATCGAGCTGCTCGAACAAGCCGGAATCCCGTGCGGACCCATCTATAGCATCGACCAGGTCTTCGCCGATCCCCAGGTCCAGCATCTCCAAATCGCCACCCCGATGACTCATCCGAAACTCGGCAACACGCAGGTGGTCAATTCTCCGCTCAATTTGTCCGGCGTTCCGAAGGGCGTGCGCAGCCCTGTCCCAGACGCGGGCGCCCACACCGCCGAAGTGCTGCGATCGGTCGGCTACAGCGACTCGGAAATCGATGCGATGCGATCGAAGGGAGTCATCTGACGGCGGCGCTGTTGCCGGCGAGCGTTGGCGCTGGGGTTCCCGGACTGGAGCTGAAGCCGTCCGGCAGATCGCGCACCGGCGTGACTACGATCGCGATCCGCTCTCCGCTCTTGAAACGAGCCGCCGAGGGGCCAATTCCCATCACCCGATTCTCCCAGTACTTGTCGTGCATGTCGGTCAGGATCTTCTGCTCGATTGCCGCATCGGATGTGATTTCACCCTTGCCGATGAAAGCCGGGCCATTGGCGCTGCCTATCCATATCAGCGCGGGACTGCCGCGCTTGATGCGCCTGGCCTTCCAGCTTTGCGGACCCGTCTGGATCAGTATCGCCTTGTTGTCGGCGCTCATCGTGAACCACACCGGCACGGCCTTGCTCTGATTGCCGTCCTTGCGAACGGTCGCGATATAGATCAGCTTCGCGCCCGCGAGCGCCTGCGCATCACGCGGCGTCATTTCGGCGCGCGCGGGCACGGGCAGCGCCAGGCACACTCCAATCATGGCTATCGACAGAAACGCGGCGTAATTGCGCATCGTGAGCCTCTCATCGGACCTCGATCGTTTTCAGCTCGGTGAATTTGATTCGTCCGGATTTGCCGGCGAAACCGCCCAGCGGCAGCGTATGCCCATGCATATCGACTCGGCCAAGCGGCGACGCTTTCTCAGTTCCATACAGGAAAGCCGCACAGATCGTGTATTTGCCGGGTTTCGATGGAGCCGCGAGGTTGTAAGTCACTTTCGTGGTCGAAAACCGGTTCGTCGCGAGGTCCGCATCGACTCCGAACACCACCAGGAAATTAAGGTTGCGCGGCAGATTGTTGTAGCGGCGCGCTTCCCATTGCTCCTGCCGCTGGCCGTCCGGACCGATAACGTTGGGCGCGCCGATAATTCCGAAACCTTCAGCTTCGATCTCCCGCGCCTGGTTGCGCAGATCCTGGTCGAGCAGCATCACTCCAATCACGGGACCCGAACCGCCTTGCGTGCCGACCGTTGCCGCAAAGTTTTCACCGGCATGCACCGCGGCGGGAACTTCGAGTGAAACCTGCGCGTTCGTGTCGACCTTCTCGACATCGGCTACCAGTTGCGCGCGTTGCTCGGCGGTGAGTTTCGAGTAGTTCTCCTTGCCGGCTTTGATGGCGGCGATATGGCTGGCGACCAGCATCTCCTGCATCCGCGGTCCCTGCATATCGCGAAGTTGATTGGCGTCCACGGAAGAGTGGCAGCCGGCGCAGTAAGGCGCCGCGTCGGTTACGTCCTCCAGCGGACCTCCCGGATAACCCCATGCGATCGAGCCTTCAAACGCGCTCAGAGCCAGCGCAAGAACCATGATGGAACCGATCGCCGACAGCGGGTTCGCAAGTCGCATTGGGACCTCCCACCTCTCTGCACGCATCATGACATTGGAGCAGCGTCGTGTTAACGAATGTTTTCATCGCGGGCGTCGGAGAAAAGACCATGGCGGATGGGCAGCAGAGTCGCGGCGAGGCGGCCGGCAATTCGATGCTGGGTCCGTATCGAGTGCTCGACCTCAGCACCGAAAGAGGCCTGCTGTGCGGCCAGATTCTCGGCGACTTGGGCGCCGATGTAATCAAGGTGGAGCCGCCCGGTGGTTCGCCGGCGCGCCAACTTGCGCCCTTCTTCGAAGATCAGGCAGATCCCAATCGCTCGATCTACTGGTGGGCCTACAACCGAAACAAACGGAGCATCACGCTCGACCTGGAGATCGAAGAGGGCCGGGAGCTGCTGCGCCGGCTCGCGGCTCGAGCGCATTTTCTGATCGAATCATTCAACCCCGGCTACCTTCGTGATCGCAAACTCGGCTACGAAGACCTCGCCGCGGTCAATCGCGAACTCATCTACGTCTCGATAACGCCATTCGGCCAGGATGGCCCCAAGGCGACCTACGCGGACAGCGACCTGGTGATTCTCGCGGCCGGCGGTCCGCTGCTGCTCTGCGGCGACGAAGACCGCCCGCCCGTTCGGGTCTGCGTACCGCAGGCTTATCTTCATGCGTGCGGCGACGCGGCGGCCGGCGCTCTCGTGGCGCATCATGAACGCGCGCGCTCGGGTCTTGGGCAGCGTGTGGATGTCTCCGCGCAGCAGTCGGTTACGTTGGCTACCCAGGCCAATAACCTTGCGCATCGCCTGGGCGCCGACGACGCGCGACGGATGGCGGGCGGCGCGCGGGTCGGATCGCAACGGGTGCCGCTGGTGTGGCGCGCGCAGGACGGATACGTCACGAGCATTTTCCTGTTCGGACCTCAACTGGGAGTTTTTACCCAGCGGCTGATGACTTATCTTCATGAAGTCGGCGCCTGCGACGCGGCTACGCGCGACAAGGATTGGATCGCATACGGAGCGCTTCTGGCCAGCGGCCAGGAACCGATGGCGGAATATGAGCGGGTGGTCAGGCTGATTGCCGGATTCTTTGCGAGCAGGACCAAGGCGGACCTCTTCAAGACCGCGCTCGAGCGAGGCCTGCTGATCGCTCCCA
This sequence comes from Pseudomonadota bacterium, assembly GCA_021323675.1. Lineage (GTDB taxonomy): Bacteria > Desulfobacterota > Binatia > Binatales > Binataceae > JAFAHS01. The sequence continues at coordinate 34,915 of JAJPKP010000075.1, read as the reverse complement.
TAACCACCGTCGATGAAGTCCTGTCGAGCCCTCAGCTCGACTCACGCAACTACTGGCAGACGCTGAACCATCCGGAGCTCGGACGCTCATTCCGCTATCCGGGCCCGTTCGCGAAGTTCAGCGAAAGTCCGATCGTGTATCGGCGACGGCCGCCGCTGGTTGGCGAGCACAATGAGGAGATCTTCTGCGGAGAGCTGGGACTGTCGGACCGGCAACTCACAGACTTGTCGCGACGCGGAGTAGTTTGATGCTGCCACTGGATGACGTGAAGGTTCTCGATTTCATGTGGGCGCTCGCGGGTCCGGGCACGACCAGAACCCTCGCCGACTATGGCGCGACCGTAGTCCGAATCGAGTCCGCCAACCGAATCGACGGCGCTCGCACCGTCGGCCCGTTTCACCGCAACAAACCCAGTCACGACGGTTCAGGCCTGTTTGGCACCTACAATGCCGGCAAGCTTGGACTGAGCCTTGATTTGCGCAAGCCGCAGGCGCGCGAGGTGGTTCTGGATCTGGTGCGATGGGCCGATGTGGTGTGCGAATCTTTTTCGCCGAAAGCGATGCGCGCGTGGGGCCTCGACTATGAATCCCTGCGCGCGGTCAAACCGGACCTCATCATGCTGAGCTCGTGCTTGATGGGCCAGAGCGGGCCGCTGTCCGGGTTTGTTGGATTCGGCAACATGGCGGCGGCGGTCTCGGGATTTTACAACCTTTGCGGATGGCCCGATCGCCCGCCCTCGGGACCGTTCGGCGCATACACCGATTACGTGGCGCCGCGGTTTGGCGCGGTTTCGGTGCTGGCGGCGCTCGAGTACCGCCGGCGCACGGGAAAGGGGCAATATATCGATCAATCGCAGGCCGAATCGGCTTTGCATTTCCTCGCGCCAACCCTGCTGGATTGCGCCATCAACGCGCGAACCGAGCAAGGCGTAGGAAACGACGATTCCAACTGCGCGCCGCACGGCGTCTATCCCGCGCGCGGCGATGATCGCTGGGTCGCGATCGCCTGCCCGACCGATGAAGTCTGGCGCCGCCTCTGCTCCGTGATGCGCAGTGATGATCTTGCGAGCGACGCGAACTTCGCGACCCTGGCGGACCGGCTTCGCAACCGCCGCCAACTCGATCAATTGATCGCCGGCTGGACGAAGGGCCTTGCGGCCGACGAGATCGAAACCTTGCTCCAGAGCGCGGGCATCCCGGCCGCCGCGCTCAAGGACAGCAGGCAGGTATGCGAGGATAACCAGTTGGCGAGCCGCGGATATCTGATCGAAGTCGAGCATCCTGTGCTCGGCAAGACTGTAATTGAAGGACCCAGGTTCCTGCTTTCTCGCACGCCCGCGCGAATTCCCGGCCCGGCACCCACCATCGGTCGCGATAGCCAGTACGTCCTGGAGTCGATCCTCGGTTACGACGAGCAGCGGATCAGCGACCTTGCCATCTCCGGCGCGCTTCAATAGAGCCTCCACGAGATGCGCGAAGACTGGATCGACCTTAACCTCTATCCCGGCGGGCGCACCGAAGCGATACGGTCAATTCGTACGCGAGTGCATCGATCGAATGCGACACTCCTGATCGCTTACCAGCTCGAAGGGGACATCGAACGCCTGCACATTCCTGCGCCGCGCGAGCGGGCCATCGGCCGCGAGCTATGGCGCCACACCTGCTTCGAAGCTTTCATAAAAATAGGTCGAGCCGCCGCTTATCACGAGTTCAACTTCGCGCCGTCGCGCGAGTGGACGGTTTACGCATTCTCCGGCTATCGCAACGGCGCAGCACTCACCGACGAATCGATGAACCCGGAGATTGACGTCAGAATCGGCGCGAACCGTATCGAGCTCGATGCGGTTGTACGGCTCGATCGATTGTCGCCGCTCCATCCGGATGCGGCCTTGCGTCTCGGACTCGCCGCGGTCATCGAGAGCATCGACGGCCTCTCCTACTGGGCTATCCGCCATCCTGCCGATAAACCTGATTTTCACGACCCCGAAGGTTTCGCGATGTTGCTGGAGCCGCCGAATCACGCCGGCGGATGAAGCATCCTCCGGCGCGTGCTAAAGCATCCTCGATGACACCATCGGGGCTCGACCGCCGGCGCGTGCGGCAACTGCTGGCCAGTGCAAAGCATAATAGTTGCGTCGGCAGCCGAATTGAGACCTTTTCGGGCCTCTTTGTCGGCTGTCCTTACAAACCCTTTCCTCTAATCGGATCAGCCAGCACACCCGAGGTCTTTGCGGCGCCTCTCGACGCCTTCGACTGCGTCACTTACATCGAAACCGTGCTGGCTCTCGCCCGCGCAAAGACGGTCAACGGTTTCATCATCGAACTGCGAAAGATCCGCTACCAGGGCGGCCGCGTCGAATGGAAGAAGCGCAATCACTATATGACGGGATGGATTCGCAACAATCAGCGCGGCGGCATCGTGCGCCGCGTTGCGGCCGCTTCGGTCCCGACCGTCCTGCGCCGTCGCGTCCTGAACGTCGTACCGGGCCTTCCCGTGCTGCGCGCCCGCATCAGATGCGTACCGAAAAATGCTCTGCCGCGACTCGCCCCGCATCTTGCCGCCGGAGACCTGGTTTTCTTCGCCTCGACGCGAAAGAACCTCGACTTCTTTCACGCCGGCATCATCGCGCGCACCGGCGAGCGGCTGCTCCTTCGTCACGCCTCGCGCAGCCAGAGCGGTGTGGTCGAGCAGGCACTCGACGACTTTCTCAAAATGAACCGGATGGCGGGGATTGTCGCGGTACGCCCAAGTTGAAGCCTGCTTTCGCGAAGGAGCCGGGACCCGTTAGGCTGCCATGCTGCATTGATCGGAGCAGTGACTTACACTGGCGTCAGGTGAGGTGGCGTGGAGGCGAAGATCACCCATCCAAAAGATTACTCGTCGGCGAGCCTGCAAACGCTGCTCGACCGGAAGGACTCCGGTGTCTTGTTCCTCGGCGACCCGCGCGTGAGCATCGAGCCCGGGCCACGGATGTTCGATCGGATGGCTGAGGTCATGCGCGAGAGCGACGCGGCAATCGTCTACTCCGACGGAGCCGGCGCTCCTCGTATCGATTATCAACCTGGCAGCATCCGCGATAACTTCGATTTCGGTCCGGTCATCGCGCTGTCGGTGCCAAAGGCCCGCCAGGCGGGAATTGGAAGCGGCCTGAGATGGGGGGCGCTCTATGACTTGCGTCTGCGGCTCTCCGAAAAACACCCCATCGTCCGAATTCCCGAACCCTTGTACAGCGCATCCGTCCACGACTCGCGGCCCACGGGCGAAAAGCAGTTCGACTATGTGGACCCGCGCAATCGCGAGTACCAGCTCGAGATGGAACAAATCGCCACGGCCCATCTCAAGCGGATTGGCGCCTTTCTTGAGCCGCTCTTCGCGAAGGTATCCGGCGGGGGCGAGACCTTTCCGGTCAAAGCCAGCGTTGTAATTCCGGTTCGCAACCGGGAAAAAACCATACGCGACGCGGTGCAGAGCGCGCTCAGCCAGCGCGCTGATTTCGCATTCAACGTAATCGTGGTTGACAACCATTCGACGGATCGCACGACCGAGATTCTGCGCGGCATCCGCGACAGGCGCCTGAGACATCTGATTCCCTCCCGCGGCGACCTCGGTATCGGGGGGTGCTGGAACGAGGCGATTTATTCCGCGGAATGCGGGCAATATGCCATCCAGCTCGACTCCGACGATCTTTACGCCGATGACGGCGTGCTTCGACGAATCGTGCGAGAACTCGAAGCGGGCCCCTACGCGATGGTCGTGGGCTCGTACACGATGGTCGATTTTTCGCTGCGGCAGATTCCGCCCGGCCTCATCGATCACCGTGAATGGACTCGGGAGAACGGCCGGAACAACGCCCTGCGCATCAATGGACTCGGCGCGCCGCGCGCTTTCAATACATCAATTCTGCGCATTATCGGGTTTCCGAATGTCAGTTACGGAGAGGACTACGCAGTCGCACTGCGTATCACCCGCGAGTACGACCTTGGCCGAATCTATGATTCGCTTTACCTATGCCGCCGATGGGAAGGCAACAGCGACAGCGCGTTGCCGCGCGATGTCGCCAATCGCTACGACAGCTACAAGGACTGGCTTCGAACCATCGAGATCCAGGCGCGGATGCGGCGATGATCGATGAGGTCGAAGCGCTGTTCAAGCGCCAACTCGAAGCGTGGCCGCAGCTTGCGCAGGGAGTGGAAGGCCTCGCACGAGCCCGCACGCGCTCGGTGCGCGCCGATGGGTCCGAAATTTTCCTCCGCCATATTCCCCATCGCATCCGCAGTACCACCGCCGCGGTTGACCGGGAATCGATCGCGCGCCGCCGATGCTTTCTGTGCGCGGAAAATCTTCCCGCGGAAGAGGAAGGATTGCCCTTCGGGAGCGATTTCACGCTTTACTGCAACCCGTTTCCAATCGTCGACCGCCATCTGACTATCGCGCACCGGGCTCATAGCCCGCAGCGGATCGCATCGCGGTTCGAAACCATGCTCGATTTGGCAGCCGCCCTCCCCGGCTACTTCATCATCTACAATGGCCCCGAATGCGGAGCATCGGCGCCGGACCATATGCATTTCCAGGCCGGTTCAAGAACCCTGTTTCCGATCGAGAAGGATGCCGCCGGACGGCGCGGCCCGGCGATGCCGAGCTGCGCGCGAACGACGCTGCTATTTCGAGGACGCGACCGATCGCGCGAAATCGATCGCGTCGAGACCGCTATCGATCTGATCGCGCGCGCAACCGGCAGGAACGGCGAGCCGCCCGTCAATATCGCCTCGTTTTGCGACAAAGATGAATGGACAACGTTTCTTTTCCCCCGCGGCAAACATCGCCCCGAGGCCTTTCATACGGGAGAACTGACCGTGAGCCCGGCGGCAATCGACCTGTGCGGAATATTCGTCGTGCCGCGCGAAAGCGATTTTCAGAAAATCACCGGCGAGGCGATCGCGGCAATTTTTCGCGAAGTCAGCCTGCCCCTGGAGCAGTTCAACGAAATCGTCAAACGACTGGAGGCGGCCGCTTGAACCTGTCGGTTGGATTACTCGAACGCCAGCCGGCGATCGAAGTCGAGTTGACAGGCGGCGCCTTCGCCGATCCCTCCGGCAAATCGTACGCTCCCGGACGCTACCGATTTGACGCGGCCATCACGCTTACACCGTCCGACGCCGCATCGTGCGCATTCGCCCTGCACAACGTCACGATCGGAATCGGCTTCCATTGGGAGCGCAAGGAACGCCAGGTTTTCCGGGGCGCGCTTCGCATCCTCGAACGCCCCGCCGGCTTGACCGCGATTAACGATGTCCCGCTCGAAGAATACGTGACCAGCGTGATCTCTTCCGAGATGAGCGCGTCGTGCCCGCTGGAATTGCTGAAGGCTCACGCCGTGATCTCGCGGAGTTGGGTATGGTTTCCGAAGGCAACTCCCGCTCCCGCCTCCGCGCCGACGGCATCGCAAAGGGCTGACAGCCATGAAATACGGCGATGGTACGGCCGCGAAGCGCATCTGGATTTCGACGTATGCGCGGACGATCACTGCCAGCGCTACCAGGGCATCACGAAGATGTTCTCTCCGGGCGCGGCCGAAGCCGTGCGCGCGACCGCCGGCGAATTTCTGCTTTACGCGGGCGCCATCTGCGATGCGCGGTTCTCAAAGTGCTGCGGCGGCATAACCGAGCGTTATGCGACGGCGTGGGAAGACGTGGATATACCTTATCTTGAATCGGTGCCTGACGGTGCGGCGGATTCCGTGCATTACTCTGCCGAGGTGTGGATTCGTTCGCGGCCATCGGCCTATTGCTCTACCGTGGACTGCGAGCTCCTGGCGCGAATCCTCCCCGGATTCGACCAGGAAACGCGAGATTTTTATCGCTGGAAAATTGCCTACACGGCGTCGGAACTAGCCGATCTCATAAGAGCCAAGCTCGGCGTGAACCTTGGCGCCATTCGCGAACTGCTCCCGCTAACACGCGGCCCGTCAGGCCGTATCGATCGCCTGAAGATCATCGGCGACCGCGACTACCTGATAATCGGCAAGGAACTGGAGATTCGCCGCGCGCTGTCCCCGACCCATCTCTACAGCTCCGCCTTCGTAGTTGACCGCGAAGGCGACCGCATCATCCTGACCGGCGCAGGATGGGGCCACGGCGTAGGCCTCTGCCAAATCGGCGCCGCAGTCATGGCCACCCAGGGCAAAACCTACACAGAAATCCTGCAGCACTACTATCGCGGAACATCGGTCGGTCCCCAGACAGGATCGCTTTGAGAAGCTGCCTCGCGACGTTCGATGGACGGAACGTGAACGGCGAAGGGTAGGATGCGCAATACGGCTGGATGCTGCGCTGTCGTGCCGTACCCGGTGCCCTCGAATGCAGATCGACACCTGGGGACTGAGCAGCCAGCGGCAGTTGATTCTTTTGGCGATCCGCCGGTAGCCTGATCGCAGGGTGCGAGACCTATGTGGTCCGACACGATGCGATGAAGAAGACGCGAGGACAGGGGTTTGTTTATCAACCGACCTACACTGACAAGCGGACTGGTGAGCGCAAAACGGCAGCCACGTGGTGGTTACAGTACTCGATACGTGGCAAGCGATACCGCGAGTCATCCGGCTCGTCGAATCGGAACGTCGCAATCAAGCTTCTGAAAGACCGCATCGGAGCGGCGGCGCAGGGAAAGCCCGTTGGCCCCAGCATCGATCGAACGAGATTCGAAGACCTGGCGCGGATGCTGATCGAAGACTATCGCGCAAATGGCCGCCGGAGCACTGACCGTGTGGAAGGTTCCATCAAACACCTCCGCGCTTTCTTCGCAAATGAAGTCGCGATCGATATCACGAGCGACCGGATCACGAGTTACATCAAGTACCGCCGGGACGAAGGCGCTGCCGCGGCGACAATCAATCGGGAGCTTGCGGCATTAAGTCGCGCCTTCCGCCTAGCCGCGCGCGCCGGGAGAGTGGCGCTGCGGCCAGAAATAACGTTGCTTCGGGAAAACAACCGACGAAAGGGCTTCTTCGAGCCTGACCAATACGCCGCTCTGCTGCAGCACCTTCCGGACTACCTGAAGCCGGTCATTCAAACGGCGTACATTACGGGCTGGCGGATTCAATCGGAAATCCTGACCCGCCAGAAGCACCACGTTGACCTCGATGCGGGCTGGCTGCGGCTGGAGCCTGGTGAGGGCAAGAGCGGCGAGGGGCGCAATTTTCCTCTGATTCCAGGATTGCGTGAAGTGCTCGAACGACAGCTCGAAGGGACACGAGCGCTCGAACGTGAAACTGGCCAGATCGTGCCATGGTTGTTCCACAAGAACGGTAAGCGGCTCGGAAGCTTCCGCAAGGCTTGGGCGACAGCGTGCAAGAAGGCGGGACTCGCCGGCCGGATTCCGCACGACTTCCGGCGCACCGCTGTTCGCAATCTGGAACGCGCCGGGGTTCCGCGATCTGCGGCGATGGCTATGGTCGGCCATCGAACGGAATCGATCTATCGTCGCTACGCGATCGCCGACGAAGCAATGCTCAAAGAAAGCGCTCTAAAGCTTGCCGCCCTGCACGCCGTGGAAAAGGGCGCGGAACGAGTTCACTCGGGAGCGCGACTCGAGCCTGCAAGTTAACGGTTCGCTTGATCCTATTGATTTGCACCGGCCTTAGGCCTCACCGCATCCCGAATCTTCTCCTCAATCCAGAGACCGAGCGCGCTCCACTGCGCTTCGATTTCGCCGGCGTTCTGAATCGCATTCGCGCCAATTGCCATCACACTCTGAAACGAGATCGCACGACAAACAACCTGCTCAGGTCGAACCAACGCCAGGAATCGCAGCCAATCCGAAGACGCGAGCCATTGCGGAATTCTCAGATCGACTGAATCCGCGTAGGCCAAAACGAACGCTGCTCGACGCGACGTTCGTTCCGCCACGGCTCGCACCAGAACGAGGTTGCGCATCATTTGAAACCAACTTCCGCGAAAGGGGCACGGTTTATGATCTCGGTCGCGTTCTACTCGGAACACGGAAGGTATGATTTCCCAGTAAGCGATGTTCTTTCCCGCTAGCGCACAGCGCTCGGATATGGCGTTTTGCGGATTAATCTGGCGCTCATAGTTGCCGTTACACTGGCGCCTTCCTTCTGAGGATAGCGTATCGAGGCGTCGAACTTGCGAGCACCTGCCCGCTTCGTCCTCGGTGAACTTGCATTCAAAGAAGATCACGCTGCGAGGACCGAAGGCGACGGCGTCTATCTGTGTGAGCGCACGCGTCTCTCGTAGGGCATTCGCAGGATCTCGCCATTCGAGACAAACGTTCCAAGGGCCGTCGCCTGGCACCCCAACAGATTCCGCAATCCGACTTAAGATACGGTTTCTGTGTTCTTCAGGGGTCGTCTTGAGCGTCCCAAATAGATCGATCGCAAGTGCTTGGGATGAATGCCTCTTCCAAGTATCGCAGTCGCCGGCGCGGTCTCGATGCCACGGAAATGTCTCCCAGTCATCTATGGCCCGAATGGCATTGGGGAAGAGGTTACCTTGAACTCGTTGACGCGTTACGGAATCCATTGGGTGCCGGACCTCATTCTCGAACTCCAAAGACGATTAGAGCGCTCGAGAGCTCAGAACCGCGCTGCACTATTCGCATGCTCCGATCGGAAAAAGTTCGGCCACGCGGTTGAAGCTGATTACGTGTCCCTATGGTCCTCAAAGTCACGTTTGCGGAGCTCGTGCTCCTGTTCGGCCGTGCGCTGCTCTGCGGCTATGCCTCGGTCGAGGCTCCGTATGTATTCCATCGCGAACGCTTTTACGCGGGGGCGCGGATCCTCCAGCCACGGCTTCACCCCCTCTTTCTTCTTGCGGAGAGCATCAACCATCCCGAATTCCCCAACTACGCCATCTGTGCTTTTTAGGGAAATCTCGACTTTCGCCAGCCTGTGATCGTCCTCGGACAAGCGGTTTACGATGTCTTGCAACAGGGGATGGGTTGCAGATTCTCCATGATAATTCTGCATCACTGCCAGAATGAAATTCAGATCTTCGTCCGATCCGTTCTGCGCCATCTCGCGCAGCTGGGCTGCAAAGTTATCGGGAAAGGCAGCAAATGCCGTGCTCAGGAGGCGACCGCCTCGAAACCTGAACAAAGGGTCGTCGTCGTGGAACCAACTGCGAGTGCACGTGACAGCGCTTTCAGCATCTCTCGCAAGCGATTCTTGGAGGTCATGAAGGCGAGACGGAAAGGCTTCGTAATGTTCTTCGGAGTCCTCATCCCGTTGGAGCCGCCGACCGAGAAACTCCCAGACCTCACAAGGGTGTGTACCGGCGATCGATGCGAGAATTGCTTCCGCTCCGTGCTCTAGAGTTGGAAGGGACGAGAGGCTCTCCAGGACCACTTTCGCGTGCTCTGCTGAGAGAGAGGCGAAGAACGGCCTTGCCTCTTTCATGAACCACGCCTCGTTCACCCAGCGTGCGTCCTTGTGCGCGATGAGGTAACGAATGGCCGGCAAGAACACGCTGTCGATAAGCGGACGCTTCTCTGAGTCGTGCAGCCTGATAGAAAGAATTAGACACCCAATCACGGCCATTTCGTCGGAGCCTTCGACGGCTTTATCGACGAGCTGCTTCACCTCCGCCACCGGTGTATTTCCTACGATCTGGAAGTGCCGAGCGATCGCCCATAGGTGTCTACCTTGGGACAGGAAGTCCTTCACCAAGGCCCGATACTCGTCCTTCGAACCACTCTCGCTCAGGCCCTGAAGAATCGCCACCACGAACTTAGCAAGGTGAGGATCCTCTTTTTTCAGGAACCGGAGTGCCGTCGCGGGTTTTGCCTTCGCCAGTTGCGTTAGAAAGTTACCAAACACAGGGAACGTAGCGAGGTCGACTGATTCGGTGGCGGCGCACAGCACGATCAGTTCATACCAGTCATCCTCGGTGGCCTCAGAGATCTCGTCGATGTACTCCGTGGCGCGCTCGTTCCGAAATTCCTGCGCCCCTGCGAAGTGAAACTCTTTATCTTCCCAATGCGGCGGCAGTACTGTCTCAAATCCGACAAGCGTTTTGTACCGAACGTACTTCTTGTCCAGGTTCAAACGGTCGCGGATCGCGAGCAGCGACGTCATCAGACTCGATGCGAGGTCTTTGCAGCCAAACTCCTCTTGCTCATCCTCGGCGATCTTTCGCGCACGGTAATAATGAAACAATAATTGGTGTTCGACGTGCTCGATGAAGTCATAGGGCTTTCCAAGAAGCCGGTCCGCGAGCGCATCTACAATCCTTTTTGTGTCCTTCAGGATCGTGGCGCAGAGCTCATTCGAATAATCCCCGTGGGTTGGCATGTGGGTTGCCTCGATCAAGACCGAGAAAACCTCGCGCTGTTCACCTGCTGTCGAAGAGTGATCCCACAATTCGAATAGACCGGCGATGGCCCGATCCCGGATCGCAACCAGTGCATCGCTCGCCGGTAGAGAACCTGTGCTTATCGTGAAAGTATCCACCGACGATTGTGCGGTTCCCCGCGCATGAGGATTCAGCAACGCCCGCCAGATCTTGAGAATGAGTGGTCGAAGAGCCTGACGTTCGTCAGGGCTGAGCCCACTTACGATTTCGGAGAGCACATGCTGAACGTACGGCCCGACCTGCCGCCACACCTTAAGGTCGTACTGGGCGAGGTGGTCGATTACCTGCAGAATCTGCTTTCGAACCTCACCGAAACCCTCTCCTTGGTATAACTCCGAGAGGCTGCGGAATGTTCGCTCGATGTCGACATAACGCAGATCGTCAAAGATCTTCAGGACCAAGCTGACGACATTCTTGGCGGTTCTGCCCGGAACTGAACCGAAAGCTGTTTCGATCGGCTTCTGTGCGCCTTCGTGTGCAGACCGCGCGCTCTGAAGGAGCGCGTGGCACAGGTCGCCGTATATTCCAGGTACATCATCGTGGTTCGGTAGAACGTATTCCCGAATGGTCGATAGCGTATCGTACCTTTCGTTGTTGTCCTTGCAGTACGCCAACACCTCAAGCGTGCCCCGGTCGAACAGCGCCTTCCCCTGCATTAACCGCTCATAGTCGTATTGCACCTTCTGCAGTTCATAACCGGCCGGCAGGAGATACTCATTCATCACGCGCGCCATCCGCTTCTCGATGGACTGAAAGGCCTTGGAACCGAAGCCTTTGGCCTTGGTCGGTTTATACAGAATATCGTGCTCGGTTTCCGCCCATGCGTGATTGAGGATCGTTTGAATTTGAATTTCACATCGCATTCCTTTGAATTTCGCGTACTCCGGCAGCGCGGTGCGGTCTTCGGTGAGAGAGACGATAAAGTGAATAGCTTGATAGCGCCGCTCTGCGCTTTCGCTGATGGGGTGATGATTCCGCGTTTCCTTCCAGTCTACCTCGAATGTCCGTCGAATCAGCCCCGAGTTGCAGAACCGGTCAACGTCAGTGTTCGTGTAGAAGATCAAACGGACCCCGGCGAGATCCTTCATGTGTTTTTCAATTGATTCGGAATCGAGGAGTCCTTGGTTTTCGAGCTTACGTCTCAGGCTGACGGGAGATTTTGCTCGGTGCTGAATTGATTGAGGCCGAGGCGCGCCTGTCGCAGCGATCGTCTGTTCGAGGATGAAGCTAACCGTGGTCGCAAATTCGCCATAAAGCGTTTGGCCCGTTTGCTCGTAACTCGTGAGGTTCATCTGTACTTGCGGCACAGAGGAGGCCGACACCTCCGTCCTAAAAGTTCTTCATCTTCGGCGTCGCTCTCATTCTCGACGCTCGAGGTTATCTGTCGCAATCACCGGTCATCACCGTGAGCCGCCGACCTAAGTTATACAACTGCTGACGAGGGCGTTACTTACGGGGAGCGTCGATGTGGGCGGCCAGACCTGCCCTAGTTGGAGCGCCACCTCGAAAGCGCAGACAGCGCTCGGGCTCGCCGGCCAGCCCTCAAATGCCAAAGTTCAGCCAAAGTCACGATGCGTGGCGCTTGACATTCGGAAACCTCGGCGCTAAAAGCTCAATTACTTCGCGGGAAAACTGGCGCCCCCTGCGGGATTCGAACCCACGGCCCCAGGATTAGGAATCTCGCGGAAGGGGTAATCCAAGATCATTTCAGATCAGATTAGGCCCTAAATTCAAGGGCTTTTCGATCCGAGCGATCCGCTCAGATCAGCTCATGAATGGACACTTTGGACACTTCGTGGACACTTTCGTCGCTACGAACCTCTAAGGTCGTGGCTCACCCTCCGTCGATTATTCTGCGTTTGATGTCTCGCTAGAAACGCGCCTCAACCCGTCTGCCGATCTCTCTCGCGATACTCTCCGGACATGCGAGCATGAGCTCTGCTCCCGCGCTGCTCCGGCATGGGCGCGGAAATTGCTGACGCTCAGAACCTAGCGAGCACGAATTTCACAGCGCGTGCTCGATCGCTAGCAGCGAGGCGTCGGCATGCAAGGCAGCGTCTATCTCAAAGCGCGGCAGGAATGGGACGAGCGTTACGCTGATCTGGTTCTCGGCAAACGTAACTGGCAGATCGCCGCTGCCGGCATGATGGCCATCACGTTGGTGCTGGCCTTCGGGATGGTCTGGCTCAGCACCCGAAGCAAGTTTGTTCCTTACGTCGTGGAGGTGGACAAGCTCGGTTATGCGCTGGGCGCGCCGAGCGCGCTCACCGAGAGCACGGCACAGATCAGCACAGACCGGATGATGCGGTACGAACTAGCCGCTTTCATCCGCAACGCTCGCGAGGTGATCACCGATCCCGCCGCTGAGCATCAGGTCATCGGGCAGGTTTACAGCCGCGCACGCGGACCGGCCTACAAGTTCCTCGAGAACTACTACCACAAGGATGACCTTGAACATGATCCGTTCAAGGTCGCTCAGCATCAATCCGTCAGCGTTCAGATCGATTCGATCCTGCCCCTGTCAAAAACGACGTGGCAGGTGAGATGGACCGAGGAAGCCTCAGGCCTTGACGGTTCGCCCATCGCCACGACTCATTGGGAAGCGGCGCTCGACACCCAGATAATTTCTCCGGCCTCTGACGCGTCGATTCTGGAGAACCCGCTCGGCTTTTACGTTACGCAGCTCAATTGGACCGAGCAGCGCGGTTAGGAGGCGATCACGATGAAGTGCATCGTTACCGTTGGTTGCGTGTTTGTCGCGTTGACGCTTGCAGGCTGCTCGGCGCAACAAACGCCGCCACCTCCGCTAACGCTCGTGACCAAGGCCACGCCGCCGCCCGAGCCGGAACCCGCACCCCCCACCGGCGCTCAGCTACTCGCGCAGCAGCCCGAGGAGGTGCAGGCAGCCGTCAAGCAGCATCAGCAAGATGGTACGTGGCAGACCTATAAGACGCCCAGCCACGAGCTTTATCCGTATGACGAAGGACTGGAGCCGGTCGTTGATTGCGCTCCACTGCGCACCACCGATATCCAGCTTGAGCCGGGCGAGACAATTACCGACGTGGCCAGCGGCGACAGCGAACGCTGGCTCGTAACGCCAGCATCATCGGGCGATCCGCGCAATCCGACCCCGCACCTCGCGATCAAACCCACCGCCGCCGGAATCAACACCAACCTGACGATCTATACGACCAAGCACATCTACCACCTGATGCTGCGCTCGCGCGCCGGACGCGAAATGCAGGAAGTCGCCTTCTACTATCCTGAGGAACTCGAACAGGCGATGCGGGACGCCGACCACGCGGCCGAGAAGGCGCACGAGCCGCAATCGCAGCCGGATGGCGTGGTCGCCTCGCTCGCTTCGCTCGATCCGGGTGTTCTCAATTTCTCATACGCCGTATCAGGGCCGAAGGTGCCGTGGAAGCCGATTCGCGCCTTCGATGATGGCACACACGTCTTCATTCAGATGCCGGCGACCACGAAGTCGAGCGAAGCTCCGGCGCTGATGGTCGCCGCCGGCGACGGCAGCGAGATGGTGAACTATCGCGTCAGGGGCGATTACTACGTGGTCGACAAACTCTTCGACCAGGCGGTGCTGGTTTCTGGCGTGGGCCGCGAGCAGGACCGTGTCAGCATCCGCTACACCGGCGGGGCGAGGTGAATCATGGCCACGGCAGCGGCAATCGGACCGAGTGGCCCGAGCGTGCAGCAACATCGCAGCGGAGGAGCACGGCTGACACGCACTCTGGTTATCGTCGTGGGCGCGGCAGTCGCAGCCGCACTGCTTGTGATGATCATCGCGCTGCATTCAGACTCGCCGGAGTCCAGTTCGACCGTGCGGAACGACGATGCTGCCGCCGTCACGTCCAACGAGGAACGCGCGGCCGTCGCGGAACTGGAAGCTAAGGCCAGGAGTCCGAAACCGTCCGAGATCAAACCTGCTCCGCTCCCACCGCTACCGCCCACGGTAGCGACGCAGGCTCCTGCCGCGGCGCTGCCAGGACGTCCACCCAGCAGGCTGGCCCAGTTGCAGGAGGAGGAATACGTCAAGGCGCTCTCGGCACCACCGATGGTGGGAGCGTTCCATCACGGAGCAGCGCTGGAAGTCCCGAGCGTCGCGAATCAAACCGGAACGAACAGGCCCTATGACTTCACGAGCACGCAGATCGTGCAGAGCGGAGGCACCGGGGCGATCACCAGCCTGAAGCCGCCGGAGTCTCCCTATCTGATCACCGCAGGAAGCGTGATACCCGCCGTCCTGATCAGCGGCATCAACTCGGAACTGCCGGGACCAATTCTCGCCCAAGTCCGCGAGAACGTCTTCGATACCGCCACTGGGCGATGGGTTCTGATCCCGCAAGGATCGAAGCTCATCGGCTCGTACAAAACCGATGCAGCGTACGGACAGGAGCGCGTGCAGATCGGATGGAAGCGGCTGATCTTCCCGAACGCTTCGAGCATGGACATTCCGGAGATGCCGGGCGCCGACGATGCCGGTTACGCTGGGTTCAGCGATAAGGTGAACAACCACTATCTGAAGACCTTTGGCACTGCGGCGCTGCTTTCCGTGATCAGCGCCGGCCAGATGGTCGGGCAGATGGGAGCGTTCGGCGGAGGAATGGGCTTCTCCGGCCCCTATGGGTACGGCTACGCGACGCCGAACCAGATGGCTTTGCTCAGTGAGATGGGCGGAGCGGCGGCGAGCCAGCAACTCGGGCAAGTGGCGCAGGGCAGTCTCCAGCGCGGGATGAACATCCCGCCCACCTTGGAGATACGGCCGGGCTACCAGTTCAACGTGATGGTGACCAACGACCTCGTACTGCCGGGGCCTTACCGGAACTGAGGTAGTGAGCAACCGAAATGGAACCCAATGTCGAAGGTAAACGGCTGGCTCTGAGCTACCTCACGATCACAATCGGAGGATTCCTCAAACAGGAGATCGACGCGTACGTTGAGTACGCCCGCGAAGTCGCGCATCAGAAACTCGATCCAGAAGAGGTGGCGCGATCGATGGTGTGGCACTTCGTTGAGACCAACGAGGAATTCAGCGGGTGGCGCAAGACGCGCATGCACGAACGCTCACAACGACTGAAGCAAAGGAGTTGGAAAGATGAAGCTCAGACTCAAGGACAAGGATTTGCCGCCCGTGCAGTTGCGGCTCACGTTGCCGGGCAGCCTCAAGGCGTCGCTGGACGAATACGTGGCCTATTTGCACGCCAAGCTTCAGCGCGACACCGATTGCAAGGAAGTGGCGATCGAGATGCTGAAGCATTTCGTTGAAAGCGACCGGGATTTCAGGGTCTGGCGGAGCAGGCAGGGGGAAGGCGCGGAGAGGGCGACTCAGAAGGAGGAGAGGAACGGGGCAGCGGGGGCGATGCGGTCGTAGGGCAAGATAAAGGACTTGAAGTATGTCGCCCCTTTTTCACCGATTTGCCCCCGCTCTAGCTGAGGATTCTACATTTCACGGCATGAGCCCGTATTTCACAGAAAGACTGCCGCGCGGAGTGCGGATGCTGTTCGCTCTGACAAGCGTAATAGCAGCGATCGTCGCGGTCTTCTGGATGTTCCGTTTGCGGATCGCGCTCACCGATAGCGCGTGTCGGCCGGGAATCTACCGGATGGTGAATCATCCCATCTCGCGCGGCGATCTGGTGCTGGCCTGCCTGCCGCCCGAACTGGCGAGGCTCGCGCAAGCGCGCGGCTATCTCACCCGAGGGCCAGGGTGCCCCGACGGCATCGAGCCAGTCGGAAAACGATTGGGCGCATTGCCCGGAGACACCGTCGAAGTCACGCGCGATTACGTCACGATCAACGGGCATCGATTGGAGAACTCGGCCACGGTTTCGCGCGACACCCGCGGAAGATCGCTCACCCACGTGGCGCCAGGTCGATATCCAGTCCGACGAGATCATGTCTGGCTATTTGGAACGACTGACGCGCGCAGTTGGGACTCGCGCTACTTCGGTCCCGTGCCGATCAGGTCTGTCCGAGCGCAACTTGAACCGCTCGTTACATGGTGAACTCATGGCTGCGTACCAGCACACCAAAGAACAAGGTCTTCGCGTCCATCATCTGGCGAACCTTGGCGGATTGCTTGCGATCGCCGGCCTCGATCAGCGACCGCCCGACCTGTTGCTTGGAGCGTTTCTTGAGATAGCCAAACGACTTCCGGAACTATCGGCCGCGCGGATCGCCGAGATTGCTTCGATCGGACACGCGAAGCTCGACGAGCGAGCGAGCGCCAAGCGCGCCTGGAAGTCATGGCAGCGAGCCAAGGACCTGCACGCGGTCACGCTTACCAGCTTGCAGATCGCGCGTGTGATTGCGGCGCTGGGCGCCACGCCGCCGAGCGATAGCGCGCAACTGCCGAGCGCGATGGCTGCGCTTCTGAATCGGAGTGTATGATGAGCGACCTTCTGCGCAACGATCTGGAGATGAGGCCCCGGCCATTGCGCCGTCGTGGCGAGCGGCATCACATCCGGAAGCTTTGGTGGACGGCGGCTTCGCTGGGCTCTCGCCGATCACGGGGCGTCAGAATATCGCGCTTCGCCAGACGCGGCGCGGACGTAAGGCTCAACACCCGCTCGTATTTGCAACGAAGCGCCGTCAAGGTCTCGTATTCGCGCAACACCAAGTCGGTGTCCTGGGCGGCGCACGGGCGCTACCTCGCTCGGGAAGGCGCGCAGCAGAAGGGCGCCAAAGGGCTTGGCTTTGACGCCGGCCGCGATGACATCAACCTCACGCAGACGGCAAAGATGTGGCAGGAATCCGGTGACCTACTCATGTTCCGGATCATTGTGTCGCCGGAGAACGGTACGGAGATCGACTTACGCGACCACGCGCGGACGCTGATGGCACAGATGGAGTGCGATCTGGGAACGCGTCTTGAGTGGGCAGCGATCGATCACCACAACACCGACAATCCTCACGTCCACATTCTGCTCCGGGGGCGGGACGAGGCTGGGCAACCGCTCAGAATCGACGCGGACTACATCAAGTCCGGCATTCGCGAGCGCAGCGCCGAGATCGCGAGCCGTGAGCTTGGCCTCAGAAACGAACGGGACATCCTTGATGCACGCGGACGCGCAGTCGAGCGCATGCAGTTCACCGAAATCGACCGCGCCTTGATCCGCCGCGCAAACGACAGCGGGCTCGTAGCTTTCGAAGGCAAGCAACCGGGAGGCGCGGCTCAAAGAGCGCGACGCTCCCAGGACATAGCGCGCCTCTCGTTTCTCGAACGGAGCGGTCTTGCCTTCAAGGTCGACTCAATCAGTTGGCAGCTCTCGCCGGATTTGGAGAAGGCTCTGCGTGAACAACAACTGGCGACCGACATCATCAAGAGCCGCGCACGCCATAGCGATCGAATTCTCAACCAACGGGCTTCCATCCGGCTGACGAGGATTGAACCGGGCCAGCAGATCACCGGCCGTGTCGTCGGTACCGGACTCGAAAATGAAGCCACCGATCGGCGCTACATCATGCTTGAGAGTGCCGACGGCCAGCTCCACTACATTCGCCAGACGGCGGCGATGATTCGGGCGCGCGGCGAGGACCGCCTGAGAGTCGGCGAGACCATCACCCTGAGCGGCGGGGAATTCGAGAAAAACGGGAAGCGGCTTCGCTACGTTCGCATTCAAGATCACAGCAAAGGACGTACACCCTGATGGCAAACCAATTGCTGCCCTACAAAGTGCCGACAGCCGGCGGATCTACCGAACTTGCTGTCGCGGCAATTGCGATCGTCTCCTTCACCGCCATCTTTTCCTTGGCGGTCGCGACCGAACATGTCGCCGCGATGCTTGGCTACTCCGCCGTTCTTGGCACCCCGTTTATGACACTGCGGCCGGTCGGACCGATGTACGCCCCGTGGGATTTCATCTTGTGGGCGTGGAAGTGGCGCGACGTAGTCGCGGCCCGGCCAGTCTTTCAGTCCGGCATCCGGATATTCGAATATCCAACTCTTATCGTGGGACTCGCCACAATGATCGTCGTGGGCCTCAGCCGACGGAGCGGTTCTCACACCGGGGACCTTCACGGTTCCGCTCATTGGGCAAATCGACGCGACGTCAAAGCGACCGGCCTTCTCAACGCCAGCGATGGTGTTTATGTGGGCGCGTGGCAAAGCGGCAGAAAAATCCGCTATTTGCGCGACGCAGGTCCGGCCCACGTGCTTGCCTTCGCGCCGACACGCACCGGCAAAGGCGTCGGACTGGTTATTCCGACGCTGCTCGGATGGCCCGGCAGCGTCGTGGTTCACGACATCAAGGGCGAGAACTGGGCGCGCACTGCTGGATGGCGGCAGCAGGGGCTCGGAAGCTTGTGCCTCAGATTCGACCCCACATGCACCGACGCAACAGCCGCACGTTACAACCCGCTGTCGGAAATCCGGATTGGTCCCGAGGAAGTCAAAGACGCGCAGAACATGGCGGACATGCTGATCGATCCGGCCGGCAACACACCCCGCGATCATTGGGACCTGACCGGGCATGATTTGCTGACCGGCGTAATTCTTCACGTGATCCACACCAGCCCGCAGAAGACACTCGCCGGCTGTCTCAATTTTCTGAACCCGCCTGATCGCGACCAGGACAAGGCGCTCCGCGACATGATCGAAAACCCTCATGCCGGAGAGATCGCACACGCGGTCATCGCCGGGGCCGCGCAGGCCGTATTGAGCAAAAGCCCCAACGAACGGGCTTCGGTGCTGAGCGTGGCGACGCGATCTCTCGCGCTTTTCCGCGATCCGATCATTAACGCCAACACCTGCAAGTCGGATTTCTCGATCAGCGACCTGATGCATCACGAACGCCCGGTAAGTCTCTACCTTACCGTCCCTCCTTCTGATCTCACGCGAACCCGCACGCTGATGCGGCTCCTTCTTGCACAGATCGGCGCGCGCCTCACCGAGAAGCTAAACGGGGGAGAACCTCATTCATACAGACGCCGCCTGCTGCTGATGCTCGATGAGTTTCCAGCGTTGGGACGGCTGGACTTCCTGCAGAGTGTCCTCGCATACGCCGCCGGGTACGGAATCAAGGCTTATCTGATCGCGCAGGACCTGAGCCAACTCTATGCTGCGTACGGCCGCGATGAATCGATCATCTCCAACTGCGCGGTGAGGGTCGCCTTCACGCCGAACAAGATCGAAACCGCGCGGCTGCTTTCCGAGATGGCGGGAATCGCGACGGTGCGGCATCAGCATCGCACCCGCTCGGCTTCTCACGTCAGCGTCTCGGAACCTGAGAATCAACGCCCACTGCTGACTGCGGATGAGGCGATGCGGCTTGCCGCTGACGCAGCACTCGTCTTCGTATCCGGAAGTCCGGCGATCTACGGCACGAGAATTCGGTACTATCTTGATCCCGAATTCAACCAGCGAGCGAAGATTCGACCGCCGCGATTTTCGGATCGAATCGAGCACGCAGAATCTTTCGCGAGCTCGCCGGAGGCTCGAACTCCCGAAAAGCGAACAGAGCCGGCGCCGACAGCAGCGACTGCACACGGCGTGGATGGAACGCGAGAAAGAGAAAAGTCGATAACGCGTGAGGTCCAGACGGACAGCGCAATACCGCTCGACGGCCGCGAAAGGACCACCAGCGAGAGGTTGCTCTAATGAAACAGACCATACGCGCAGTCGCCTGCTACCTGACCGAGGCCGAGGCCGACGCGATAAAGCGCGCGGCGACCGCCTGCAACCTCTCGCTCTCCCGCTACCTGAGGCAATGCCTGCTCCATTACCAGAAGCTGATGACGGAGCAGCCTGCATTCGCATCCGCCGCCGTCTCGATTCCTCTTGCTGAGACGGAACAGCGCCTTTCGCGCAGCATCGATACACAGAGCAAGCGCATCACGAAGATTCACGAGCGACTTCAAATTCTGCTCGGCATGATTGATCGCTTCGCGCTCACTGCGCTTATCCACGCGCCGGAGGTTCCCACCGAACTCAGAGAGGCGGCCATCGCAAGCGGCAACCGGCGCTACCACAACTGGAGGCGCGCGGTTGAAGACCTTCTCCGGGGCGGCGAGCTATCAGCACTTGCCCCATCGGATGACGGCGATGGCGCGGAAGCCGAACGAGACGAATCCCAAGAGGTGCAGCCATGAGTCTGGCAGCGGTTCAATCGACGCGGTTGGATGAACGGCTCAGGCGTGAACTTGGCCCCAGCGTGCTAGCCGCTCTGAGCGACCCGGATGTGATCGAGATCATCCTCAATCCGGACGGCACGCTCTGGCTTGAATCTCACGCCGAAGGAATGCGGCCTGCAGGGGCGAGAATGCCGGCGGTTCAAGCTGAGCGGCTGATTGGAACTGTGGCGTTTGCGCTTAACACCGTGGCGAACGATCAGCGCCCAGTTATCGAATGCGAACTGCCGTTGGACGGAAGCCGCTTCACCGGCTGGCTGCCGCCGATCGTGAGTTCCCCTTCGTTCGTAATCCGAAAACACGCCCGGCTCATCTACACCCTCGACGATTACCTCGTCCACACCATCATCGACGCCAACCAGGCCGAAGTGTTTCGAGCCGCCGTTGCCAGACGCGAGAACATCGTACTCGCGGGCGGAACCGGCTCCGGTAAGACGACCCTCGCAAACGCGCTGCTTCATGAGATGGTTGGTCTCGGAAATCCAAACGAGCGCTTCATCATCATTGAGGACACGCTCGAATTGCATTGCGACGCACCCAACGTGATGCAGCTTCATACAACCGCGGCCGCGGACCTGACCTTCCTGACGCGCACCACGATGCGCGCGCGTCCAGACCGGATCATCATCGGCGAGGTTCGCGGCGCGGAGGCGCTCGCGTTGCTCAAGGCCTGGAATACAGGCCATCCCGGTGGCGTCACCACGGTGCACGCCAATAGCGCGAGCGCGGCACTCACGCGACTGAGCAGCCTCGTTCAGGAAGCAGGAGTGCCGCCCCAGCCGGAGCTGATCGCCCAGACCGTCAACCTCTTGGCCTTTATCACGCGGACGCCGCGTGGACGGCGCGTGACCGAAATGGTTCGTGTCGATGGTCACGATCCCGCCGTCGGTTTCAAACTCAGTTCGATAGGAGGTCGTCATGAAGTCGATCATCAATAGGTTTCACGCATGCGTCGGCACTTGGACTAGCAAGCTTAGCTACGCCGTCGCCGTGGCAACGATTCTGTGGCCCGCACAAGCGCTCGCCACCACCGGGATCGGCGTGTTGCCGTGGGACGCGCCACTGGCGACGATTCAGGGAGACCTGCAAGGAACCGTCGCCCACGCCGCGACCACGATCGCCGTCATCGGCTGCGGCCTCACGTGGACCTTTAGCGAGCACGGCACCGGCGCGCGGAAGATGTCCGCCGTGGCGCTTGGAGGAGCGGCGGCGCTCGGCGCAACCCAGTTGATGACGGCGCTGTTTCCGTTCGCGCCGGCACTTTTCTAGTAAGCCGGAATTGGTGCAGCGATGGACATCGAGGTTCAACGAACGCTGATCCATCAGGCGCTCACACGGCCGGTTTTGCTTGCCGGCGCCGAACGACGCCTTGCGATCCTGAACTGGCTGATGGTCGCAGCACTTATCTTCGGCGTGGGCCTGCATCTATACACGGTCGCGATAGCGACGATCCTAGGCACCGCAGGCCACTGGGCGCTCAGGCAGGCAGCTAAGTTCGACGCGCAACTGAGCGAGGTGTACATCCGCCATCTGCATTATCAGCGGTACTATCCGCCGCGCGCCGCAATCACCGCCCCGCCCGCACCCGTTCATCTCACAGTCCCGAAGCTTCGGAAGTATTAGGGGAAGGTAATGATGTTCAGAGAATTCAGAAACCTTCGGCGCAAGTCAGATCGACTTGGCGGCTTCCCCGACCTTATCAACTACGCGGCGCTCATCGATCCCGGCATCGTTTTGCTGAAGGACGGTTCGCTTCTGGCCGGCTGGCGCTACAGCGGACCCGACCTCAACTCCGCAAGTCCAGAGGAAATGACGGCGCTCGTACACCAGGTGAACGCCGGTCTCGCGCGCTTGGGCGAGGGCTGGATGATGAATGTTGATCTCATCCGCAAACCGAGCATCGGCTATCCGGAGGCCTGTGACTTCCCGGATCCCGTAACCGCGCTGATCGATCACGAACGCTGGCTTCACTACACGGCGGAAGGTAATCACTTCGAGAGCCGCTTCGCGCTCACGCTGACCTGGACGCCGCCAACCGAGATGCAGTCGCGCGCGGCGGCCCTGCTCTTCCAAGGCCGTAGAGCAACCGATTGGGAAGAGACTCTTGATCTTTTCCGGCGTAGTCTCACCGAACACGAAGATGCTCTCAGCGCCCGACTGCTGATGCAGCGCATGGACGACGCGGAACTCCTGTCGCACCTCAACTCCTGCATCAGCACCCGCCACGATCCAATCAGACCGCCTGTAGAAGGTCACTACCTCGACGTTCTGCTCGGCAATCATGAATTCCACGCGGGCTTCCAGCCAATGCTGGATGACCTTCACGTCCGGCCGATCGGCCTGACTGGCCTTCCGCTTCATTCCTGGCCCGAAGTGATCGCGTTCCTCGACGAGCTTGCAATTCCGCACCGATGGTCCACGCGATTCATCTTCCTCGATCCGGCCGAAGCCGAGCGCGCTCTTCGCATCCAGCGGCGCAACTGGTTCCAGAAGCGCCATGGACTGGCCGGCATGATCAAGCAGGTGTTCAGCAACGGCGCGCCTCAGAGCTTCGAGAACAAAGACGCGCTCGCTATGGCCGAGGATGCGGACGATGCGCTCGCCGAGGCGAGCTCGAACCGGGTCCGCTTTGGATATTACACAAGCACCATCATCGTGATGGACGAGAATCGTTCGGTAGCCGAGTCCAACGCGAGAGAGATCGCGAAGCAATTGCAGCACCATGGCTTTCCCGCTCTCATCGAGCACGTCAACGCGAACGAGGCCTATCTGGGCTCGCTTCCCGGCCATGGCTACCGCAACGTGCGGCGGCCACTTATCCACACGAGAAACCTCGCGGACCTCATGCCAACGACCAACGTCTGGCCGGGAGAGGAGATCAACCCGTGTCCCTTCTATCCGGAGAACAGTCCGCCGCTCTGCTACGCGGCAACCACGGGCGGAACGCCTTTTCGCCTGAACCTTCACGTTGGCGACATTGGCCATACCCTGATCTTTGGTCCGACGGGCTCCGGCAAATCGACCCTGCTCGGCCTGTTGATCGCGCAGTTTTTCCGCTATCCAGACGCACAAGTCTTCTGTTTCGACAAAGGACTGTCGGCATTCGTGCTGACCATAGCCGCGGGCGGCGACCATTACGATCTGGGAGAGAGCGAAATCTCCTTCTGTCCGCTTGCAAATGTAAACGACGACAACGAGCGGATGTGGGCACAGGATTGGCTCGAAACCCTGCTCAACTTGCAAGGCGTGACACTCCTTCCACAGAACCGCAACGCCATCTGGCGCGCCCTGCAGCTCTTGGGCGACAGCAGACCTGACGCCCGAACCATTACGGATCTTGTTCGCTTGCTTCAGGATCAGCCGCTCCGCGACGGCCTTGACTTCTATTCCCTTCACGGTCCTATGGGTCGCTTCCTCGATGCTGACAATGACGCGCTGGGCGACAGCCGATTCCAGACGTTCGAGATCGAGGCGCTGATGGCGATGGGTGAAAGGGTCCTGTTGCCGGTCCTCACATATCTCTTCCACCGGATCGACCAGCGCCTGGACGGAAGGCCAACGCTAATCGTGCTCGATGAAGCATGGGTGATGCTGGCAAACGGAACCTTCGGTTCCAAGATCGAAGACTGGCTGCGGACCCTGCGCAAGAAGAACGCCGCAGTCATCCTCTCCACCCAGAGCCTGGTTGAAGTCGCAAATTCGCCCCAGCGCAACGTGATTCTCGAGTCGTGTCCGACCAAAATTCTGCTACCGAACCCCGAGGCGCAAAATCCGGCGACTGCCGAACTCTACCGCAAGTTTGGACTCACAGGCAGGCAGATCGAGATGCTGTCCCTAGCAGTCCCGAAGCGCCAGTATTACTACCTCTCACCCGCCGGCCGCCGCCTTTTCGATCTTGCGCTAGGAAAAGCCACGCTGGCCTTCATCGGTTCCGGATCAAAGCCAGACATTCTTCAGGCGCGTGAGCTAATCGCAAAGCACGGAGACCGATGGATGGCTGAATGGCTTCGGGCGCGCGCTCTGCCCTCATGGGCAGACCATCTCGACAACCTTTACGGACACGCCGAAGAGCCGGTGCCGGAATTGGTGACCCGCAACGGTCACGCCTACCGCAACGGTGATCTCCGCTTCAACGAGGCTCGCCTGACAATGTCATGACCAGGGAGGAAACAGACGTGAGACACTCGCGCGAATATCTGTTGTGGTTTTTCGGCGGCCTGATCCTCTTTCTGGTCTTCCTGTTCATCACACCCAGACGCGCTCACGCGCAGTTCGGCGGGGGAACCCAGATCGTCTTCGACCCGAGCATGTTCGCCCGGCAATTGCAGCAGCTTCAGCAAGAGACGCAGACCGTCGTCACCGAAGCCCAGCAACTCCAGTACATGATCAAGAACACCACCGGCGGGTATGCTGGCGTGTGGCAATCGAGCCAGTCCATGCTTGACGAACTGGGCGGGCTCATTCAGCAGCAGGGCGGTCTTTCCTACACGCTTGGCAATCTGCAGTCGCAATTTCAGCAGCAGTTTCCCGGCTACGCCGTTCCGCAGAACCCTGACCGGCAGGAAGCCCAGAACATCACGACCACGCTGAACACGCTCAACGGCACTCTGGCGGACGCGCAGGGCCAAGCGCAGAATTTCGCCAACGAGCAGGCCCAATTCGCCCAGCTCGAAGGCATGAACCGAACAGCCACCGGACGATTGCAGGCTATCCAGGTCGGGAACGAAATCGCCTTGCAGCAGGCGCAGCAGATTCAGATGTTAAGGCAGTTGGTCGTCGCCATGATCAACGCACAGAACGTGACCGCCGCCAATGCGATCAACCGGCAAGCAGCCGAGGACGCTAGCACCCAGCAGTGGCTGACCGCGGGACCGACGATACCATTCTCGACGACCATGCCTAGCAACGGGCTCGGAGCCGGCACCCCATAGATGGAGACCATTATGAAGGGACTCGTATTCTGTCTCTTGGCTGTCCTTCTCCTCGTGTCCTGCAAGGGCAAATCCGACACCAGCGCGCCGCTAGCGGCGCTGCAGTCCCCCAATGCGGCCGAAAACTACGGCGACCAGTTCTGGAACGACCAACTTCAGAGAAAAACGGAGCTTTGGAGCAAGGCCCTCAACTTTTGCCAGCAGCCAGACCACAAGTTCTTGATCAACTGCCAGCCTGTGCTGGCAGCCGCCGCGCCTCGAGTTCCGTTCTCCGCAACGATGCCCTCTAACGGCCCCGGTAGTTGGCCGCCTACAAGCGAAGAGCGGTGATAGCCCAGGGGCAGATCTCTGACAGGAGATCACCGTGAACAATCTAGACAATATTGCTCAAACGTTTCAGTGGGCCGGACAGCGCTACATGGCCATCATGCAGCCCTTCGCCGAGAAGATCTTTCTCGGTCTCGTCCTCATCGAGATCATCATCACCTGCTTCCATTTTCTCGCCGATCAGGACGAGGCCACCCGCTTACTGGCCGAGTTCGTAAAGAAGTCTCTTGCGCTCGGTTTCCTGTATGCTTTGATCGTCAATGCGCCAATCTGGTTCATGGCGATCGTCCATGGTTTCGAGGAAATAGGCGGCATTGCAGCCGGCATTCCCAGTCTCAGTCCAAGCACGGTCTTCGGCAACGGCTTAGCGATGTTCCAGACCATCTATCGCGGCTTTGGAAGTCTCGGATGGTTCCACGTTACGATCGCATCGCTGATTGCTCTCGTTGCGGGACTAATCATGTTCCTCTCGTTCGCTCTCATCGCCGGACAAATGCTGCTGGCTTTGTCCG
The DNA here is from genome assembly GCA_021323675.1 of Pseudomonadota bacterium. Taxonomy (GTDB): domain Bacteria; phylum Desulfobacterota; class Binatia; order Binatales; family Binataceae; genus JAFAHS01. Next base: position 8,635 of record JAJPKP010000075.1, on the reverse strand, counting down.
AGGCCTACGTGGGTATTGGCGGAGGAGTCCTGCTTCTCGGCTTTAGCGGTTCACGCTGGACGATAAAATTCGCAGAAGGCTTTCTCGGTTGGATTGCGGGCGTAGGTGTCAAACTCTTTTTTCTATATTTGCTGGTAGGGGTAGGGATGACCATCACGGCGGGCTGGAACGCCGCATTGACTGGCTGGACCATCGCTGACCCAACGTTGCCGCTGACCATTGCGGGAGCGGCACTTATCTTCATGCTGCTCGCGTGGACGATTCCAAACACCGCTGCATCTATTGTCGGCGGTGCAGTCTCTTTGAATCTGAGCCATGCCTTCGAAGCTGCAATGGCCGGCTACGGCTTGGGCCGGATTCTGACCAGCCAAAAGGCCGCGGGGGCTGAATCTGCTTCCTCAGCGCAAAGCGGCCACTCGCTGGGCGCAAGCCTCGAAGCCGGCGACAAAGCCGCCGCCAACAACTCCGCTCGCTCGGCCTCGTCTCCCCCTACAGTCCGAATACCCGCAGGATCCAACGGCGGCGCTTCGCCTACCCAAAGCGGAAACCAAACGGCTCGTATGGGCCACGGTCCGGCTACTCAACAAGCGAAGCGGAGCGCACAGACCTCCCTGCTTTAAAATTCGAGGGCACGGCCGGATTTCGCGATCCCGGCTGGATTCCGGGTCTGAAGGATATGTTTTATGCCCGTCCTCCCAGTAGCTGCTTTCACCGTTTGGTGAAGGGCCGTTTCTGATGAAGGGCTCCTCAGAGCGTTGACCATCACCGTTCGCGCGGAGCCTCTTTACATGCAGCCTTGAGGTGATTATTATTCGCGATATAGCTTCGTTGGTGAACGTTTAGGACGAAGCGTGAAAATATTCCGCGCCGAGGCCGCTTAGGCGAGGAGCCCGGCCGTTTTGAAGTTCGTTGATGAATTGAGTTTTGTGATGAATTACCGCAAAGTTTCCGATGAGTGAAAAGAATTCTCGTTCGGTGACAGATTTTCGCGGTCGCTCGCTGCCCGAGCCAGCGCGTCCCGTCGGCTATGCAGCCCTAATCGAACGCTATCATCTCCAACTTCCGTTGCCTCCGCGACTCGCCGCAGTCGCGTCCCGGCACCACCCCGCCTCAACCGAAGCCTGGCAACTCTTCACTCCTCGACACGCACCAGACGACACACTCAGCGGACATTTGGAGTTTGCCCTTAAATGGGAAGGCGTCGATCTCGGTGTTCTGGCCGCGCTCTTCAAGGTGGTACCGGACGCGGAGATTGCTGCCGCTGTCCGCTCCAAGCCCACCGGCGCCTACGCTCGGCGCCTCTGGTTTTTGCACGAGTGGCTGACCGGCCGGCAGCTCGACATAAGGGATCCGGGAAAGGTGCGCGCGGTCGCTGTCGTCGACCCGACCAAGCAATTCGCCGTCAAACGCGGCGCGTTGTCGTCGCGGCACAAAGTGATCGATAACCTTCCAGGCACGCGCGCGTTCTGCCCGATGGTGAGGCGCACCGAGACGCTCGAAGGGTACGGGGCAAAACGCCTCGACAAAGTTGCGCGCGAGGTTGTGGGCCGCATTCACGCCGACATCATGGCCCGTGCGGCTGCATTCCTGCTCCTCAGCGACAGCAAGTCCTCATTTTCGATTGAGGGCGAACTGCCATCTCCGAAGCGCGCAGCGCGATGGGGTCAGATCATCGGTGAGGCGGGTTCGCGCAAGCTGAGCATCGCCGAGTTTGAAAGATTGCAGCGGATCGTGATCGGCGATATGCGGTTCGTGCGCCTTGGACTCCGCTCCGAAGGTGGATTCGTGGGAATGCATGACCGCACGAATAACGAGCCGCTCCCGGATCACATCAGCGCGCGTCCCGAGGATCTAAGGAGCTTGGTTGAAGGAGTGATTGCGTACGTCGCGCGTGCGATCGATGGCGGCGTCGATCCCGTGGTAGTCGCGGCAGCGGCTGCGTTCGGATTCGTTTACGTCCATCCATTCAGCGACGGAAACGGAAGGGTCCATCGCTGGCTCATCCATCACGTGCTCGCTGCGGCGGGTTATAATCCGCCGGGCGTGATTTTCCCTGTGAGTGCCGCCATTCTGCGGGATATCGACGGCTATCGCGAAATTCTCGAATCGTACTCCCGCCCTTTGCTGGAACACATAGACTGGCGCGCTGCGCCAAACGGGAACATCGAGGTTTTGAATGACACCGGCGACTATTATCGGTATTTCGATGCGACTGCGCACACCGAGTTTCTCTATCGATGCGTAGAGCAGACGATTGAGCGTGACCTTCCGGACGAGGTCGTTTACCTGCAGGCCTACGATCGATTCGCGCGCGGCGTCCAGGAAATCGCCGACATGCCCGCCGAAACGATCGAGCTCTTGCATCGCTTTCTGCGCCAAGAGAGTGGTCGATTATCGAAGCGCGCTCGGGAGAATGAATTTGCGGCGCTTACGGATCTAGAGGCGAAGCAGCTAGAGGCCTTGTACCGTGCTTCGTTCGGGTACAAGCAACCAACGCCAGAAGCATGAAAGAACCGACTCGAAACCCACGCACGAAAACCTCGGCCTCATATGTAAAATCTAAACGGCAACGGAGGCGCGTTCATTCCCTTGGGTGAGGCGGTTAAAATTTCGCCGACGCGGTTCGCGAACTTCAGAGTGACCGGCAGTCCGCTGGAGTAGTCGCACGCGTTGTAGTTGATTTTCGTCAGGGCGAGAATATCGCGCATTACTGTCGTCAGATCGCCATTGCCGCGGTTCATTTCGATATGGATTGGCTTCGGAGTTTCGAAGCCAGGGTACGTGCGCAGACGTGGTATATAGCCCGTTGTCCAAAGAAATCCCTCCCTTTGGGAAATCCCTACTGCCGTACCCCTGAGTACCGGCACGGACACGTCTGGTCGAAAGAGTCGTAAATCCTGGGATGGTCGAATACGAACCCCTACGAGTATTGTTTCGCTAGGCACACCTGATTGAAAGCCAGCCCATTCCTCATCGGAAAATCTTTGTCGAGCATGGATAAACAGTTCCGCTGGAGGGCCGCCGTGGTCCTTTTTGTATGCATCGAGCACCTGACTCACCAAGTCGCCGGCGGCGGCACGGTTAAGATGAAATTCACGCTTCTGCTCCGAATACCAGGGGCCGAGCGCGCCCCGAAAAACGACACCGTTGCCGGAGTTTAAGAACATCTGAGCGGCGCAGCAGGCATCGCCGCGCTGAGCGGGAGAGGGGTCTTCTTTAAAGACCAAGCCGACATAGCACACTCGAGGACGAACGTTCGCTAGTTGCCATGGTTGACCTCTAGCTTTGAAATATAGCGTGGTCCCGAAGTTCCAGGCGATTTTTGCGAGCTCTTGTAGCGAGCGTCGCGGATTGCCGAAGTTATCGAGATCGAGCGTGGGGTCGAGCGTCGTTTCGCGCACAACCTGGACGACAACCTCTTTGTGCAAGAGTTGGGCTTTCAGTTGATGATGGAAATTTCTCGCGAACAAGTAAGTTTTCGCCTCTTCCTCCATCTCAGGGAACAGCGCTCCGCCTCGGAGAAATTCGGCTGCGGTCTTTTCCGACATCAAGGTTGCCTTCGTAGCGTCCTTGGGCCCGATGACCTCGGGTCGTCCATACCTGTGAACAATTTCCGGAACGACGACGCACCATACGTCGGCGCGCGATTCTTCAGTGCGCAAATGTTCCAGGATTTTGTCTTCGTATAGCTGGACGGTTTTCCTGACCGCCTCGGTACGGTTCGAAATGCTGACGGCATTCTTGATGGCAGTGTCGCCAAGTACGATTGACGCAACGGGCTCGGTTTCGAGTCTTGCCTCGAAGCACGCTTGAAACCCCGGCCATCCCGCTGTGTGAAAGACACGCGGGTTTTCAGTGGGAATCCTGCCGGTCAGCTTCTTCAGCCAGGTCTTCAGAAGCCTGATCCCAGTCTGCGTTCCGATTACGCCGACATTGACGACCTCAGGACTGCCCTTTATCTTGACCGGACCGTAAAGGAAGAGACCGTCCTGGGGGTGCTCAAGGCACTGACCTTTACCGAACTCTAAAAGTGGCTCCTCGATGTATTGAGCGGTGATCATCGAACTCATTCGTCTTCTTCGTTCTCGTCCAGATCGTCGTCGTAATCGTCCAGGACAGCGCTTTGAATGATGTTGCCTTCCTCGTCTTCTTCGGACGGAGGTGGCGGATCTATGGCCTCATAGGAAACGGGGACATCCACGAGCATGGGAGTCCCTGCGAGTTGAAAGGTCTCGCTTCCAGCAGTCAACGCGATCTGTTGGTTTCCGTCTCCCAGAAAACTCATTGCAGCCAAAAGCCGGTCTCTCCAGACGTCGTTCCACCAAGAGCGCGTCAGTCGCCGGCGCCGTCTATGGGTCCTGTCACCAGGAAGGGGCGTGCGACCATCCTTGGTTAGGACCAGGTTCGCGTGTACGCGATAGACCAGTTCCGGCCAGAGGCGCGGTTTCACTATGAGGCAAGTATGCCAGCGGAGTGCCTTAAACTTGCCGCTTAGAGCCCTCCGGTGAGGTCTTCCGTCGGCGCCCTCGAACACGACTCTGCCGCCCGGCACTAGACCATCGGGGAAAAACCATCCAAGGTCTCTGTTTGCGAACTCCACAGATAGCAGTCCCCGGCTCTGTGCGAGTTTCGAAAAGTGTTGTCGTAGTAAATCAACGGCATGATTTGTGGCTCCCGAGCGTTCAGCTAACGGTCCAGTATCGTCGCCGGAGATAAAATCCATAAAGGGACAGTCGTAGGCCGTGGACCAAGTCAAGGGAAAGGGCCCGGCTTCGGAAAACGCGGCGGGGTCGACAAAGCTGCCAACGAGTCGTCCAAGCGGAACATACGGACAACGGCAGTCACTGAGCCAAGCAGTCAACTGGGCTTGCGAGCCGTCAAAGCGATAGTACCGAACGCTCTTTGGCGGTTCAGAAATGGGAAACCAATTGGTGAGACAAGACTCGCGCTGATGAACGACAAGTCGGCGACCGTCTTCCCGAGCTTCAACGATGGCGCTGAGGATGGCAGCATCGGGCGACGGAGATCGCGGTACAGCGGTCTCGGAAAGAGCCGTGAATAGATCGTCGAGGCAGTTGTACCACTGGGGATAGGCGTCAAGGATATTTCCCCGTACAAATTCCGGTGGCGCGTCGGTGAACCGCACGTCATCGGCGCGAATAGGGATCATGAATTTGGGATCCGAGAGGCGCTGAGCAACGATGCTGCCGATCGCCAATTCCCGTTTTACCCCGGGTTTCGTGCAGTTTTTTGAAAAGACGACGATCTGCTTTATGGCATCGTTTCGAAGAATTCGATCAATTTCACCCCAGAAATCATCACCTCCGCGGAGTCGCTGTTTGTCGACCCAGACCCGATACCCAGCAGTGGCGAGCTTCGAAGACAGCCAGAGCGCGAAGTCATTATCTTCAGGAGCAGCGTGGGTGATGAAGACGGTAGTTCTCATCGCAAAGTTCTACCTATTGGCTCACTTTGAACCACGCCTTGGATGATCCTGCAGGAGCGGCGTGCGGCGTCAGTGTATGCGCGGACAAACACCGTGCGTCAGCTCGCGCGGGCCAAGTGCTCGGTAACCGCCAGCCAGCAGATGAGACGCCCTTCGTCCTTCTCGATCGGTGGCAGCCACGCTGCCGACTTGAATGGTTGAAGCCCAAGGTGACTCAGGGAACCCGTCGGGTATTTTGCAACCCGACCGCCGAGAGAAGATCTGTTAGGTCGAATCGGCGAATATGCCGGAGCGAGACGCCATCTACCACATCAGTGAACAATTGCCGCTTTTGCGTCAAAATCTCCGCGACTCGCTCCTCGACAGTGTCGGAACAGAGATAGGAGTATACATGCACTGGTTTCGCCTGCCCTATGCGGTGTGTGCGGTCCTCAGCCTGGGATTCGACTGCCGGGTTCCACCAGCGGTCAAAGTGGAACACGTAGGATGCAGCAGTAAGATTCAAGCCGATCCCGCCGACGCGAAGTGACAGCAGCAGCAGTTTGCGCTCATGTTCCCGCTCGAACTGCCGGATCACTTCGGCACGGGCTTCAACAGGGAGATCACCCGAGAGCACCAGCGGATGGAACTCGTTCAGTTCTCGAGCAAGTCGCTTGACCCCGAACGGCTCTGTAGCGAATTGTGAAAAGACAAGAGCGCGCTCTCCACTAGTGACGACCCGCTGCAGACGCTCGCGCAAGTCGATTAGTTTGGCTGAGGCCCCTGTCTCCGGACAAAAATTGCATATCTGCTTTAACCGCAGAATAAGCTCCAGCACGTGATTGATTCGAAGATCGGCGCCGAGGCTTGCGAGTCGGATGATGCCCTCCCGTTCGGCGCGCTCATAAGCTAGGCGCTGTCGCGGCTCTAGATCGACGAGCACCTGAACCGGGAGCTTAGGAGGTAGATCGTGCAGCACGTCGGCCCGCCGACGCCGCAATTGGACCTCGCCTAATAGGCGACGTAGCCCCCGGGCGAAAGTGCCTGGACGGAAGCGACCTGGAGCGACAAAGTCAAGAATTGAAATCAAGTCATCCAGACTATTCTCAAGGGGCGTCCCGCTCAGCGCCCATCCGTACCGGCGCGGGAGCCGCTTAACCGCCCGAGAAATGTCGGCGTCCGGATTTTTGATTCGTTGCGCCTCGTCGATTATCACTACGTCCCAGTCATGGTTGCCGTGACCGCTATTGCCAAGATCGGTCCGTACAGTCTCGTAGCTGGCTATGTACACCTGCGCCTTTCCGCGCCATATTGCGTCCCTTGCACTGGAGGTTCCAAGCACAGTGAGCAGACGGAGTTCGGGCGCCCAGAGTCGAAATTCGCGCCGCCATTGCAAGACTAGGCCGGCCGGGGCCACCACCAGCACCACTCGGGCCGCACCGGCGGCAAACAGGCACCGTAGCGCGGCAATGGCTTGGATCGTCTTGCCGAGTCCCATTTCGTCGGCAAGCAACAACGACGGCTTACTGATCAGGGCGCGCACGCCGCTCGCCTGGTATGGAAAGAGAGGGTGCGGCCAGGTCAGTCCGAATTCGCCGCCGCCGGCACTGCTGACAGTCTGTGTGGGCTCTGTCATTCGTCGTCCGGATCGTCGCCGCTCGGCTCGGCCACTAGCTCCATGTCCTTGTTCTCCTCGTAGTCAGGAGCGACATCCACCGTTTCAATCTCAGGTCGGCTATTGTACAACCGCTCAAGGTCCCAGGTCGTAATCCACGACTTGATATACTGGCGCATCGACTTCGCTGCTGTGATTTCGCCGACGTCAGCACCGGCAACATCCCACCCATACGCATCGGAGTAGAAGCCGCGTATCTTATTCAGGCTGACCTCCAACAAGGCCGAATTTGGGGCCTGCAACAACACCTGCTTCTTTTCCAGCATCTCCATGCCGAGTCGCGCACGGTCGGCGGTTCTCCGCTCGTTCTTATCTACAAGCTTAAGCGGTACTTGTTCATCGTCGCGCCGCTTGTTAATCACCTCGCTGGTGAAGTCATCCGTAATAGCCGCCACGGTGACCACGCCGGGGACTCTTTCCTCGGCATCGAGACCTAACCAGCGAGCTAATTCGGCATAACTGCGCCCACGTTGTAGAACACTGTAACGACCGATCAACTCGACCTCATCGAGTAATAGAACCCAGCCGCTATATCCTGCAGCTGCGATAAGACGCGGCACGAAGCGTAACCGCTGGCGAGTCAGGTCCGGTTGCTTAATAGTCTTTAGAGGGAAAAGCTTCACCGCCCCCACTTCACGTAGCCATTGCCTGACGTTGGCAAAGCTGAGCTTGCCCCCGGAGAAAAACCGGGCCATCTGCTGTATCCGCTCCGGGTTGGTGTTTGGATGCGGAAACAGATGAAGCAGGGCGGGGAACAAAGCTGAGAGTTCGGCCTCCGCACTTTCCGCCCACTGGGCGAGGTCATCATACGCGTCACTCTTGGGTCGAAGCTTCGAAAGTACCGCCGTCATGGCATCGTCATTGAGGTTGGGCACGGTGGCATTTCGAATCGCGGAAACATAGAGCTTCCTGAGATCAAATAGTGGGGTCTCTTTGCTGATGACCACCCAACTGACGATAAAATTCTCGTTCAGTGCGAGTTCCTTCAGATATCCGAGCAGATGTGACTTGCCGGCTCCAAACCCGCCGGCGATGACCTGGCCAGTCGGCTGCTCTCCATCTTTGAGTCGCTGCCGGCAGAACTGGAGATTCTCCACGAAGCGCTCACTGATTTCATTTTCAGTCGTACCGAGCAGTCGAATTGCTGCGCGATTAGGCACTCCTGCCCGTAATGCCTCGATAGCCCGACGTTCTTCGCTCATCGGTGGATCTTCTCCCTCGGCTCAATTGCTCGGTTCAATGACGACCATTGGCGCTAAAGGATTATCCTGCGCGCGAGCACGCACGTCGTCCCAAATTCGCATTTTTAGCGCCGTATAGGCATCGACGCTGCGCTTGCGATCGTCACCAATGAAGGCATTGTCCGCAGACACCACTACGAAAAAGCGCTCGAACTGATCCGCATCGTCTACCAACTGGCGCAGCACCTCGTAAGCGTCCATCACCGCGCCCGACGTGTAACGCACACCATCAGCCACAAGCGATGCGGTGCGCGTCAACTGGCGGATATCGAGGGAAAGCAACAAGCCCTTGTG
>JAJPKP010000038.1 GCA_021323675.1 Pseudomonadota bacterium | reverse complement strand
TACCAAAATCGCGAAGCACCGGGAGAATCGGGGGTGGCGGCGGGGCTCTGCGCTTTTGAGCTGACGCTTGTGGAGCCGCGCCCATCACCTGCGCTCCCCTATCTCTCGATCCAGAATTCTTTTTCAACGGTCCCTCACCCGCAGCCTTTGGCGCGACCTCTCCCGATTTAGGGAGAGGTGAGGAGGGGCGGCAGAGCACTGGTAACATGCTGAAACCATGAATGGGATGACCCGAGAGGGTAAGACCACAGAGCTCTATGCCTACAGGCAGAAGGAATTTCAGTCGATTTCGCGGCCAGCAACTGCGTTATCTATCTGAGCAACAGCGCCTTCGACACCTTGGCTAGCAGCTCGTTGAGTTTGCTGACAACGTCGTGCGGAGGGGACGCGCCGGGTCCATGGAGTTCCACGCGGATGCGGAACTTCAAATCCGCGTTGCCGGCGAGCTTTCTCAAGTCCGATAGCTGATCCGCCAAGTCCTGTATCTCGCTGGGGCGCAGCTCAGCTTCCGCAACCAGCAGGTCAGGCTTCAGCCTGAAAGGTGGTTCAGCCGGCTGTGCAGAAGGCGCGGTCACACGAAGGGTTACGTTCTGAGCGGCGGCAAAGTCACAGGGGAATGGCGCTGAACCCGACGCCGGCTCGATCAGTCTCGCCCGGATCGCACCGTCAATAACGTCGCGAACCGTCGCCCACGGCAGATTGATGCCCGCTTTCCTGGAAAGCGTTACGGCAATCGCAAGCGCCGTGGTCGAGCCATCGTTCCATACCTCCGCAAGGCTGGCCGGCGTCAAATCGCTCGCCGGAATCGGGGGCGGCGGAGACTGGAGTCGGGCATCGTCGGTCAGCAAACCTGCCGGAATTTCCTCGCTCAAGATGCTCGCCTGGCCGGACGTCAACCACAACCTGCCATGCCTGACCGCCTCCGCAACCGCGGCCGCCAGAGCCTCGCGAGACCCTCTGGGTACGGTGAACGGCTCTTCGTAGCCGCCTTTATCGACTTTTGCCACGAAGCTGCCGGAAAAATAGTTGCAGATGTCGCCGAACGACACGCTGGCCGAGTTCCAGAGGCCGGGGAGCCCGCCGGGCGCGAGCAAGTCCGGTGATATTTCAGCCAGTTCCGCCGCCTCCGGAAGAACCACTTCGATACTCGGATCTTTGAGCGCGCTTTCGTCCGGCTCCTGGCGCCAGAAGGTCCGGACCGAGCGATCCGGCCGGATGACGCGAAGTACGAATTGACCTTCCTTACACCCCTGAACCAGCGTGTCCAAAATGGCGCGCCGGTTGAGCATCTTGGGAAGCTGCGGCGAAAGCGCGAATGCACCAACGAGGTCTTTCAACCGTCTCGACGTCTCGCCCGCGCGCCAGAGGTTGTACGGCCCCTCTGGCAGCAGGGCGTCTGCGCTGATCGCCGTGTCCTGGATGTGCGACCGGCTGTCCTCTTTGATCTTCGCGAACAAAGAGGGGCCCTCAGGCGTGATCTTGAACGCCTGAACCTCGTTCTTGTCGGATACGGTAACGACAATACAGTAGGCCTGCTGGATGGCTTCGGCGATCTTTGACCGCGCGCCGCTTATGTTTGCGGACAAGGTCGCGTCGCGGATCGGGTCGAGCTCCTGCCCCTTCAGTTGGTCCTTAAGCTGGCTGCGTACCTCTTCCCATCCGAGATAGTCGCGGATTCGATTGCGCGCCGCATCGATCCCGTCGCGCGAAGGCACGGCCAGCACCACCGCATTCCGGTAGTTCCGAGGTTTGTCCGGTCCGGTGGTCTCGTCGATAAAGCGTTTTGCCTCCGCGCTCGGCTTGCCCGAGTCGGACGCCGCACGCGGACCGAGAACTGCGAAGTGAAACTCGCCGTCGTCTTCGATGTCATGCGGTCGTTTCGGAAGATTGTGAACGACTGCCCCTGCGGCTGACGCTCCAGCCGTAAGGCTCTTAAGTTTGCTGATTTGATCGATCAGTTGCTGCTCAATTATGTCAGCGGAGACCCGCTGGCAGGCGTCGAAGTGCATCTGGCGCAGATTAGGCCGCGAACCCAGACGCCAGGATTTAGGCAGTTGCCTCGCTGCTCCGTTGCCGCGATCAACGTCGCTGATCCCGGCTTCGTCGAGGAACCACGATACCTCGCTCCATCGCATCAGCGCTTTTTCGAGCTCGATCCTGTCCGGCCGCGTCGCGCCCGCCAGGACCATCAGGTCGCGCGTCAGCGCCTTCTGCCCGATCGGCTGCGAATGCAGGAACGTCGCGAATACCGCCTGTTCCAGCTCGCGGAATTTGAGCGCCGGACTTTCGGCCTCAATGTCTCGCGCCTTCTCAAGCTCGCCTTCAAGAATCGCCGTCCATTCCTGTTTCCGGCCCTCGTACTCCTCCGTCGCCGCCGTGGTCGTCAACTCGCGCGCGGCCTCGGAGATTCCGTCTCCGCCCGACTCGGTGAGAAAGCTGCTCGCCGAGACCAGGGGACATTCGTCCCATCGCTCCGCCTCGCGCAGCGCCAGAGCGAAGGTCCGCAGCACGCCGCGCGTGCGTTGGAAGCCTTGCAGCTGAGTCCATTTGGTGTAGAAGAGCTCGATCAGGTCGGGATGGAAGGGATAGCTGTCGACGAACTTTTGCTCCGCGGCCTTGCCATCCTTGCGGGTTTGGTCGTCCAGTTCGAAAATGCCCTTGAGCGCCGCGACCACATGGCTGCGGAAACTCTCCCGGTTGCTGATCGAATCGGCGACGAAGAATCGCCGACGCAAAACCTCGGCTACGTCGTCCTTGAGCACCGGCTGAACGCCTTCTTCGCGCTCGCGCCGGAAGATGTTGTAAAGGTCGCTCGTGATCTGCTTGCCGAGCGTGTCGCTCTTTCGTGGATCGGTCGCCAGCAGCGATGCGATCACCGCCGAGCGCTCCACCTTTGTCGCCGCCTGGGTGAGATACTGGAAGAAGTTCAGCAGCCGGTCGTTCCACGCAGGATCGAGATCGACCGCCGCGCGCGCGAACATCAGCACCTCGTCAATAAGAATCAGGGTCGCCAGGTTCTCGCGGTTCGGCAATGCGAGCAGCTCGGCCAGTAGGTTTTCCGCCGGCGGAGTCCTGCGTTCCTCTTCTCCGCCCTCGGCGTTGAGCAGCCGCAGACCCTCGGCCCCGGCGATCTGAAACGCCATCACGCTCCACGGGTTCTTGAGCCATCGAAGCTCTCCTTTGGGGCCACGAACTTCCATCCCCTTTTCCACGTCGAGCTTGTCGAACGGGAGCACCGCGATTCGCGCCCTGGGCGGCCTGGCGCCATGCTCGATGAACTCCTTGACGGCGGGCAAATCGGGCAGCTTGTCGGGGTCATTGACCAGATGCCAGAGCGTGATCAGCGAATGAGTCTTGCCGCCGCCGTAGGTAAGCTCGAGCTGCCGGATGGCTTTCTCGCTCTTGCCCAAAAGCCGCAGCACGACATCTTTGGCAAGTTCGCGAAGGTTGAAGGTCGGATAGGTGAGCGAAAAGAATTCGCGCGCGTCCTGATAGACCGGCTTTGCCTTGCCCATCGCCACGTCGTAGAGATCGGCGGCGAAAATGTTGAGCGACAGCTCTCCGGATTTCAGGTCCGGCCGGATCTTGACGACCTTATGCCACGGCGTCCACGCGAGTTTAGTCATCGTCCCTCTCTCGAACAGCCCGGATTGCCTTTTGCCTCCAAAGCGCGCATACTACCTGAAGATATCTCAAGTGGATATTTGCTCCGCATATTATGGAATCGATCTCGCTGAAACTGCCGGAAGAACTGCTCGAAACCAGCGCGCGCTGCGCCAGGGCGCTCGGCATCCCGCGCGCCGAATACATCCGCCGCGCGATCGAGCGGATGAACCGTGAGGCCGAAGCCCGCGCCCGCGCCGAGCGGATGGCGGGCGCGTCGCGGAAGGTCCGCAAGGAGAGCATGCGAGTGAACGCCGAGTTCGCGAGAATCGAGCGCGATCCGGATGCCTGAGCGCGGCGAGGTCTGGCTCGCCAATCTAAATCCCCGCCGGGGCACCGAGCCGGGCAAGACGCGGCCGGTGCTGATCGTCCAGGCGCAGGCGCTTC
>JAJPKP010000024.1 GCA_021323675.1 Pseudomonadota bacterium | reverse complement strand
GTTAGCCGGAGGCCCTCCAATTGAACTGCGGGAGGCACTATGGCCAAGCATGACGACCGTTCGGGCAACCTGGTTTGCTCGTTCTGCGGCAAAAGCCAGGACGAAGTCCGCAAACTGATCGCAGGGCCGACGGTCTACATATGTGACGAATGTATCGACCTTTGTAACGATATAATCGCCGAAGAGACCGACGGCGAGGAGGCGTTCAGCCAGTCGTCGGCGGTTCCGAAGCCCGCCGAAATCAAGCGCGTCCTCGACCAGTATGTGATCGGCCAGGAACGCGCGAAGAAAATCCTCTCGGTCGCCGTCCACAACCACTACAAGCGCATCGACTCGCAGATGGTGACGGGCGATGTCGAGCTCCAGAAATCCAACATCCTCCTGATCGGGCCGACCGGAGTCGGCAAGACGCTGCTGGCGCAGACGCTGGCGCGCTTCCTCCAGGTTCCCTTCACCATCGCCGATGCCACCTCGCTGACCGAGGCGGGCTATGTCGGCGAGGACGTCGAGAACATCATCCTGTCGCTGCTGCAGAACGCCGACTACGACATCGAGCGATGCCAGCGCGGAATCGTTTATATCGACGAGATCGACAAGATTGCGCGCAAGGGCGACAACCCCTCGATTACCCGCGACGTTTCGGGCGAGGGCGTGCAACAGGCGCTGCTCAAGATCATCGAGGGAACGATGGCATCGGTGCCGCCCAAGGGCGGCCGCAAGCATCCCCAGCAGGAATTCCTGCAGGTGGACACCACGAATATCCTCTTTATATGCGGCGGGGCGTTCGTGGGCCTCGACGACATCATCCGCCGGCGAATCGCGGGCAAGACGATGGGCTTTCGGGCCGATTTGACCCATCGCGACCCCAAAACCGTTTCCGAGCTGCTCAACGAAGTGCAACCCGAGGATCTGCTGAAATTCGGGCTGATTCCGGAATTCGTCGGGCGCCTGCCGGTAATCGCGACTTTGGGTGAGCTCGACGACGAAGCGCTGGTGCGCATCCTCACCGAGCCGAAGAACGCGCTGGTGCGGCAGTACCAGAAGCTGTTCGACATGGAAAACGTTCATCTCAAATTCACGCAAGGAGCGTTGCGCGCGATCTCGCGCGAGGCGCTCAAGCGCAAATCGGGTGCGCGGGGGCTTCGGGCGATCATGGAAAGCATCATGGTCGACCTGATGTACGAGATTCCGTCGCAGCCGAACATCAAGGAGGTGCTGATCTCGGAGGAAGTGGTGACGCAGAAGGAACAACCGCTGCTGGTTTACCAGAAGACGGCAGAAACCGCCTGACGTTCGAGGAACTCGGGATCCATACAGATGCTGTTTCGTAACGACAAAAAAGACAATCGCGATGCATCGGCGGCGGTAGTTCCGTTGCTGCCCCTGCGCGAGCTTATCGTTTTTCCCCACGAGGTCTATCCGATCTTCGTTGGCCGCCAGAAATCGATCCGCGCGCTTGAAGCCGCCGAGGCGAAGAAGCAGCCGATCCTGCTGGTTGCCCAGAAGGACGCCAAGGTCGCCGAGCCCACTCCCCAGGATCTCTATTCGATGGGTACGCTCGGCATCGTGGTGCAGCTCCTGCGCCTGCCGGACGGGACCGTCAAGGCCCTGCTCGAAGGCAAGAAGCGCGCGCGCGTCGTCCGCTACCTGGCCGAAGAAGAGTACTTCCAGGTCGAAGCCGAAGAGATCGAGGAAGTCGCCGAACGCTCGACCGAGGTCGAAGCGCTGATGCGATCGGTGATCTCGACCTTCGACAACTACGCCCGGCTCAACAAGAAGATTCCGCCCGAGACGGTCACCTCGATTTCGTCCGTCGATGATCCCGCGTTCCTGGCGGACAAGATCGTCGGCCATCTCGGCATCAAGCTCGAAGACAAGCAGGCGCTTTTGGAATGTGTCAATCCGGCCGAGCGCCTCGAGAAGATTCTCGGCTACATGCGCTCGGAGCTCGAGATTCTGGAAGTCGAAAAGCGCATCCGCTCCCGGGTCAAGAAGCAGATGGAAAAGACCCAGAAGGAGTACTACCTCAACGAGCAGATGCGGGCGATCCAGAAGGAGCTCGGCGAGAAGGACGAGTTCAAGAACGAGATTCAGGAACTCGAGGAAAAGCTGCGGCAGAAGAAGATGCCGGCCGAGGCTCGCGAAAAGTGCGAGCGCGAGATCAAGAAGCTCAAGATGATGTCGCCGATGTCGGCGGAGGCGACCGTCGTGCGCAACTATCTCGACTGGTTCCTCGCGCTGCCCTGGTTCGAGTACACCGAAGACAAGCTCGACATCAAGGAAGCGGAGCGCGTTCTCGAGGAAGACCATTTCGGCCTCGAGAAAGTGAAACAGCGCATCCTCGAATACCTCGCGGTCGAGACCCTGGTGGGGCAGATGAAGGGGCCGATCCTGTGCCTCGTCGGCCCTCCGGGAGTCGGCAAGACTTCGCTCGGCAAGTCGGTCGCGCGCGCGACCGGGCGCAAGTTCGTGCGGGTGTCGCTCGGCGGGGTGCGCGACGAAGCCGAAATCCGCGGCCATCGCCGCACCTATATCGGCGCGCTGCCCGGCAAGGTTATCCAGTCGATCCGCAAGGCGGGCTCGTCGAACCCGGTGATGCTGCTCGACGAGGTTGACAAGATGTCAACCGATTTCCGGGGCGACCCGTCCTCCGCGCTGCTCGAGGTCCTGGATCCCGAGCAGAACAACACTTTCAACGATCATTACCTGGACTGCGACTACGATCTGTCCAAGGTCATGTTCATCACGACCGCGAACACGCTCGAACGCATCCCGCGGCCGCTGCAGGACCGGATGGAAGTGATCCGGATTCCGGGCTACACCGAAACCGAGAAGCTCCAGATCGCGAAGAAGTACCTGGTCAAGAAGCAGGAAGAGGCCAATGGTCTCAAACCCGAGAACATCGAGTTCTCCGACAAGGCCCTGCTCGGAATCATCCGCCATTACACGCGCGAGGCGGGCGTGCGCAACCTCGAACGCGAGATCGCCTCGATATGCCGCAAGGCGGCGGTCGAAGTGGTCAAGACCGATCGCAACGCGCACGTGAAGATCTCCGCATCGAGCCTCGCGAAGTACCTCGGTCCGCCCAAGTTCCGCTACGGAATGGCGGAAGCGGAGCCGCAGGTGGGCGTGGCGACGGGGCTTGCGTGGACGGAACTGGGCGGGGAACTGCTCAACGTCGAGGTGACGATCGTTCCCGGACGCGGCAAGCTCACGATTACCGGCCAGCTCGGCGACGTGATGCAGGAGAGCGCGCAGGCGGCGCTGTCGTACGTGCGGTCGCGCGCCGACATGCTCGGGCTGGACCGGAGCTTCTATCACAAGATCGATATCCACATTCACATCCCCGAGGGGGCGATTCCCAAGGACGGACCTTCCGCCGGCATCACGCTGGCGACGGCGCTGGTCTCGGCGCTGACGCGCAAGACTGTGCGCAACGACCTTGCGATGACGGGCGAGATCACGCTGCGCGGGCGGGTGCTGCCGATCGGCGGATTGAAGGAAAAGGTCCTCGCCGCGCATCGCGGCGGCATCAAGACCGTCATCATCCCGAAGGAGAACGCCAAGGATATCAGCGAGATCGCTCCGCAAATCCTGAAGAACGTTCAGCTTGTGCAGGTCGAGAATGTCGATGAAGTCCTTCGGCACGCCCTGGTCCTGGCGGATCCGGACGAGTTCTTCAAGCCGAAGTCGGCCGGAAAGGACCTGGACTTCCTGCACGACGCCGACAAGGATCATCCGATCGCGGGCGGCGAAGACGAAGATACCGGTGTATCGCCGAATCTCTCCTGAGCGGTGAGAGCAGGCGTTCGCCGTAAACGGGATGAACAAGCAAACCAAGCGTTCCACGCTGGAGCGAGCAGGGGACGTGTAAACTGCGGCGCGGGGGCCGTAACAGAACAGAGCCATGACTAAGGCGGAACTGATCGAAGCGCTGTCCAACAAGCTTCCACTTCCTAAGGCAGACGCCGAGCGCGCGATTAATATCCTGCTCGACGACATTATTGCGGCCCTCAAGCAGGGAGAGCGGGTGAACATCTCGGGCTTCGGGACCTTCTCCGTCTCCTCGCGCCAGGCTCGCGCCGGCCGAAATCCGAAGACTGGTGAAACAATCCAGATCTCCGCGAGCCGATCGGCCAAGTTCAAGCCGGGCAAGCAGCTCAAGGATTCGCTGAACGAAGGCCTCGATCAGGCTGCTTCTCCCGCGGCAAGCTCCTGACACGAATCGAATCGGGTGCGGCTGCGCGCCGCGCAAAGCCGCACCCGATGATCTTCATATCGCGCGCGGCGCCGCATGTGCCGCGCGATCGAGGTGTTTCGCCGCGGCCGGCGCGCCTAAGCGGCTCACTCCAGACGATCTATCACCTTGCCGAATCCGAGCGTCATGTCGCTGACCATGTAGCTCGCCTGCAGCACGCGTTTTAGCGGCAGGGTGTTCCACGGGTCGAGTCGCGAGCTTTCCGCGAACGCGACTGAGCCGGTCCCGGTCCACGCCTCGATGACCTTGACGTCGGTAAAGGTCTCGATCAGTTCAGCGCACGATGGGCGGCCGTTTTCCTCTGCTGATGGAATCAGGCGCAGGCTGACCGGCGGACGCGGAGTCGAGTGGCCGTTGTCTGCGGGCCGCTCCGGCCGGACGACCGCGCTGGCCAGCCGTATTCCCGCCGGCCGCTCGAGCATCCCATAAATCATGTCGCGCTCGCGCTTGAAGTCGATTTGCGCGAGCTTCTTTGGAAATCCCCAGATTTCGCGCCCCGCCAGCATCGGCGGCTCGCTGGTCACCGCGATGTGCGCGATGTAGGTCATCGGGCGCCCCTTGTGATCGACCAGCAGCGACAGGATCGCTTCGTTGTAGGGACCGAAAGTCGTCCAGGGATAGTCGTAAAAGGAAAGCACGGCGGTCGCCGGCTCGCTGATCGTGAGCTGGGCGGGAAGAAGGTCCAGCGCCGCTTCCGCATCGGTCTCGAAAGCGACCGCAATCGAGCGGGTGCCGCGATAGTAAAAGGGCGGCCGCTGATACGCAGCCGCATCCGCCGGCATCGAGTATCCGGCGTTCGAGAGGGTGAGTCGTCCGCGCTTGGCCATCGGTGTGGTCCTCCGCCTGCGAGATTTTCACATTTGCGCCGCGAACTACAATCGCGCGAAACCTGGCGGAGGAGCGACGGCACGCTTTGGAACCCAACATACCGATGGGTTTGTATTTTGCGCCGGGATGGAGAGATACTTGGCGGGACGCAAGCAGGACCGCGTCCAACTCTGAAACGAGGTGGCCGTCATGGCGGAATTCGACTTGGTCATCAAGAACGGGATGGTGGTCGATGGGACCCGCGCTCCCCGCTTTCGCAGCGACATAGGAATCAAAAACGGGAGAATCGCGAAGATCGGCCGAATCGCGGCGCATCAGGGCGCCAGGGTGATCGATGCCGGCGAGCAGATTGTCGCGCCCGGATTCATCGACCTGCACACGCATTACGATGCGCAGATTTTCTGGGACCCGTATCTCACCATCTCCGGCTATCACGGCGTGACTTCGGTCGTGATCGGAAATTGCGGATTTGGTTTCGCGCCTGTGCGCCCCAAAGACGCCGAGCGCGCGATGCTCACGATGGTGCGCACCGAGGCGATTCCGCTGCGCTCGATGCAGGCGGCGATGCCGTTCGATTGGGAAACCTATCCGCAATTCCTCGACAAGCTCGACCAGGTTCCCAAGGGCGTCAACCTGCTGCCGTACGTTCCGATGAACCCGGTGCTTGGCTACGTGATGGGAATCGAGGAGTCGAAGAGCGGGCGGATGCCGTCGGAGGAGGAACACGCGCGCATGCGCCGGATTCTGCACGAGGCGATGGATGCGGGCGCGTGCGGATGGTCGGCGCAGCGGCTCATTCCCGGCGGGCCAAGCGCGGTGCAGCGCGACTTTGACGGCTCGCCGATGAACACCGACGTGATGAACGACGAAACCTGCCTGGAAATGGCGCGCGTGCTCGGCGAACGCGGCGAGGGTTTCCAGGAGCTGACGCTGGCAAGCTGGGACCCGAAAAAGGACGCGGAGCATTTCGAGAAAATCGCCGAGATCAGCGGCCGCCCCATCATGTACGAGGCGATCGTAACCAACGATCGCTTCCCGCATCGCCATCGCAACACGATCAAATGGCTCGAGCGATGCCGCCAGAAGGGACTGCCGGTTTACGGGCAGGGTACGACCACGGATGCCGGCCTGACGTTCACCTTCGAGGACTGGAACCTGTTCGATGATTCCGACGCGTGGCGCGAAGCCACCACCGGCACGGTCGCGGAGCGGGCCGAGAAACTCGGCGACCCGCGCAGGCGGGCGGCGCTCAAGGCGCAGATGCCGCGCGAGAGCCTGGTTACCAACTACTTCGACGAGATCATCATCACGGAATGCCATCGGCACGAAAACAAGAAGTTCGAGGGGATGACCCTGCGTTTGGCCTCCAAGGAAACCGGCAAGGACGTGGTCGACACGATGCTGGATATTGCGGTGTCGGAGGGCCTGAAGACGGAGTTCTTCGCTCCCGCCGTCAATTCATCGGACCTGATGAAGGAAATTCTCGACTATCCCTACATCACGTTCGGCGTGTCGGACGGCGGCGCGCATACCAAGTTCCTGACCGCCGGCCGCTATCCGACCGAAGGACTGATTCGCTTCGTGCGGGAAAAGGGATGGATGAGCCTGGAGGACATTCACTGGCGGATGTCGGGTTTGCCCGCATTCTGTGCCGGCTTCAAGGACCGCGGCTTTCTGCGCGAGGGCGCTCCCGCGGACATCGTGATCTACAACCTCGATCGTCTCAAAGTGCTTCCGGTCGAGATTGCGCACGATCTGCCGGGCAATGAATGGCGACGCGTTCAGCGTGCCGAGGGCTACAGCCACATAATCGTGAACGGCCAGATCACGTGGGAGGGGGACCGCTTCACGGGGGCCACTCCTGGCAGAGTGCTGCGCCACGGCGTGTCCGCATAAGCGGCCGTCGGGCTGCGATGCACCAGGCTGGTTATGAAGCGGCGGGCATTCGGGGACGCCCGCCGTCGAGCAGCTTCAGAAGCGCGTGCATCGCGCGCGTCGCGGGAACCGCAATTCCGTGGCGGTCCGCCGCGCGGATTATCGCGCCGGTTATCGCGTCGTATTCGAGCGGCTTGCCGCGCTCCGCATCCTGCAGGGTGGAGGGGCGAATCTTGTCGAGCGAGGAGATTTTGCTCAGGCGCCTCAGGGCCTTTTCGGCGTCGTCGGCGGACATCTTCGCGCCTTCGGCCGCACCGACCGCGACCGTTTCCAGCATCAACTGCCGCATCAGTTCGTAACCGTCGCGATCGTTGATCGCCCGCGCGAGAGAGCATCGACCGAGCGCGCAGACGCAGTTGGTGCCATTGTTGCCCATCAGCTTGATCCATCGAATGGTCTTCAAGTCGCGGGTCAGATCGCCGAGAATTCCCGCGCGCCGGAACATCTCCGCAAATCGGAGCGCGCGCGGCGTCTCCGCGCCGTCCAGTTCGCCGAACTCGATATAACCGTAGCCGCTATGGACGAGGATTCCGGGCGCGACGATTTCGGCGCCGACGCGCGCGTTTCCGCCCATCACCGATTCCCGCGAAAACACCGTGCAGAGCGCGTCTTCATTCTCGACCCCGTTCTGCAAGGTCATCACGACGCCGGCTGGCGCGAGACATCCGAGGAGCTGTCGCGCCGCGGCAATCGTGTCGTAGGACTTTACGCAGAAGAGCACGAGGTCATAGGGCGCAAACTCGGCGGGGTCGCCGGTGGAAGGGATGGCGAGGAGCGTTTCGCCGCCGCCGCTTCGCATCACGAGCCCCCGTTCCTTAAGGGCTCGCAGATGATCCCCGCGAGCGCAGAAATACACGTCCTCGCCGGCAAGCTTGAGCTTGGCGCCGTAATACGCGCCAATCCCGCCCGCACCCATGATCAGAATCTTCATCGCCGCTCACATTACCAAATATCGAAAGAAAAGGGTCGGACCCTCTGACAGGCAGCCTTTGCCCGGCGGTTTGCACCGCTCCTTGCGATCGGGAATGAGCGAGCATCCGATTGTAAGTAGTCCAGGATCGCAATGTCGGTTGCCGCCCCCGCAGAACACCGCCGCCTCCAAATATCTTCCAAACCTGACATCGAGCAGCATCATTTCATCCTTTCTTTTGGTAGTTGTCTTTCCAGAAGATCGGCGCGATGAGCATCCATGCACAGGAGTCATACGCTTCGCGAGTTCGGAAGCAGTACGGCGACGGTCGCAACCTGAATGCGCGCTTTGAGCTGCATCGCCGTTTTAGCACCAATCCGTACGGATGGACGCGTTGGGTCTTCGATCAGATGCGTCTCGGTCCGCAAGCGCGAGTATTGGAGTTGGGCTGCGGCACAGGGGTTTTGTGGAATATCAATCCCGCCCGCATGAGCCCCGCGTGGCATATAACGCTGAGCGATCTTTCTGTTGGGATGCTGCGTGAGGCGCGGGCAAATCTCGGCGAGGGAAGACCGCAGATTTCGTACGCACATTGCGACGCCCAGGCGCTTCCGTTCGGGGAAGACACCTTCGATGCGGTCGTAGCCAATCACATGCTCTACCACGTAGAGGATCGCGAGCGCGCGATTTCCGAAGTTGCGCGCGTCCTGCGGCCCGGCGCGATCTTTTACGCCACGACAAACGGATTCGCTCATCTGCGTGAACTCGATCACATCATCAAACGCTTCATGCCGGGGCCAAGCCCTTTCGAAGAGAATGCGGAACGCTTCGGCCTGGAAACAGGCCAGGCGCAGATGCGGCGCCATTTCGCCAGGGTCGAGCTTAGGCGATATACAGATTCACTGATCGTTACCGAGGCGCAGCCGCTCGTAGAGTACGCGGCGTCCTCGATGCGCGGGATGACGGAAGAAGCGCTCGCGGCGATGCGCGTCTATGTTGAAGGGCAACTTCAGATGCACGGCAGTATCCAAATATCCAAGGATGCGGGCATGTTCATTTCGAAGAGATCGTGAGAAAGGAAGCCGGCGTGACCGGCCGGCAGCGCGGAAATAATCCAAGTGCGAATTTCAAGCGAACAGAATGCCGCGGTTGAGGACGTAAGGCTGGTCGAGGATGGGCTGCATGGTTTCAACTTCGATGCGACTCGCATCCCTTATGCCCCGGTACCGGTCAACGTTTTTTTGAGGACCGACAGCGGCGAAATCAAGGGCGGACTCATCGGACGAGTTCTGGCGGGATGGCTCCATATCGGCACGCTCTGGATAGACCGTGAGTATCGCCGGCGAGGGCATGGGGCTGAACTCGTGAGGACCGCCGAGGCCGAGGCGCGCGCGTGCGGATGCAAATACGTCTGGCTCGATACGTTCGAATTTCAGGCGCGGCCGTTTTACGAGCGGCTTGGCTACGAATGCTTCGGCGTGCTGAACGATCATCCAATCGGCCACGTCCACTATTTCATGTACAAGCGGCTGTAGGAGCGGGCGACCAGACATAGAGCGCATCGGGCTCGCCCTCTTCGCTTCGCGAGCCATCGGTAAGTTCCGAGACTTTAAAGCCGCGCGCTTCGTAGAATCGCCGGGCGCGAAGATTTCGCTGAAACGTCCAAAGCCGGAGGCCTTTCGGGCGGAGGCGCTTGGCCGCGGCCAGCAATTCGTCGCCGATACGGCGGCGCTGGTAGCCGGGAGATACATACAAATGGTCGATCAACTCGCCTTCCAGCGCGACAAATCCGACCACGATTCGATTGACTTCAGCGACCAGGACTTCTTCTTTCGCCAGCACCTGTTCTGCGAAGTAGATGATCGTCTCGGCACGCGAATGCAGAACCGGAAGCCACGGCATCGCCTCACGGCGCGAGTCGATGTGCGCATCCGCGATTGCTTGCGCATCTTCGGAACGCCCGGGTCTGATCTTAAAATCGGTCATGCTAGTCTCCGCTTTCTTCTCTCACGGCGGCGGGAATTCTCGAAATCTCTGGAGAGCATAAGGCGCGAGGCGCGAAACATTCAACGGTTTATCAGCCGGGATCACC
The DNA here is from genome assembly GCA_021323675.1 of Pseudomonadota bacterium. GTDB lineage: Bacteria > Desulfobacterota > Binatia > Binatales > Binataceae > JAFAHS01. Next base: position 5,601 of record JAJPKP010000024.1, on the reverse strand, counting down.
GATCTGGCAGCGCTTCGTTCCAGGATGCCATCATTGACCGCGTTCTACACCCCCAGCAAATGCCATGGTAGGAGACCAGCACATGACTAAAGACTCCAAGAGACCGCCATTCATCATTACCGGCGCATCAGTGCCCGAGACCCGCCATCGTTATCCAAACAGCGACGAAGGCACCGGCTTCCATCGATCGATTGGCAGTGCGGCAGGTCTTCTCAAGATCGGCGTGAACCTGACGCGATTGACGCCGGGAGAGCGAAGTTCGTGGCCTCATGCCGAAGAGAAGGAGGAAGAGTTCGTTTACGTTCTCGAAGGCGAGGTCGATGCGTGGATCGACGGGTCCATCCATCCGATGCGGCCTGGGGACTTTGCGGCATTTCCCGCCGGGACCGGGATTTGCCATTGCTTCATAAACAACGGGGCAGGGGACGCGCTGCTGCTGGTAGGCGGCGAGGCTTCCCGACGGGACAATCGGATTTACTATCCTCTCCATCCCGGGCGCCGGAACGACCTGGCGTGGAGTGAATGGTGGGCGGACGTTCCTAAGCGGCGAATGGGGCCGCACGACGGGATGCCTGACGCGCTTCGCGCCAGGTCGCCCAAGCGAACGGTGCCGACGCGGTCTCAGTCGCGACGGAGTTGACAAGCGCAGCGGGCGCTTCCGCAACTCGTCGTATGCTGTGGCCCTCTCCTCTCAGGCGGCTGCGTTCAGGATGGCGAGAATTTTCCTGAGCCGCTCGTCGGTGCTTGTCGTCTCCAGAAGCTCCTGCTTCCGTTCGATTCCGATCTGCAGGTGGCTTGCGATTCGGTCTGCGATCACCGATGCGTTACTGTTTGCAGTGAGATAAATGGAGCGGTTTCCCGCGAGAGATTTGAAACGAGCCGAAACGAACGCGGAGGCTACGAGTTCGAGGAGGTGTTCTACTCCCGCTTCTGCTGACGGCTGCTCGCCGATCGCCTCCACTTGCGCGCCGAATTGTTCTGCATCGAGCAGAAATCGGGATATTCTCACCCGGCCTTTGCCCTCGATCAGGGCCTTTAAAGTTCCGTCCGTCATGGATTCGACGCGAACAAGGACTCCCAACACGCCAATCGGGTAAATGTCGTCGATGCCGGGATTGGCCACTGAGGCATCCTTCTGCGCAGCCATCACGATTGGAACCTTGCGCTCCCACGCCGATCTGACCGCCCTTATCGAGGCTGGGCGTCCGATGAAGACGGGATGAACGACGCGTGGAAACGCGATCAGTTCGCGGAGCGGAAGCAGCGGTAAGACATTTGCCGCTTGGCTGGTTGCCGACGGCAAGGCTTCGGGCTGCCGAGCTTTTGCACCCAGCCTCACCTCGGCCATCAATTCTGCCCAATTTCGATAGCCGTATTCGTGGGCAAGCCGGCGTTGCGCCGTGGCGAGCCGCACCGACTCCTTGCGCGCCAGACGCTTCGCCGCCTTGCGCAGGAATTCCGCGCTCGGATTCGAAGGCAGCACCTTGGGGGAATGCTCAGATTTGGACATAACCCTTCCTCTCGTGCCCGGCGTCCGCTAACGGGCAGAAAAGGTTATGCGGTGAAATATCACAAAGGGTGGGCTCGGCCCTTTCCGCGGACAGGTAGCCGCCTGATCGGCTGACTCAAAGATACTTCCGCTACTCCGAATTCGCAACCGGACGACGACCGACAGGGCAAAGCGTTAGAGCCGTGAGGCCGGTTATTGACTTCTTCTGATGCCCGAACCCGCGCCGTCGTCGACGTGTACAACATGCTCGATCGCATCCGGGACGGCTGTCAGACGATCGGTCAGGAAGCCCGGAACGAGCCGAATCGTTCTGAGAGCGTCCAGTCGATGCCACGCGAGTTCGAATCGCGCGCCGCCCGGCTCCTCGCAATACGACTTTTGCGAAAAATCGCGATGCGCTTCTTCTGGAAGAGAGACGAGGAAGTACAGGCAGATTTCATGATGGTGGAAGCCGCCGAGCCGGAAGAAATTTTCATTCACCCAAATCAAGCGTTCGACTACGCCCCGAGCGCCGATTTCTTCCGCGACTTCTCTCGCGACCGCAGTTTCCGCTGTTTCGCCGAGTTCGACCCTACCGCCGGGGACAAACCACCAATCTTCACAAACGTCTCGCGTCAGAAGGACATGACCCGCGCGCAGCACCACCGCACCAACCCTGTAGGTGAACCGCGCAGAGCCCTCGTTGAACGTCACCATCACTCGGTCCGGCACCGTCGTCCCCTCCGTTTTTCCTGTCTGCATCGGCAGACAGAAAGTTCACCTGTCCTTTTTGGCTTCGCGTCATGAGCTTCGAGCGCTCTTTCCGGAGCATCGTGCCAGAAGCGCGGATGCGCCCGCATTTCAGGGTTCAGCGGGTAGGACACACGGTCACCCAGCGCGTCGGCGGCGTTCGCATCGCCCACGATCAGCAGGTGAACCGCTTCGTCACGATTATTCAAGAAGGTGTGTGCGATGCCGGTTCCCGGAGGGAATGCCACGGCGTCGCCAGGCTCAAGCCGATGCAAGGTGCCATCGAGCCACAGGTCGGGCGTTCCGCTCACGACAAGCACGAGTTCCTCTTCGCGGTCATGCGCGTGAGGCAGTGAGGTGCGATGTCCGGGAGGAACTATCTGATAGTTCACGCCGATTCGAGAGAGCCCAAGTGTCCTCCCGAGTCTCGCTATTTCACCCTCCAGGTCCGTTCCACGAGACCACGGTGGAGTCGGCTCCAGCAATTCTCGAAAGTTGCCGATGCAAGCCGGGCGTTCAGCCATGGCCAACTCCTTCATGCGGAAAATGCAGGCCGGAAGACAAAGAACTCCACAGGATCTGCGACAGCTTCGGCAGGAGCTGCCCGAGCATGCTTTCGAGCCGCTTCCAGGCCCCTCGCGAATTCGGAGTCCGGCGACCGAACGGGAATAGAGTCCGCCCGATGCGCGAGGCGTTCGGCGTAGTCGGACCAGGTTGCGGCAATCTCACCGAGAACCAGTTCATGTCTAAAAGCGCCCGGTACCGCATCCGAGGTCGAAGATTCTGACGACAGCCACATTTCGAGTCGCGCGCGAAGCCACGTCCAGCCAGCGTTGCGGCTGTTCTCGAAGGGACTCGTTGTGAAATCGAAGCATGTCGGCCAGTTGAAGGCAGCGATTCCGCTGTCATTGTGATCGATTAGGTGTCGAGTTCCAATCCCCTTCGCGGCGCCAACTCGATCGGCGAGTATTCTCCGCGAGCTCGAATTGGTTGCGCGTCGTCGTGAAGCTGGACGAGAGGGTTGCACGCAAACCGGATGCGATTTCCACGGTTGAGCCGTGTCCCCCTGCTCTGGAGCTCCTTGCCCTGCGCGAGTGGGACGCAATCTCGCTGCGGGTCATTCGCAAGCGCCTGGGCTTTCCCAGCGGCAGTTCGCCGGTTTGCTCCGAATTCCGGTCGCGACCTTGCAGAACTGGGAATCGAATGATGATGGAACCGGCAACCAGAGCGGTGATGCGCATGATGGCCCGCGAGCTGAAAACCGCTCTCCGTGCGCTTCGCCGGCACGCAGCCTGATGCCGGCTGCCGGTACTTAGTCGCTGGGCAGGGGGGTGCCCCAATCGATCAGGTGAATCTGATCGACTGGAACCGGTTTGCTCGAGATGAACATCACGGCGCGCAGGCCGTCGGTGTAGTAGGTATCTCCGGTCAGATTTCGGCGCGGGGCATCTCTTGGAGTCGCGCCCGCTCCCTGGGTATAGCCCAGCGCGGCGAGAAATCCGGACGTGATCATGTCCTGCACGAGGTATTCGCGCGCTTCGTCCACTTCGGGATCGATCTTGTGCGTGAACAGAATTGGCGATTGCCAGGTGAAGCGCACCCCGACGTCGCGGCTGATCTGCCCGATCCACACCTCCTGGCCCTGGTAGGTGTAGGGACTTCGCCACAGGCGCAGATGATTGCGCTGATGAATCGTTTCGCGCACTTTCTGCATCGCGAGGTCCTGTGCGCGTCCGAAGAAATACAGGCGGCTGACCGGGGAGTAGCGGTAGCGTCCGCCGAACAGGAATGACGCGAGGGTCCTGCCGATTGATTTCCTTCCGATCGTCTCAGTTGGGTCCCATCCTTGCATCGTCAGAGCGCCGAGCACGTCGTCTTCTCTTCCCACCAGTACGAAGTTGACGGGGTCGCCGTTCCTGTCGCCCCGCTTGTCGGTCGTGCAGCAGGGCAATTTCTCGATCTGCGCGTGGAGACCCGGCAGGGTGAGCGCGCTGGTTTCGCTCGCGGTGTAGATGCGGCCGAAGTCGGACTCATGAAAATCGAAACCTCCGCCCGGAAGCTTCATGAAGAAGCCTTCACGGGAGAGTCCGTCTCCGTGCCAGAATTCGACATTCACGAATTTCGCACCTTCCTGCCGGATGGTGAACACGAAGCCGCTTTCAGTGGCGTTCGGGCGTACGAAGGCCGGAAATTGAACCCGGCGGAAAAACTCGTCGAGTTGGCGATTGGCGTCATCCGAGAACGCGCTGTGATTCAGATATGCGACTTCGTATGCGGAAAAATATTCCGGGTCCATGCTGCGCGAGAGCAGCGCGACAGCATAATCATTGCGGTTTTCCACCTTGAGCCAGACCGCCTGGATTCCTTCGTCCCCCAGCGGGCATCCGAAGTACTCCCTGGCTTCGTCATCAGTCAGCACCGCGACGGCGACCGTGAGATTGTCCCTGGACTTTGTGGCCGCGCTTTGCAGGAAGGGCGGATTTTGCGGCGGACTCGGCAGGCTGGCGCATCCCGCAACCGCAAGTATCGCGGCCATAGGCAGGATTATTGCCGGTACGGCTCGCCTCGCTGATGGTCTGCAGGCCTTCATTTTCGCGTGGGCAGACCCGCGCGTCGCGGGAAACTGGCCGATGCTCCTGCAAGCGTTTTCGAAGTCTATGACAACAGACCGCCGGGAATCTTGCCTGTCCGTCCCGAAAACATTGTCCGGGTGTCCGGATGGCGGCGAAGCGAGGATATCGCATCACGGAACGTTGATCGACATCACTATCAAGCGACTATGGGGCCCGCTGATGGGTAGTTGCCTCTGCGGCCGCGTTGCACGGCTTGCGGTCTTGAACTGGATTCGCCGTTTTTGCACGGACAAAAAGCGGTACAGCGAAACGCTGAAAACAGGAAAAGAGTTGGCGTCCCCAACGGGATTTGAACCCGTGTTACCGACGTGAAAGGCCGGTGTCCTAGGCCGAGCTAGACGATGGGGACGGAATTACTGCTGGCGAGCAGCGACGCGCCCGAGAGAGCGAACGTATCAGACCCTCAACTAACGGAGCAAGCAGGCTGCGTATCCGCGCGACGGCGAGTCCTTCTTTGACGCTAATGGATGTTTTGACGAGGCGTAGCCGCGGGCCGCATCGCGCGCTCGGCGGATTACTAGACTTCATCGCACGGAAAACTTAGACTGCGCCAGATATGCTGTGAAGTGGGAGGCCTCCTGTCTGCGTCGACTTTGAAGGGCAGGCCGGGTTCCCGTCAATCGTCCATCTCAGGAGATCTGATTAGACATGAGCGAAGCCAATATTGTACTGCCGGCGCTTTCCAGCGGGCAGGTAATGATCCTCTGGCTTGTCCTTATATCGGCGGTC
>JAJPKP010000020.1 GCA_021323675.1 Pseudomonadota bacterium | reverse complement strand
GACTACACGTTCGAGGTTGAAGGCGAATGAAGTGGGGCGTAGTCAGGTTCCCCGGTTCGCTGGACGATAACGATTCGCTCTGGGCGCTGAACGAAGTGATGGGCCAGGAGGCGGCGATCCTCTGGCACAAGGACACTTCGCTTCAGGGAGCGCGATGCGTGCTGTTGCCGGGCGGGTTCAGCTACGGAGATTACCTGCGATGCGGCGCGATCGCGCGCTTTTCTCCGATCATGGAGAGCGTCGCGAAGTTTGCCGCCGACGGCGGACTGGTAATCGGCACCTGCAACGGCTTCCAGGTTCTGTGCGAAGCGCATCTGCTGCCCGGCGTGCTCACCCGCAATCGCACCCTGTCATTCATCTGCGATCGCGTTCACGTCCGGGTTGAAAACGCCCGGACGCCGTTCACGCGCGCGATGCGCCAGGGCGAAGTTCTCACCTTGCCGATCAAACATGGCGAGGGCCGCTACGTCGCGCCTGAATCCGAGCTGCGCCAGATGGAAGAGCGGGGGCAGATCCTCCTGCGCTACGTGGATGCGGAGGGGCGCGAGACCGACGACGCCAATCCCAACGGCGCGATGCACGCGATTGCGGGCGTTGCCAACGATCGCTTCAACGTATTCGGCCTGATGCCCCATCCCGAGCACGCCGTGGAGGCGATGCTCGGCGGCGAAGACGGCCTCAAGATTTTCCGCTCGATTGTTGAGAGCGCAGGATGAGCAATCCAGTTTGTCTGCCGGGCGAGCCGCGCGTTGATTTGCCGCAAGCTCGGGCGCACGGTCTTAGTCCCGACGAATTCCGCAATATCGAACGTATCCTCGGCCGCACCCCCACGTTCACCGAACTGGGAGTGTTTTCGGTGATGTGGTCCGAGCACTGTTCCTACAAATCCTCGCGCAAGTACCTGCGCACGCTGCCGAGCCGCAGCGAGCTGGTCGTGCAGGGCCCGGGCGAGAACGCCGGCGCGATCGATGTCGGCGACGGATGGGTCGCGGTCTTCAAAATCGAAAGCCATAACCATCCTTCTTACGTCGAGCCGTACCAGGGCGCCGCCACCGGCGTTGGCGGTATCCTGCGCGACATCTTCACGATGGGAGCGCGGCCGGTCGCCTCGATGGATTCGCTGAAGTTCGGTTCGTTCGACCATCCCCGCACCCGCTATCTGGTCGGCGGCGTGGTCGGCGGAATCGGCGGATACGGCAACTGCGTCGGGGTGCCGACCGTCGCCGGCGAGGTGATGTTCGACGCTTCGTACAACGGCAATATCCTTGTGAACGCGTTTTGTCTGGGACTCGCGCGCAGCGGAGAGCTGATGAGCGCGCGCGCAAGCGGCGCTGGAAATCCGGTGCTCTACGTTGGATCCGCCACGGGCCGCGACGGAATTCACGGCGCCTCGCTGCTCGCATCCGCGGAGTTCGATGCGGAAAGCGAGTCCAAGCGGCCGACCGTCCAGGTCGGCGATCCGTTCACCGAAAAGCTGCTCATCGAAGCGTGCCTCGAAGCGGGCAGAACCGGCGCGATCGTCGCGATTCAGGACATGGGCGCCGCCGGCCTTACTTCGTCGTCGAGCGAGATGGCGGCGCGCGGCGCGGTCGGAATCGATCTTGACCTGGACAAGGTTCCGCTCCGGGAACAAAACCTCACCCCGTATGAGATTCTGCTTTCGGAGTCGCAGGAGCGGATGCTGATCGTCGCCCAGCGCGGCCGCGAGCGGGAGCTGCAGGCGATTTTCGAGAAATGGGACCTGCATGCGGTCGTCGTCGGCGAGATCATCGCGGAGCCGCGATGGCGGGCGCGATGGCGCGGGCAGATGGTGGCGGACATTCCGGTCGGAGCGCTGGCGGATGAAGCTCCGGTTTACGATCGCCCCGCCCGGCCCGCGGATTCCCGGCCGCGCGGCATTGCCTGCGCCCCGGTTCGGCAGATGGCGGCGCCCGAGGCATTTAAAGCCTTACTTGAGAATCCTAACATCGCGTCCAAACGATGGGTCTTCCGCCAGTACGACTCGATCGTGCAGGGCAACACCGTTTCGGGACCGGGACCCGGCGATGCGGCCGTGCTGCGGCTCAAGCACAGCCGCCGCGCGCTCGCTATCAAGGTGGACTCGAATCCGCGCGCCTGCGCCCTCGATCCTTACCTTGGCGCGATTGCGACCGTTGTCGAAGCGGCGCGCAACGTTGCCTGCACGGGAGCGCGGCCGGTCGGAATCACAAATTGCCTGAATTACGGAAATCCCGAGCGGCCGGAAATAATGTGGCAGTTCGCCGAGGGTGTGAGAGGACTTGGCGATGCGGCCCGCGCACTGGGAACTCCCGTCGTGAGCGGAAACGTGAGCTTCTACAACGAGACGGAAGGCCGCGCGATCCTGCCGACTCCCACGATCGCGGTTGTGGGCGTGATGCCCGATGCCGCCAGGCGAGTTGCCTCGTTCTTCAAAAATCCGGGCGACGCGATCCTGATTGCTCGCACCAATCCGCCGCGCCTTGCCGCCAGCGAGTATGCCGCGATGTTTGGAGCATCCGACGAGCAACTCGCTCCGATCGATCTTAATCGCGAAGCGGCGCTGGTCGATGCGCTGGTTGGCGCGGCGGAAGCGGGGTTGATAAGATCGGCGCACGACGTGGCCGAGGGCGGGTTGGCGGTGGCGATCGCCGAGGCCTGCTTCAATCCGGATGGTGTGGTGGGCGCGGAGGCGGACCTTGCGGCGCTTGGACTTACCTCGACATCGGAACTGTTTGGCGAGGGCGCTTCGACCGTAGTGTTCTCGGCTGCGACTGGCGATGTGGAACAGGTTACCCGGCTGTTTGGCAGCAGGGGAATTGACTGCAGGACCATCGGAAAGGTGACTGCTGAAGCGCGCCTGCGGCTGATGCCGATTATCGATGAGGATGTACGCGCGCTGCGCGACAAGTATGAAGAAGCTCTCCCCGGGAGGCTCGCCGCCAATGACTGAAACCGACTCGCTGTGCGTCGAGGAATCCAAACTCGACGGGTTCCACGAAGAGTGCGGGGTCTTTGGAGTTTACGGACACCCGGAAGCCGCGAACCTGACATACCTGGGACTTTACGCGCTGCAGCATCGCGGACAGGAGTCCGCCGGGATCGTTTCCTCCAACGGCAAAGCGCTGATCGCCCATCGCGGGATGGGCCTGGTCGCCGACATCTTCAACGGCGACATAATCGGGCGGCTCGAAGGAACCAGCGCGATTGGCCACAATCGCTACTCCACCACCGGTTCCACGACCATCAAGAACTGCCAGCCGCTGGTGGTTGAATATCGGCGCGGCGGGCTTGCGGTGGCGCACAACGGCAACCTCGTGAATTTCGAGGAACTGCGCGAGCGCCTGGAAGCCAACGGTTCAATCTTTCAGTCTTCCTCGGACAGCGAAGTTATTATCCATCTGATCGCCTCCTCGCGCGCGCCGACGCTGGTCGAGCAGGTAAGCGAGGCTCTTGCCCAGCTCCGCGGAGCGTACTCCCTGGTGCTGCTGACCGAATCCTGCCTGATCGCGGTGCGCGATCCTCATGGCTTTCGCCCGCTGGTGCTGGGCCATCTGAATGGCGCCTCGATCGTGGCGTCGGAAACCTGCGCGCTCGACCTGGTAAGGGCCGAATATATCCGCGAAGTCGATCCGGGCGAGATGCTGGTGATCGATCAGAACGGGGTGCGATCGATCAAGCCGTTCACGACGGCGCCGACCAGGCGATGCGTTTTCGAGTACGTGTACTTTGCGCGTCCGGACAGCCTGCTTTACGGCCGCAACGTCTACCAGGTGCGCAAGACTCAGGGCAGGGCGCTGGCCCACGAATGTCCCGCCGATGCCGACATCGTGGTGCCCGTTCCCGACTCGGGCAACGCCGCCGCGCTCGGGTTCGCGGAGGAGTCGGGATTGCCGTTCGAGATGGCGCTGGTGCGCAGCCACTACATCGGGCGCACCTTCATCGAGCCTCGCCAATCGATTCGCCATTTCGGCGTGAAAATAAAGTTCAACCCGGTGGCGGAACTGCTGCGCAACAAGCGCATCGTTCTGATCGAGGACTCGCTGGTGCGCGGCACCACGCTTCGCAAGGTTATCCCGATGCTGCGGCAGGCGGGCGCGCGCGAAGTCCACATGCGAATCGCGGCGCCGCCGACCACGCATTCGTGCTTCTACGGAATCGATACGCCCACGCGCGAGGAACTGCTCGCATCCTCGCACTCGGTCGAGGAAATCCGCCGCTACATCGGCGCGGATTCGCTCGGCTATCTGAGCTGGGACGGACTGTATTCGTTCCTCAAGAGCGGACGCGAGGAGTTCTGCGACGCGTGCTTCACCGGGAACTATCCGGTGGAAATTCCACGCCGCGGCGCTCCTCATCAGCTACATCTGTTCAACGCCAACGAGCGCGAAGTCGAGCCGATAACCGCGATTGCCGAGCGCTGATCGCGCCGCCGTCCGGCGGTCGCCGCTACAGCGACGACGCCGCGATGGCATCGATGAACTCAGCCATCGGCCGGCGCGTCGCCAGAATACAGATGAAATCGCCGCGCGGGTATTTGCTGAGACAGATCGAATATCCCTTGTACGAGTAGTAGGCGTGGCTGTCGGTTTCATGCACCGCGCCCGGCGGGATCGGTCCCGCGGCATGCATGTAGGTGCACAGAATCGCGCCGTTATCCCCCTGGTAGTAGGTAAACGACGCCAGCTTCCCGTCGGGCAGACGCTCGAGCCGCCCGCCAACCAGCCGATATCCGCCGGGTCCGAAATTCCACAGATAGCCGGGCATCTTGTGGTTCAGGTAGGCATCCGAGATATCCGCTGGACTGCCCGACGGCACGTTGGGCTCGAACTTTCTCTCGAACCGGTCCAGATGTCCTATTGCCACATCGAAGATCGGAATCGAATCCGCGGACGATGCCAGCGGCAGGGGTTCGGAAGGCGGAGGGAAGGGAGGAGGCGCGGTTTTCAGCTTTGCCAGCGCGATTATCAGCAGTGCGGCGAGGGCGGCCGGAGCCCATATTCGCGGCCGAAGCCATCGGGCCCGCGCCGCGCGGCGGACTTCCGCCGATTCGGAGCGGAGCTCGCGCTGATGCTCGTCGTGCAGCGCGGCGCGGATACGATCGCGAACCGGATCGGGGGTCTTGAGCAGCGCAAGGCGGTCGTGGAGCAGGCGCTTGAGCGCGCGTTCCTCGTCGAGCCGCTCCCGGCATTCAGCGCATTGGCTCACATGCGCTTCGGCGGCGCGAAGCTCCTCGCCGGACAGCTCTCCGTCAGCGTGAGCCGAAAGATACCGCTCTATGTAGGTGCCGCAATCCACGCTTACTGGCGTCCGTCTGGTCCCCTCGAACTGTCGGCGCCCGCTAGGGCGCCGCGCCCCCATGAGCGGCATTGAGTTTCCGAGTTAGGATGGCAGTATCCGGGAGTCAAGACGGAATTATTCCTTTCTCTTTGGCGTAATCCTTCAGAGCCCGGCGCATCATCGCTCGCCCGCGCGAGACGCGCGATTTAATGGTGCCGACGGGCGCTTCGAGCACCCGCGAAGCTTCCTGGTAGCTCAGTTCCTGCACATCGATGAGCAGCAGGGCGGAGCGAAATTCGTCCGGCAACGAATTGAACGCGGCCTCCACTTCCCGATCCATCGTGCGCATCGAGACCATGGCCTCCGGATTTTCCTGCTCCGGATTGTCCGCCAGATGCGCGGCTTCCAGCCGATGGTCGAGATCGCTTGGCGAGGCCGCGGGCTGCTCGCGAGAAGAGCGGCGGTAGCCGTTGCGGAAGTTGTTGAACAGAATCGTCAGCAGCCACGCCCGGCAATTGGTGCCGGGCTCGAATTGATCGAAGAATCGCCATGCCCGCAGGATGGTCTCCTGCAACAGATCGTTGGCGTCGTCCGGATTGTGCACCAGCCGCACCGCCATCGTGTAAACGGCATCCAGATGCGGAAGCGCTTCCGTCTCGAACAGCTTGCGCTTTTCCGCGCTGCTCGGCCGCCTTGCTGTCATAATGGAAGGGTACGAACATAGCATCCGCCACAGATAAAATCTCGCACTTGTTGAAAAAGTTCCCCAATTGACGCGTGGCGGGCTATCTGGCAGAAGCGGGCGCACCCGGACTTCCTGGGGAAAAAGAGGGAATCCCGGGTGGGTGATGGAACGCAAGGCCGTCCGGATTTGTTTAAACGCCAGGACTGAATCTATAGTACTGTGCGCGCTAAACGGGCGATTGATTTGGCACACTGGCGTTCGCTTGCCCAAGCCGCCGGTGACGGGAGATTGGTGATGAAAAGGACGATGTTGAACGGGGCGATACTGGCGGCGGCCGTCGCGGTGATGTTTGCCGGGACCACGGCCATCGCGGCCGACGAATCCAGTGCGCCGCAAATCAAGTGCATGGGCGGCAATTCGTGCAAGGGCCAGAGCGCCTGCAAGACCGCCTCGAGCAGTTGCCAGGGCCAGAACTCCTGCAAGGGCAAAGGCTTCGTGATGACCTCGAGCATCAAGGAGTGCAAAGCGGCGGGCGGCAAGCCCGAGAAGTCCGCGAAGCAATAATCAAAGCTTGCGGCATACGGCCGCCCGCCCGCATGGCGATCCAATGAGGCGCTCCGATTTTCCTTTTCTCGGCTTTGGCGTGGGCCTGCGCCGGCCCCATTATGCCCACGTTCTGGAAAATCGCCCGCCGATGGACTGGTTTGAAGTTATCTCGGAAAACTTCATGGTCGCCGGCGGGCGCCCGCTCGAAATTCTGGCTGCGGTGCGCGATCGCTACCCGATCGTGATGCACGGAGTCTCTCTGTCGATCGGCTCAGCCGACCCGCTGAACCGCCGATATCTGTCGGAATTGCGAGCGATGGCGAAACGGTTCGAGCCTGCCTGGATTTCGGATCATCTGTGCTGGACGGGCGTGGGCGGCCGCAACCTGCATGACCTTCTTCCCTTGCCCTACACCGAAGAGGTGGTGCGTCATGTATCGCGGCGGATCCGCGTGGTTCAGGACTTCCTCGAGCGGCCTATCCTGATTGAGAACGTATCGAGCTACATGACGTTTCGCGAGTCGCGGCTCGCCGAATGGGAGTTTCTGCGCGCGGTGGCCGAAGAAGCGGATTGCGGCATCCTGCTCGATATCAACAACGTCTTCGTCAGCGCATTCAACCATCGCTTCAGCGCCGAAGAATATATCGATGCGATTCCGGTCGAGCGCGTAGTCCAATATCATCTCGCCGGACACACCGACTGCGGCACTCACCTGCTCGACACCCACGATCATCCCGTGTGCGAGGAAGTATGGGCCTTGTATGCGCGAGCGGTGCGGCGGTTCGGCGCGGTGTCGGCGCTGATCGAATGGGATGACAACATCCCCGAGTTCAGCGTGCTCGTACAGACTGCCGAACGCGCTCGTCAAATCTATCGCGGCGCAATCGGAGCAAAAGCGGCTGGCGATGGTTCCTCATCTGAAATCCATTCAGAGCCTGCTCTATAGGCTCATCACGGCGCCGAGCGGAGTCGGCGAGGGGCTCGCCGCCGAGCGGGGCTTGCCCGCGGGCGGACTCGAATCAGTCATCCGCGGCGACGATCGATTGTCAGCGCAAGATCGGGTCGATATCTACGCGAACATGTACTTCTACCGGCTGCTGGAAGTGATGAAGGAAGACTATTCGGCAACGGCGGAAGTGCTGGGAGAGGTGAACTTTCACAACCTCATCACGGGATACCTGCTGGAATATCCTCCAACCGAGCCGTCGGTGATGTGGGCGGGGCGGCATCTGGCCGACTTCCTTCGAGACCATCCGCTAAGCGAGGAATTTCCGTTTGTCGCCGACCTTGCCACCCTCGAGCGGGCGACGATCGACGTGTTTTGCGCTGCCGACGCGCCGGTTCTCGAAGCTGCCGAGATGAACTCCATTCCCGCGCGCCGGTGGGCCGCGGTGAGGATGCGCAGGGTGCCAGCGAGCGCGATCCTCCAGGTTCAGTGGAAGGTCGCCGACGTGCTCCGCGCGGTCGAGGAGAAGCGTCGATGGACGCAGCCGTCGCGCGTGAGCAATCGGATCCTGGTGTGGAGGCGGCACTCGCGGGTGAGCTATCGCGAAATCGGGAGCGGTGAAGCCGAGGCATTGACGGCACTCGATCGTTCCCGCGCATTCGCCGAGGTCTGCGAGATGCTTGCCCGCGATCTTCCGGATAACACGGCGGCGGGCGAAATCAGCCGCCTCCTGGCGCAATGGCTTGCCGACGGTCTGATCATGCGTTCATCGGCGATGCGCCGGCGCGCGCTCCCGCATCCCGCGAGCTGAACGACGCCGATTCCGGTTCGAGCGCGAAGCGAAATTTTGCCGATTGTCGCCGCCGTTTCGGGCGAAACAGCGCACCGCACGTTCTAAGGAGCGGATGCTGCTGCGCCGCCCGTCATCTTTCTGCGGCGCTCCTGCCTCAGCAGGACTTTCCACGCCAGGAACCAGAGCGTCAGTATCAATGTTCCAATCCCTACGGAGAACGGATAGATGTTCGCTGGATGGTCCATCACCATCGGAAGCAGTGCCACGGCGAGTGCGGGCGGGACGTGGAGATCGAATACCCGCAGGACGACGACGCCCCACGCCATGCTGAGCGCGGCGGTCGCCGGGTTGACTCCGAGGATGCGAAGCAGGATCAGTCCCCCGGAGGCGGTCAGGAAGCACGCCATCGGCAGCGACAGAGGGCGCGCCGCCCACGGGCATATTTCGGTGTGACCGAACATCTCAAAACCGATCACTACCAGCGGCGGAAAGAGAATGAAGCGCAGGCCAGTCGCCTGCACCATCGCGGTCGCAATCATCACGAACGCAAGCAGCGGCACCAGCCATCGATAGTCGGCGGGTGATCGTTCGATGGTATCGTCGATCTCGTCAGGCGCCTGGCGGGGCGATTGCGCGACGGCGCGGTCATCGAGCCATCGCGTCCATCCGATTGACAAGATAGCGAGCAGGGCGGTTCCGAGCAGTATTCCCGGCGGGTACCACCAGCTCCTTACCCCCAGCACCAGGGGCAGCAGTCCAGCGGAAATGGCGGGTGCGATCGGCGACCGGAGCATCAGGACCAGGCCCATCGAACCGCATACGACCGCGAACACCGACACAAAGCCGTAGGGAAGTTCCCGGGTGATACAAATTCCCAGCGCTCCGGTGAGGGGCGGAGTGATCGCCAGCATCAGAGGAGCTTTTGCCCACGTTCCGCGCGGCCGCGTGAAGACATCGTGAGCGAGTGCCCCGAGTTCGGGAAACAGAACGTAGAACGCGCCCGTCGTCGAGGCGATAGCGGCAATCAAACCGATATAGACGAGCGCGAGCGCCTCGCCCGCAAGGCGATACCCGCCGGAAAGAGCGGTTTCGCTTGCGCGATTTCGGGCGTTCGCCGGTTCCCTGAGCATCGCGGGAGCATAGCAGCCTCGCGGCGCGGTTCCATCCGGTGCCAACCCGATTCCTCGCATGTGCAATGTTTCCCATTCCGGCGATGGTTGTTTCGACGGTTGCGGTGCTAAGCTCGGTGCGCCGCGGCGGGCAAAGGGCAATGGCTTTCGGCAGATCGATTTTCGCGCATCATGGAACGCCCCGGGTGGAAAGAATCGCGACGCGCGATGCGCTGGAAGAGTTTGCCCGTCTGCCTTACCAGGTTTACGCCGGCAGGGCGGCATGGTGGCCTCCCGATGTGCAGAACGAGATCGATTTTTTGACGCGCCGAACGCCGGCGGCCGCATTCCTGGACCTCGCCGGCTTCTGCGCCCGGCGCGGCCATCAGATGGTCGCGCGGGTCAGCGCGGTTATCAATCATCGCTACAACGCCCACTGGAACGAGCATCTCGGTCATCTCATCCACTTCGAAGCGCTAGAGGATGAGAACGAGGCGACGGTTGCGATGCTCAAGGAGGCGATGGCGTGGTTGCGTTCGCGCGGAATGAAGGCCGTGCGCACGGGGTTCGCCGCCTTTCTCGACTACCCCTACGCAATCGACAACTACGGACGGCTCCCGTCATTCCTGCTGCGTGGCAATCCGGCTTACTACCATTGCTATCTGAAGGACGCCGGGTTCGAGACCGAAAAAGGACAGGTCGATTACACCGCCACGCTCGATGCGCCTACGTTGGAGCGCTATCGAGGGATTATCGAGGCGGGCCTCAGCACCGGAGCGACCGTGAAGAGCTGGCGTCAGTACGGATTTCTCGCGGCCATCGATGCCTGGACGGACGTTACAAATGCCGCCTTCGATCGGCACTGGGGATGGAATCCCGTCACCCGCGCGGAAGTGCGCCCGATGCTGGCATCGCTGGGAGACACTGCCGTAGCCGATCTTTCGATGATAGCGGAGATGAACGGGCAGGCGGTGGGCGCGGTATTTTCGGTGCCTGACTGGAGCACGATGCTCGCTCGCATCAGGCGAGGCTCGACCATCGACCCCGAGCGTGGAGGCGGAACGCGCGGCGCGCTCATCAATATCGGCGTCACGCAGGAGGCGCGCGGGCGCGGAATTGCGGTCACGATGGCAGCGCGGTCTTTTCTGGCGATGGCGCAGCAGGGCATGCGCTACGCCGGCTATACCCTCGTGCTTGACGACAACTGGGCTTCTCGGCGCACGGCGGAAAGTCTCGGCGCGCGCATCACCGACAATTTCGTTACCTACCGATGCAACTTTCCCTGACGCAGTCGAACGCACCGCGGCGCCTCTTGCATTCCGCATCGCACGTTGTGGCAGACTCCCGCCTGGAGGAGGTCATTCACTATGAAGCGCAGCACTCGGCATATCCTCACCACTCACACCGGCAGCCTGCCGCGTCCCGACGATTTGTTGCGCCTGATGACCGCCAGGGAATCCGGCGAGCCATACGAAGTCAGCGCTCTTGACGCGAGCATCCGCTCTGCGGTCGCCGAGACCGTCCGCAAGCAGCTCGAGGCCGGCGTCGATGTAATCAACGATGGTGAGATGAGCAAGCCGGGCTACTCGACCTACGTTAAGGATCGGATGACCGGTTTCGGCGGCGAAAGCCTCGGTCTGGGCGGGAGCGAAGGACCGCGACTTGGAGATCTCGCGGACTTCCCGGAATATGCGGCGCGGCTTTTCCCGACCATGTCGTCGATTCTTAAGACTCCCGCCTGCAACGGGCCAATCGCTTATTCGAACACGCGCGACCTCGAAGTCGATATCGAAAACCTCAAGCAGGCTACCGCGGGAAAAAAGGTCGAAGAAGTCTTTATGAGCGCGGCTTCGCCCGGAGTCATCTCCCTGTTTCTCCCGGACCAGCACTACGGCAGCCACGAGGCGTATCTTGCGGCGATCGCCGACGCGATAAGGACCGAGTACAACGCGATCCATCGCGCCGGGTTTCTGCTCCAGGTCGACTGCCCCGACCTCGCGATGGGCCGGCATATCCAGTTCGCGGACCTTTCGGTGAAGGAATTCCGCAAGAAGGCGGCGCTGCACGTCGAGGCGCTCAACCATGCGCTGTCGGACGTGCCCGCGGAATCAGTCAGGATGCACCTGTGCTGGGGCAACTACGAGGGCCCGCACCACTGCGATGTTCCCCTCAAGGATGTGGTCGATATCGTGCTGAGAGCGAACGTCGCCGCGATATCCTTCGAGGCTTCCAACCCTCGCCACGCTCATGAGTGGAAGGTCTGGCAGGAGGTGAAGCTCGGCGGCAAGGCGCTGATTCCGGGCGTGCTCGATTCCTCCTGCAACTTCATCGAGCATCCGGAACTGGTCGCGGAGCGGATTGTGAGATTCGCGAAGATTGCCGGCCGGGAGAACGTGATCGCCGGCAGCGATTGCGGGTTCTCAACCTTCGCCGGGTTTACCACCGTCGATCCGAAAATAACGTGGGCGAAGCTCGCCGCGATGGCGCAGGGCGCCAAAATCGCTTCGCGCGAACTGTGGCGAAAATCCACCCGCGCGGCGTCACGCAGGGGGGCGGCATCCACCGGACGCAAAAGGAAGACTGCGAAGATTCGCGCGCGCAGGTCTCGCTGAAGGGAAGGGCGGCTGCCGCTGCGCGCGTCGCGAGCGGAAGTCCCGCGCGAGTTCCCGATCGCGATTCGCCTATCTCCAAAGTCGCGAAGACAGACGAACGCTTGTGTTTGAGAAAGCGTTTGTGTATGCATCCGGCAGACAGTCCTCGAACATCCGATAGGCGATAGCATCCGATGCCCACGATTGGCTCCCGCTCTCTAACCGCAACCTTGACGTTGCTGGCCACGATCCATCTCGCACCGCGTCTGGCGAATGCACAGGTCAAGCCTGGCGACGAGATAAGCAGTAGCAACGCGGCCAGCGTCCAGTCCCTGGTCAGCCCGGGAACCTACTACGCCGTCACCCGCGGCATGGGCATGCACATCATTGGGCACACTCGCATCGATTGGCCGCCGCCTTACAAGGTGGCCACCGAGAAATATTCCGGCCAGGTACGGCTGACTGCGGATCATCGCACGCTTGAGGGATACGTCGCGGGTCAGCCATTTCCGCTCCTCGACCCCAACGATCCCGACATCGCGACCAAGATAATGTGGAACTCGAGCTTCCGGCCGATCATCACCGATGACGGCGATCTCCGGTACTTCGAGTGCCAGGTCACGCCTTTCAACCCTGGAGGCGCGCAAAATCTTCTTTTGGACGTGATGATCGGTCATCTCGGCGTTTACTTTGAACTCGGCCGCACGGAGGTCGAGCCGTTGCCGGCCGATCCCGATTTCAAAGCCACCGGCGTGCTGTGGCGAGCGGCAGCGTATCCCATCATCCAGCCCGCCGAAGAGCGCGGCGACGGCGGCCTGCGTTTTCGCTACTGGGATCCGATGCGTGCCGACGATGCGTGGGTGTACATTACGCAGACCCGTCGCGTGCGCCGCGTTAACGAAGTCGTGATGTCTTCATCGCCGGGTCTCTCCACCTGGGACCCCGATCATTCCGGTGGTTTTGCCGCCAAGCTCCAGGAGTACAACTTCAAATTCGTCGGCGAACGCGAGATGCTCGGATGCGTGAATGCGGCAAACTCGCCGGCCCATCCGTGCCCGACCGACGGCGGGGCGACCTCGTGTGCCGACAATTGGGAGATGCGGCATCTTTACGTCGTCGAAGTAACGCCGCGGCCCGAGCGCATCACCGGTATCCTGCAATCCAGGACCGTTGTTTATGTCGATGGTGAAGGATGGTTCAATCCGTATGTTGACAGCTACGACCGCAGAGGTGAGCTCTGGAAGACTCAAATCTATCTGCTCACTTACCGCGATCGTCCGGTGCCCGACGCAAAAGTCGCAGTCTATCCGTACAAGCGGGAGTTCAACGTCGCTTCTTCGAGTGTCGATGTTCAGTCGGGCAACGTGACTACGTGCTATCTGCCCAGTCCGAACTCTCCGGAACGCGAGTGCTGGTATATCAACATGGGAGCGGTGGATAGGGGATTCTTTACGACGGAAGCCATGGCACGCGCCGGCCACTGATTTCGCATTGGCGTCGCGGCTCTTTGCTGCTGAGTTGTGCCGCAACCATTTGACGTCCGGCGGAACTTGAACTAAACGTCACGCAGTTAAGGGAAGATTCAAGTCCTGACCTTTTGTTGGCAGTGGGGGCCGCTTCGGGTCGTGACGGTGTTCCGGCCCGAAGCTTGGGGATGGACAGCGTGAGGTCGCGGCCTCGGGGAACCGCGACAAATCGGGTTGGGGGGAAACCCTAAAAGATGAGGGCGAAGCCGCATGCGGCTTCGCCCTCATCGATTGTGGTGCAATTTTCTCAGGCCGCGATCACTTGATCGCGAGCGCGTTTGGCGGCGACCCGACTCCTCCCGGAACGTTCAGCGGTGCCGACGTCAGGAAGAAGTCGTAACGCCGATCGGCGGCGCAGTCTTCGGCCAGCCCCTCAAGGTTCCACATCTCGCCGATCGGCATCCCGAAGAATGACAGCATATGGAAGTGCAGAAACTCCTCTCCTTCGCCCTTGGGCAATGCTTCAAGGGCGGGCGAGTCCGAAGCCACCGCGGCGACATGATTGTTCCATAGCCATCGCGCGACCCGGGCCGAGCCCTCGATACCGGGCACTACCGTCTCGCGCGCGAGTTCCGCCTTAACTTCTTCGCTCGCCGACAGATAGAACTGAGTCCATCCGATTCGAATCAGCAGAATATCACCGGGGCGCAGGCTCACCTTTTCGGCCGCCAAGGTCGCCTCGAGGTCTTCGAGCGGTATCGATTCGGCCCTGGTGTAATTGATCGTCTTGCCGATCCGCTCGTAGTGGCGCGCGATGTCCGCGAGCACTCCGCGTCCGGCGATCCCGCGGCGCGCGAGATTGTCGATGCCCAGGCGCGTGCCGCCGCGCCCGGTAATCTGATGGTCGGGGATGCCGTTGTACGCGCCGAGCACGGGATGCTTTACGTGGCAAAGGGCATCCCACTGCGAGGACGCCTGCGGATAGAAGTTGTCGAGGTAGTCGTCCAGCACGTAGTCAGCATTCGGAAAGATTTTTACCGTATGCGTATGCTTTCCGCGCGTGAACAGAGGAGGATCCGGAATGTTGATCGGCAGATTGAGGGCGAACACTTTGCCGCTGCGGATCGATGCGGCGGCTGCGCGGACGCGATCGGGCGACAGAAGGTTTATCGTCCCAACCTCATCGCTGTCCCCGAATAGGCCCCATGCCGAGCCCTGCGGAGCTCCCGGCCGAACGGGCAATTCGTCATAGGATGGAAGCTTGTGTCCGGTAGTGACAGCGGGCCGGCGGGCAGGGGCTTTATTTACCCTCTTCTTCGCTACCGCTTTGCGTGCCGCCTGTTTTACCCGCGGTTTCGCCTTCGCGACTTTCTTTGCCGTTGCCTTCTTAGGTTTCGATTTCGCCACGACATTCTCCTCCTCGGGGGCTCGCACTTCTCATAAACAGGTCAGCGACCAATCTCAAGGGCTTCGACTTTGGGGGAACGGAGCAGGACTCTCGGGGCGTCTTTTCCGCGTGCGAGGCTAGATTTTTCAGAGAGTCTCCTTGTTTGAATGTGCGAACGGGTGTTATGCTTGCTCTTTGCTCCTTGCTCCACCTTGGGGCTTAAATCCAGAAGGAGGATTTGGCGCGTGAGGCGCTACGAAACCATCTTCATTCTTCGGCCCGATCAGGGCGAAAATCAGATTAAGGACACGATCCGGCGTTTTGAAGGTCTCGTCACCCAGGGTGGCGGCGAAATGATCGAAACCGAGGAATGGGGCTCACGCGAGCTCGCCTACCGGATAAAAGGCGAGCGGCGCGGCTATTATGTCCGCTTGGATTACGTATCCGAGGGCCCGGTCATGAACGAGGTCGAGAGAAACCTCAAACTCTCGGACGCCGTACTCCGCTATCTTTCGGTTCTGCTGGAGACCGACGCCGATCCTGCCCGCGTGCGCGAAGAAATTGAAGCGCGAAATCGTCGGATTGCTGAGGCTCGAGCTGCGGCAGAGGCCCGCGCCGCGGAATTGGCGGCTCAGCGCGAGAAAGCCGCCGAAGCCCCGGACGCTCCGGAAGAGCTGATGGCCGAGCACGAAGGCGAACTCGAACCGGAAGGCGGCGGCCCTGCGCAATAATCTGTTCGCCGCTTGAATTTCGCCGCTGCGCCCAAGCGCAGCCTGGACGAAGCAGGTCGGGACGGACGGGATGGCTTATCAGGCCATCCTTGGCCCTGAAATCAAGGAAACGCAATGGCAGACGAAGAGAGAGTCGAACAATTTAGCGAACGGCCCCGCGGCGAAGACGCCGGGCGGGGAAAACCTGCCCGCGGTGAAGGCGGCGAAGGACGTCCCGGCGCGCGCCGGCGCTCCGGCGGGCGCCGAAAGGTATGCCGCTTTTGCGCCGACAAGAACCTGAAGGTTGATTACAAGGATGTGCGCACCCTCTCGGGCTTTATTACCGAGGGCGGAAAGATCGTACCGAGCCGCACGTCCGGCAATTGCGCGAAGCATCAGCGCCAGCTCGCGGTGGCAATCAAGCGTGCGCGGGTAATCGCGCTGCTTCCATTTTCAACGCTCGGAGTCTGAACGGCGCGAGATGACCCGCAAGGCGATCATCGGCAGCTTTCGCGCCGCGGCTTTGTCCGGAGCTTTCTTTCTTGCGGGGGGAGCGGTGCCGCTGCTGGGCTTCGTGGCAATGATGCTGGCGCCGGCGCCAATCCTTATCTTCGCCGCCGGCCGTGCTTCCGCGATTTTACGCGCGGCCTGTTCAGTAATCGTGGCAACGCTGCTGGTGATCGCTCTTTCCTCGATCCCGGCCGGTTTTGCCGCAGGCGCCAGCGCCGGGGGCAACTATCTAGCCACTTTCGGCATCGCCACCCTCGTGATGACCTGGATGATCGAGCGGAAGCATCCCTTCGAGCTGGTCCTGCTGGCGGCAACTTGCGCGATGCTTATCTCGGCGACGGGGGTTGCGCTCATTACGACGGGGGGACCGGCCGCGCTCGCGAGAGCAATGCAGTCCGAGCTCGCCGCCGGGATGGCGCGCGGACAGGAAATGTACCGGATGGTGGGGATGCAGAACGCCATGCCGCCCGAGGCGCAGACCGAAGTGCTCGATCTGATTGTCAGGTTGAGCCCGGCGCTGGCAGCGACAATCGCGGCGTTGTCGGTTCTGTTCAATCTGCGGGTGTTCTGGCGATGGGCCGGGAAGCAGCGGCTTTCCTATGCCCTTTTCGGGGACATGGCGCGCTGGTCGGCGCCGGAGTGGCTTATCTGGGGCCTGATCGGGACGGGCTTTGCGATGCTGGCGCCGATTGCACCGATCAGCGACGTAGCGCTGAACGCATTTCTCTGCTTTGCGGTTGTCTACTTCTGCCAGGGACTTGCAATAATGGCCTTCTACTTTCAGGCACTTTCGGTCCCCGCAATTGTCCGCGCGGTAATTTATTTCATCGCCGTCGTGCAGCCGGTGGTTTCGCTGGTCGTCTGTCTGGCCGGCGTTTTTGACATGTGGATCGATTTTCGCCGACTCAAGCCGCCCAGCCAGGAGGCTGGCAACTACGGCGATTTTCTCTAAAGATCAGCAGGCGGTTAAGCATTATGAACGTCCAGGTAATTCTCAGCGAAGACGTCCCCAATCTCGGACGAACCGGCGATGTGGTCAAGGTGCGCGCCGGCTATGCACGCAACTTTCTTCTACCAAGGCATCTTGCGGTCGAGGCCAACCAGAAAAATCTCCGCGAATTCGAGCATCACAAGCGCATGGCGATGCTCAAGCGGGAGCGCCAGAAGAACCAGGCGGTCGCGCTCAAGGAGAAAGTCGAGGCGCTGACTTTGGTCATCAAAGCGCGCGCGGGCGAGGAAGGAAAGCTCTTCGGCTCAGTCACCAATATCGATATCGAGCGCGCCCTGCGCGAGCACGGTCTCGACATCGAACGCCGAAAGATTCACCTGCCTGAGCCGCTCAAGCAACTAGGTGATTTTTCCGTGCCAATCAGACTCGAAGCAGAGGTGGAAGCAAGCCTGAAGCTTCAAGTCGCGCCCGAATAAGGACTTGCCGGATATGATCAAACTCTACGACTTCCTGTCCTGCCCTTATGGCCAGAAGGTGCGCATCGTGCTGGCCGAAAAGAGTCTTAGCTACGACCTGGTGCCGGTGGACCTTACCCAAGGCGAGCATCGCCGCCCCGAGTTTCTGAGACTCAATCCCTTCGGTCGGGTGCCGGTATTGGTCGATGACGATACCGTGGTCTACGACTCAACGATCATCAACGAGTACCTCGAGGACGAATATCCCGAGCCTCCTGTCTTGCCGGCGGTTGGGTCCAGCGCCCTCAGATCTCGGGCCCGCCTGTTCGAAGATTTCGCCGATACCTCGTTCACGCCGCAGGTCGGCCAGCTAATCGTCGAGGTGTCGAAGCCGGAAGCGGACCGCGATCAGAATCGGCTCCAGCGCCTCCATCAAGGTGTCGAGCGGGTACTCGACTATCTCAATAACGAACTGAAGGGGCAGCAGTTCCTTGCCGGTGAGTTTTCGGTTGCAGATATCGGCTTCGCCCCGCGTCTGCTGATACTCGGCGAACTGGGCATCGATGCGTCAGCGAATCGCGCCAACGTTGACGGATGGATCAAGCGGATGCTGGAGCGACCGAGCATCCAGGGCTTGCAGGGAATTTCAGCCGATCCAGTTGCCGCCGGATGAATCGCCAGATGGCGCGATTTGATGCGTCAGTTGCGGAACGAACGAGCCGCTCGACCTTTGGACGAGCGGCTCGTTGCGTAATGGAGGAGTATCCGGATCTGGTGACGTGCTGCGCAGTCTAGCCGATCCGCGATCGATCCTTAATACCGGGACTCCTCAAAAAGATCCTCATCTTCACGGGTACTCGGTCCCACCCCGGTCAGGCGGAAGAACAGTTTGGCCGCGAAGAGCTTGTCGCCAATTCGACCCTGAGGCTTGAGAAAGCCCCCATGACGCCTGCATCGCGGGCAGGCCATCGATCCGCTCAAAAGCCCCGCATTTTCGGCGGTAATTCTGAGGTCGAAGGTAACTCCGCATCCGGGATTCTGGCAGGTGGTCCGATAAACGATCCCCCGCCCGGTGTTGGAGCTGGATTCTTGTTTCGCAGTTGCTGCTTGCATATTTCCTCCCTCCCTTTCTTCCTCAAGGAGGTTTCTAATGGCCCCTTTCGACCGCTTTCGGCATCTTAGACGTACAAACCTCGCAAATGTTTCAAGCGGGCTTGATGCTTTTCGAGCAAATGTCGCGCCAGCGCGAAAAGTTGAGTAAAATCAAGCAATCTTGGCAGGTCCGAACCAATGATGCACGGATATTGTGGCATTGAACCCGCGAAAAATGCGTCTTTTAAGGCAGTAGTAACCCCAGAATTCCCCGCCTTTTGCAGCCCGCTTCCCCGCCGGACTTTAACCGCGGGAGCCCCGCACTTATACTTGGCACGCCTTGCGTCCTCAAGCAGAGAAGATCCCCGGGGAATAGACAGATGAGAACGCTCGCATTGGTGATGGCAGGGGGGCAGGGCACCCGGTTGCATCCTTTGACGCGCGACCGCGCCAAGCCAGCGGTCCCGTTCGGCGGCAAATATCGGATTATCGATTTCGTTCTGTCCAACCTCGTCAATTCCGGTATTTACGCGATCTACATCCTCGTCCAATGGCGGTCCCAGTCGCTCATCGAACACCTGAAGGACGGATGGCAGTTTGGCGGGATGCTGCCGGATCATTTCGTAATCCCGGTGCCGGCTCAGATGCGGCTCGGGGAGACCTGGTACCAGGGGACCGCCGACGCGATTTTCCAGAACCTCAACCTGATCGACGATTTTCGTCCCGACCTGGTGGCGGTGTTCGGCGCAGATCATATCTATCGGATGGATGTGCAGCAGATGATCGGCTTTCACGTCGATCGCAAGGCGGCGGTTTCGGTAGCGACGCTGCCCGTGCCGGTAGAAGAAGCGCATCAGTTCGGGGTGCTGGAAGTGGACTCCGGCCTGCGGATCGTTGGCTTCCAGGAGAAGCCGCAGCAGGACCCGCCGCAGCTTCCGGGCGCTCCCGGCAAATGTCTCGCATCGATGGGGAACTACTTGTTCAACCCCGAGGTTCTGCGCGAGGCGCTTATCGAGGACTCGACGCGGGCCAGCAGCCGTCATGACTTTGGACACGATCTGATCCCGGCGCTGATAAATCGAGTACCGGTTTATGCGTACAATTTCATGACGAATCGCATCCGCGGTGATTCCGAAGTTAATCTCAGCTACTGGCGCGACGTGGGGACGCTGGATGCCTACTATGAGGCGAATATGGATCTTCGCGATGCGCGGCCGCATCTGAATCTCTATAATCCGCACTGGCCGTTGCGCACCGCGTACTACGATCAGCCCCCGGCGAAATTCGTGTTTGACGAAAACGGCCGGCGCGGCCAGGCGCTCCATTCGGTCATCTCGGAAGGATGCATCCTGTCGGGCGGCACGGTACGCAACTCGGTGCTCGGCCGTTCGGTGTTCATACATTCTTACAGCTACGTTGAAGATTCGGTGGTGATGGACTATGCGGAGATAGGCCGTCACGCGCGAATTCGCCGCGCGATAATCGACAAGAATGTTTACGTCCCCGACGGCGAGGAGATTGGTTACGACCTGGAGCGCGACCGCCAGCGCTTTTTTGTGACGGATTCGGGCTTGGTGGTTATTCCGAAGAGCCCCAAGCGCGAGCGCAGAGTTCTTTAGGCAGAAAAATTGTCCAACGCGGTTGATTATAGAAACGTTCGGGAGTCTGAATCCCTGTTCGAAGATGCCACCAGCGACACCGGAATCCCCGAATTCCCGCTCAAGCGTCCGGAGCGCCGCTCCCAGCAGGTCGATCTCGACACAAAAAGCAGGATATTGTGCGGGCTCTTCAAGGCCATCCTGCACACGCTGAGCCTCGTTCCGGATTTCCTCCTGTATCCTCTTGGCGTTCTCGGTGGTTACCTCGGCTATCTGCTCGATCGCAGGCATATCCTGATCGGGCTTAAGAATCTCGAGATCGCCTTTCCGGAGAAAAGCGCGGAGGAGCGCCGTCGAATACTGCGCGCCTCCTATATTAATCTTGGAAGATCAGGCGCCGAGTACATCCGCCTGAGCGGATTTTTCCACCGCCGGCTGAAACGGCGGATCAGGTACCAGGGGCTTGTACATTTCGCGCGGGCGATGCAGGAAAGGCCCGGGAAGGGTGTGCTCGTCCTTACCGCCCATTACGGCAATTTCGAGTTGCTTCTGGCGGGACACGCGCTGCACGGATACCAGATTAGCCTTGTCCATCATACGCAGCGGTTCCTCGCCGGCGATGCGCTGATGACATTCGTGCGCGAGCGCGCCGGCGTCGATATCATCCGCAAGCACTCCGCCGCCCGGGCGGTGCTTCGAGCGCTCAAGGATGGTGAACTCGTCGGAATCCCATTCGATCAGAACGCCAAGCGCAGCGAGGCGGTTTTCGTGCCGTTCTTTAATGAACCCGCCGCGACCGCCGGCGCTGTCGCCCGTCTCGCGATGATCTCAGGAGCGCCGGTCGTGCCGGTATTTATGGTGCGCCAGCCCGACCATCGACACCATCTCATCGTGATCCGCGAACCAATTCCCGTTCAGCGCACCGGCGATGTGGACGCGGATGTGCTCGAAAACACCCGCCGCTTCGTCAAGGCGGTCGAAGACCAGGTGCGCGCGCATCCCGAGCAATTCCTTTGGACGCATCGCCGCTACCGGACGCGTCCCCGCGGCCTTCCACCAATTTATGATTGGGAAACGCGTTCGCGGCCCTCACGCGGCGCTCTCGCGTCGCACGCCGGACAGCGGGCCTAACAGCAGCAACACGGCAATAGCGGCTATCCACGCAGCCGCGCCGCTAATCACCGGCTGATGGCCCCATCCCGCAAGCCATTGGGGCAGGGCCGCGTGCGGCAGCATCAGCTTGGGCCAGAGCTTGGCTCCGATTACGAATCCGGCGTGTAGTCCCACCGAAAACCACACGGTTTTCGTTAGGACAAATGCCTCCGCCAGCACTATTCCAAGCAGAAACAGTCCGATCAGTGTCGGCAGAGCGCTAAGCGGCGCGCCGAGCTGAGAGAAACTCAGGGCCAATGTTCTGATGCCCGCGCCCGGTTCGAGGCTCGTAACGTAAAAATGCGCGGGAGCGCGGACCAGGTGTGCGACTGCATAGATGGCGGAGCTGACGACCAGCGATCCTGTTCTTCCGAAGTCGGCCTCCATTCCACCGAACAGGAACGCGCGGAAGAAGCCTTCTTCGATAAGCCCGACCACGATTCCCGAAAGCGCGTACTTCGGCAGCATTCGCAGCGCGTGGCCCGTATTGCCCACTCCTTCGATCGCGGCTGCGATAGCCAGCAGTAGCGCCATCACCCCGAGTGCCACCGCAAGGCCTCGGACCACGCGCGAAAGATTGGCGGCAGGATGCGAGAAACCGGTGCGCAGAAGCGGCAACAACCTCAGATCGCGTGCCGCAATCATTATCACCAACCCGAGGGCCACCATCACTACTCGATCGAAGATGCGGGGAAACGGGAAGGTGAAACCAGCCCAGGCGACGCCTACGGCGACGAAAGGGGCGAGCAGGACTGCGCAAACCAATCCTGCCACGAGTGCGATCACAAACTTTGCCGTGAATGACTGGTTCATCGAAGGTCGCGAACCAACCTACCGTCTGGTCCCTTCCCAGAAAAGCGAGTGTCTTGAACCGGAATAGCGGGGCAGGCGAACTTCTTCACGTCGGCTTCGACAGGCTCGGTTTGTCGGCCGGGCTGAACCACGGATAAAGCAGGGGCAACAGGTAGAGCGTCAGAATTGTTGCGGTGATTAGCCCGCCGATCACAACCGTGGCAAGAGGGCGCTGAACTTCCGCACCCGTGCTGGTCGCAATCGCCATCGGAATGAAACCCAGACTCGCAACCAGCGCGGTCATCAGGACGGGCCGCAGGCGATCGGCCGCGCCTTCTCGAACCGCGTTGAGCATCGGCATCCCCTGGTTGCGCAGGAGGTTGATGTGACTAACCATCACGATGCCGTTCAAAACGGCGACACCGAACAGGGCAATGAAGCCGATCGAGGCGGAAAGGTTGAGATTGATGCCTCGCAGCCACAGGGCGGCGATCCCACCGACCAGCGCGAACGGCACGTCCAAGAGAATCAGCAGAGACTGGCCGACGTTTTCGAAGGTCGCGAACAAGAGCGCGAAGATGATCGCAATTGAGACCGGGAGCACGAATGCCAGGCGCCGGTTTGCCCGCTGCTGGTTCTCAAACTGCCCGCCCCAAACAATCGAGTAACCGGGCGGAAGCTGGACGGCACGATCGACGTTCGCGCGTGCAGCGGCGACGAAACTGCCCAAGTCCGTTCCACGGACGTTGGTTTGCACAACGAGGCGCCGCCGAGCGTTCTCGCGAGTTATCATCTCGGGACCGTTTACCAGGTTGAGATCGGCCACCTGTCCGAGCCGTACGATTGCTCCTCCGGGCGCGACCAGAGCCAGGCTGGCGAGCACGCTTGGATCGTTGCGTTGGCTTTCCGGCAACCGTACGGAGATTCCGAAGCGCTTTTGTCCAAGGATCATTTCCGAAACCGGACGCCCGCCAACCAGCGTCTCGATCATTTCCTGAACGTTCGACACGTTGAGTGCGTAGCGAGCGAGTTCGGCCCGATTCAGTTGAATTTGAAGTTGCGGCACCCCCGAAGTCATCTCCATCTGAGGATTGAAAGCGCCGGGAGTCGCGGCAACGGCTGCAAGCGTCTTTTCGGCGAGGTCACGGAGAGTTCCGATGTCGTCTCCGAATATCTTGATAGCCACATCGCCGCGGATACCGGTAACGACCTCGTCCATCCGCATCTCCATCGGCTGAGTGAAGGTATAGGAGACTCCTGGAATCGTCTGGAGAGCGGCCGCGAGCTTGCCAATCAACTCTTCCTTATTGCGGCAGCATTTCCATTGCCGGTGAGGCTGCAGCGTTAGATAGGAATCCGATTCGTATACTCCCATCGCTTCCGTGGCGAGGTCGGGCCTTCCGAGCTTCGTGACTACACCCTTGATTTCCGGAAAGCTCATTATAACCCGTTCGATCTTCTGGCCGAGGCGGATCGATTCGTCGAGCGAAATTCCCGGAAGGCGGCGCGAAGTGATGACGATCGAGCCTTCGTCGAGACGCGGCATGAACTCGGTTCCGATGTAATGCAATGAGCCGATCGCGAGCGCCAGCATCACGGCCGCGCAGGCAATCACCGGCCCGCGCCGCTGCATCACCAAATCCAGCGAATTCCGATATCCGTCGCGCACTCGCCCGAACCATCCCCCACTCGACTCATGGTGCGCGACCGGTCGCAGCAAATAGCTCGAAAGCGCGGGGGCAAGCGTCAATGCCAGGATCAGCGATCCGAACAGCGCCGAGCACACGGTTATCGCCATCGGCCGGAACATCCTCCCCTCCATGCCTTGCAGCGTGAAAATCGGGAGATACACGGCGATGATGATGATCACCGCGAATACGATGGGACGCGCGACCTCGGATGCCGCTTCGCGGATGAGCTGCCGGCGATCGAGCGATTCGCCCTCACCCAGCCGGCGCACGAAATACTCGACCATCACGACCGAGCCATCCACGATCATGCCGAAATCGATCGCGCCCAGGCTCATGAGATTGGCCGACACGCCGAACAGGCTCATGCCGATGAAACCGAACAGCATCGCCAGCGGGATGACCATCGCTACGATTAGAGCGGCGCGCAGATCGCCGAGAAACACGAGCAGGATCACGCTGACGAACACGCCGGCCTCGATAAGGTTGTGCCTGACCGTTCTGAGCGTGCCTTCGATTACGTGCGATTGGTCGTAAAACGGAATCAGTTTCGACCCGTCGGGCAAGTGCAGCGAGGCGATCCGGTCCTTCACGCGCTGGATCACACGGCGCGCATCGGCGCCCTTGAGAACTATCACCATCCCGGCGACGGTCTCGCCCTTGCCGTCGTGCATCACCGCTCCCTGGCGGGGAAGCGCGCCCACTCGCACCCGCGCGACATCGCGCAATAGAACTGGAACGCCGGACCGGGCAAGAAGGACGATATTTCCGAGGTCGGTTTCGTCTGTGGCGCGGCCGAGGCCCAGGATTGTGTATTGCTGCTCGGCGTGCTGGATAAATCCTCCGCCGAAATTGGCGTTGTTGTCGGCAATCCTGGTCACTACGTCATGGAGGGTCAGGTCATAGCGCCTGAGCGCATCGGGATCGAGCTCGATTACGTATTGTTTGGTAAACCCGCCCCATGAATTGACTTCGCTGACTCCCGCGACCGCGCGCAGGTCGTACCTGAGCCGCCAATCCTGCAGGGTCTTGAGATCCATCAGCGAGGCTTTTGGGCTTTGCAGCGTGTATTGAAATGCCTCGCCGAACACGCTGGCTAGCGGCCCCATCACGGGTATTAATCCCGGCGGGAGCCGGTCGCGCGCCTGGCTGAGGCGTTCATTCACCAGTTGGCGCGCGAGAAAAACCTCTATTTCGTCGTCGAACACCGCGGTGATCATCGAGAGGCCCAGCTTGGACACGGAACGAACCGTCTCCATGTGCGGGATACCCATCAGCGCGGTTTCCAGCGGGAATGTGACAAGTTGCTCGACCTCGGTCGGTGACATCCCCGGGCATTCTGTGGTCACAACCACCTGGATGTTGGTCAGGTCGGGGAACGCTTCGATCGGGATGTGCCACATCGTGTAGCAGCCCAGGACGATGAGGGCGCAGGTGGCGGAAATCACGATCCAGCGGTAATCGAGCGCAAAATCGATAATCCGGCGCATCGGGGACTATTCCTGTGAAAGGGAGCGGATCAGAAACTGCGATTTGACGACGAAAGCGCCATCGTTCACCACGGTTTCGCCGGGCTTGAGCCCGGCGCGGATCTCCACCATCCCATCGCGTCGCGGCCCCAACTCAACCGGGCGAGCTTCGAACGTCGCGCTTCCATGCCGCACGAACACTACCGGGTTGCCGTTCAGGTCCTGAACGGCAACATCACGCACGAAGATGGCATCGCGGGTTCCTCCCTCGGCGATTTCGGCGGTGCCGAACATGTCGGGGCGCAGGCGTCCATCCGGGTTCGGTACGACAATGCGGACTGAAAGCGTGCGAGTTGTAGGATCGAGGCGCGGTCCGATCTGATCGACCTGTCCGCTAAAAGCCGTGTTCGGGTACGCGCGAACCCGAACCGCAACCTGTTCGCCGACGCGAACCGAGTGGATGTCCTTTTCGCTCACCGATGCGATCATCCAGAGCGACGAAAGATCGGACACGGTGAAGGTTTCCGACCCCGGCTGCAGCGCCATCCCGGGCGTTATCATCCTTGCTATTACGACTCCGTCGCGCGGCGTCTTTATCGGCATCGCGTCGGAATCGATATCAAGCCGCTCAAGCCCGCGCTCAGGCACCTGGAGCATCCCGGCAAGATGTGCGCGAGCGGCGCGAAATTCGGCGGCGGCCTTTTGGACACCGGCCAGCGCGCTTTGATAGTCGAGATCGGAGCGCTCCATCTCTTCGCGCGACGCGTACTGGATCTCGTAGAGCTTGCGGTAGCGGTCACGCACCGTACGCGCGTATTCAGCCTGGCGGTCTGCGCGTTCGACTTCCGCGGATGCCGACTGATAAGCCGCAACCGCATCGTGGAGGTCATGGCTGTGCATGTAAGCCAGTACCTGGCCGGCGCGCACGTGATCGCCCACGTTGGCGAAGATTCTCGTCACGGTGCCGGGAAAGACGACCCCTATGTGCTCCGTCCTTTGTTCGTTCATGGTCAACGCGCCGACCGCGCTGATGACGAGCGGCACGGAATGAGTGGTCGCCGGCAGAGCTGCTATTTCCGCTTCCTGCTGGGAAGCGGCTGAGATGGTGATTTCCGGGGGCGCGGCGCCGTTGGCGGCGGACTCCGATGCGTTCGGGCCGCGGCGCGAACACCCGGCAGTGGTGGCGAGCAAGAGTGCAGCCAGGGCAGCAGTCACGCGCTTCATTGAATCATCCCGGTCGCATACTCGAGGTTGACGGCGCTCTGGTGGTACTGGCCAAGCGTCTTCGTGTACAGCACTTGCGTTTCTATGCGCATGCGCTCCGCGTCGAGATAGCGAACCAGATTGGTGCCGCCGATGCGATAGGCTTCGCGGGTCATGTCAAGGTTGCGGTCGGCGCGATCGCTCATGACCGGCATGATTTGATTTAACGCCTCGCGGCTGCGGGAGTAATCGCTCAGGGCGGACGCCACCTCCGCGCGCACCGCGATTTCCTCGGCTTTGAGACTCTGTTCGGCGCTGCGCAATTGCGCCTCGGCGGCGGAGACTTTCCCCTGGTTGCGATTGAAGATCGGTATCGGAATTTTTGCTCCAAAGAACATCGTGTTCAGTCCCGTAAACTGGTTGTACCCGCTCCAGCGCTTGTAGCCGAACATCAGATCGGGATCGGGAATCGCATTGGCGCGCTCCAGCGAAAGGTTCGCGCGCGCCTGTTCGAGACGCGCCCGCGCAAGAAGCATCTCGGGGCGCCGAAGCAGCACTTCGTCAATCGCAGGAACCTCGAGACGATCGATTGCCTGCATCGCGTCGGTAAAGGTCACCTGTTGCGGGAAGTCCGTAGATCCCATCTCACGATACAGCGCAACCAATGCGCGCTGAGCCTCGGCGCCGGCCAGATTCGCGCTCGCCCGCATCCGATCGGCTTCGAGCTGGATGCGAAGCAGGTCGGCTTCAGCGGCGGCGCCTTCTTTTACCCGAGCCTGGTCATACGCGACCATCCGATCGAGCATCCGGGCCTCGTCGTTGTAGAGATCCCGGATCCGCCCGGCTCCGTTCGCGGCCCAATAGGCCGATGCGACGCGCGCGGCCAGTTGGCGCGCCGCGATCTGAGCTTCCTGTGCGGCCGCTTGCACTCCCGCTTCGGCGGCGGCGGTCCGGCGCTTGCGCTTGCCGCCCAGTTCGATCGTCTGGCTGGCGTAGATGTAATCGTCAGTCTGGTTGGCGAAACTGAATCCCGGGGAACCGCTGTACGGTTGATTCTCGGAGGTTGCCGTCAGCGACGGGTTTGGGATCAGTCCCGCCTGGGTGCGCGCTCCCTCCGCCGCCGAAATCTTTTCGCGCGCTATTCCGATAGCCGGATTGCGCTCGCGTGCGATTGACAACGCCTGCGTCAGGCTGAGCGAGGGGCCATCGGCCTGAGCCGGCGTGATGGGTGCGAGGGTACACAGCAGCATGAGCGTCGCTATCGATGCGCCGAACCGAAGCGGAATCTTCATCCCCATAGGATAGCTGGTTTATCCGTTTGTAACCCAAGTTGGTGGATGATCCGCGCGTCAATTTTCGGCGTCTGAAAATGATTTGCATTTTCTCCTGCCAGGTCCATCGCGTATCCCGCGCCGGGCGGACCGACGGCGTCCGAGCGGCGGCCGTCGGGCCAAAGGAAGCGGCACGAGGTTATTTGCTCAAAGGGTCGCTCTGCGGCTCGAGGGAGATTTCGACCGGGCAGGCGCGGGCGGGCGCCTTGATTATCTGCATCACGGCGGCTGCGACGTCCTCAGCCCGCAGCATCGCCCCGCGGTTCAACCGCTTGTTGTCAGGGATGAGCGAAGTGTCGACCAGACCGGGGATGATAGCCGCGACTTTGATTCCCTTGTCGCGCAGTTCGGCGAAAGCTGCGCGCGTGAACGCGATCAACCCCGCCTTCGCGGCGGCATAGACTGCCTCTCCGGACGGGGTGAGCCGTGCCGCGCTCGAAGCGATGTTCACGATCGTTCCTTCGCCCTGGCGAACCATCTGGATCGCCGCCATCCGCGCCAATGCGACAGGTGCCCTGAGATTGACGGCCAGGATCTGGTCGAGGTCGCTCTCCTTCAGCTTGATCAGCGCGGTGCGTGCGGGGGCCCATCCTGCGTTGTTTACGAGTACGTCGATTCTTCCGTGATGGTCGAGGACGGATTCGAACAGGGCAGCGGGTGCTTCCGGTTGCGCCAGATCGAGCAGCACGATTAGTGACCGCTCGGGCGCGAGTCCGGTGGCCCTGCGCGTTTCTTCGAGTTCGTCGCGCGTGCGAGCTGCCAGGCAGACGGAAAACCCCTCGCGGGCCAGGGAAACGGCGATCGCTTTTCCGATTCCGCGTCCTGCCCCGGTCACCAACGCGACCCGCCGATCATCGTGATTGAATGCCATCAGCTATCAGTCTTTTTCGCTTGCGCCCAGTCGGTTACTCACACAGACTGGCTAGCACCAGTCTGTCTTAGTGCGGGGGAGAAGAATAGACAGTGGGGCTTGCGCCCGACCGAACAACAACCGGGCAACAAGGCGTCTATGAATTCACAGGTTTTTCGCGAATATGACATCCGCGGCGTGGTCGAATCCGATTTCGACGACGCCTTTGTCACGGACTTGGGCCGCGCGTATGCGACAATTCTTCATCGCGCCGGCAAGAAGAACATCACGCTGGGCCGCGATTGCCGGCTCTCATCGCCGTCGTTGCGAGCGCGGCTGCTCGATGGCCTGCTGGAATGCGGGATCGATGTAACCGACGTCGGAGTCGTGCCGACCCCGTTGCTCTATTTTTCGGTTTTGCACTGGAAGATGGACGGGGGCGTGATGATTACCGGGAGCCACAACGCGGCGGAGTACAACGGCTTCAAACTCGGAGTCGGTCCGACCACGATTTTCGGAGACGAAATTCAAAAAGTTCGCCGAATAATCGAGAGCCGCGCCTTTGAGAAGAGCGGCGCGCACGGAAGGCTGGTCGAAAAGCCGATCGCGCCCGAATACGGCCAGTTCATCCTGTCTCAGTTCAAGCTTCGCGAAGGAATGAAGGTTGCCGTTGACGGCGGCAATGGATGCGGCGGCGCGGTCGCTGCACCTTTGATGAAGCGGCTCGGACTTCAGGTCACCGAGTTGTTCACCGAAATGGACGGCCGTTTCCCCAACCATCATCCGGATCCCACAGTCGAGGAGAACATGCGGCATCTCCAGGAAGCGGTCCGAAAAGGGCGCGCGGAACTGGGGATCGCTTACGACGGCGACGCGGACCGGATCGGCGCGATAGACGAGAATGGCAAGATTGTTTGGGGTGACGAGCTGATGGTTATCTTTGCGCGCGCGATTCTCAAGGAGCGCGCGGGAGCCGCGATTATCGGCGACGTCAAATGCTCGCAGCGCATGTATGACGACATCGCGAAGCAGGGCGGCCGGCCGATCATGTGGAAGACCGGCCATTCGCTGATCAAAAGCAAGCTCAAGGAAGAACATGCCGCGCTTGCCGGCGAGATGAGCGGGCACATGTTCTTCAACGATCGCTACTTCGGCTTCGATGACGCCATCTATGCGTCGTTCCGCCTGCTCGAAATTCTGAGCACCGAACGCCGCGGACTGGGCGAAATCCTGGCCGACTTGCCCACAAGCACCTTCACTCCCGAAATCCGGCTCGATTGCCCGGATGATCGCAAGTTCGATGTGGTGCGGCGAGCCGCCGAGTATTTCAGCAAGCACTACAAAGTGATCGACATCGATGGCGTTCGAGTGGAGTTCGACGACGGATGGGGCCTCGTGCGAGCGTCGAATACGCAACCAGCGCTCGTGATGCGCTTCGAGGCGAGCAGCGATTCGCGGCTGAAAGAGATTCGTTCCCTGTTCGAAGGCAAGCTCAGAGAACTGGGCGCGATCTGAAGATGGCGGTACGCTTAGCACCCACCTGTCTTCACGAAATGTTCCGAGTCCCCGACGACTGCGCAAGGAGCACCTGGCGATGGCATCGCGGCGCATAGCCCCCCGCACTTTTGCCTTGATAATCGCGGGAGGAAGCGGCACCCGATTCTGGCCGGCCAGCCGCGCCGCGCGGCCGAAACCGCTCTTTTCGGTGAACGGCAAGCGATCGCTTCTTGCCGATACTATCCGACGACTCAGACCCCTGGTTGCGCGCGAAAACATTTTTGTTCTGGTGGCGCAGACTCACGCGGGCGCGTTCAGGAGGGAAGTCGCGACACTCATCCCCAGAAGCAATCTCATCATCGAACCGGCCGCGCGCGGCACCGCGGTCGCGATCGCCTATGGCGCGGCGGTGATCGAACGGCGCAAGGGCGAAGGCGTCATCGCAGTAATGCCGGCAGATCACCTGATCGAGCCCGCCGCCGGGTTTCGGGCGACGTTGGCGGACGCGGTCGATCTGGCTTCCAGCGAAAAGTCGATTGTCGTGATTGGCGTTCCGCCCGATCATCCCGAGCCCGGCTTTGGCTACCAGAAGATTGGACCGGCGCGCGGCACGGGCTTCGTGGTGGAGCGATTCGTAGAAAAACCGTCGGTGGCTGTTGCCCGGCGGATGGTCGAGTCAGGAAAGTATTTGTGGAACGCGGGCATGTTTGTGATGTCCACCGGCACGCTGGACGCCGAATTGCGCGAACTCGCTCCGCCATTGCGCGTCGCGGTGAAGCGGATGGCGCTCAAGTCCCCGCGTCATGTAGCCAGTCAGTACGTGAAGCTCTCGTTTGATTCGTTTGACCGCGAGATAGTCGAGAAAAGCCGCCGCATTCTCGGCGTGCGCGCCCGATTCAAGTGGCATGACGTGGGTTCGTGGGAGGGACTTCGCCAGGCGCTCGGCGGAAAAGAGGGACAGATTCTGCGCGGCAACGTTCTTGCCCTCGATTCCAGCCGTGTCGTGGCGCAGGCGGGAAGGCGCCTGATGGTGCTGTTTGGGGTGGACGATATCGTCGCGATCGATACGGAGGACGCCATTCTGGTGACGCGCCGCTCCGAGTCACAGAAGCTCAGGCGCGTCAGCGAGGAACTCGCCCGGCGCGGCCTGGGACGATACCTGTAGTTCGGCTAGTCCAGCGCCTGCGGGTCGCATTTCAAGGCGAGCGCGCGCAGTTCCTCTTCCGCTTCGCTGTCCGCGACGGCGATCTGAGCGATTTGCTGCGAGATCGAGAGATCGATTCCTTCCCAAACCCCGGCTTCCTTCTGCATTCCGACCGCGATGACGCGAAGAACCTCGAGGTCACTCGTGAGCCGCTCCCAGTTGTTTGAGCCTTCGCGCGGCGTCGCCTCAGGCGGACGCGGCCACAGATCGCGATCGGTCAGGATGTTGCGCAGAATCTTGAAGCTCTCCGCCTGGCCTTCGGCGATCCGATCGATGCCGGATTTTATCGTGGGATAGGGGCACATTGAGGCGTGCCGCCGAAGGCGGTCGATTAGCGTCTCCTTGCGGCCGGCCAGTGCGGCCAGCTCAGCCAATGCGCGCTTTTCGGGAGATGATAGAAACCTGTCGAAGAGTCCCATCGCCGATGCCATTTCCCCCACCTGCCTGTCGCCGCAATACGCTGCCCTGCATGAGTAAGCATCCGATGCGGCCGTTTGCGGATATTACCTATCTGAATCGCCGCCGTGTCTGTCAAGCCACGCCCGGAGCATCGCAGGGCCCTCGGTTTCTCGAGGTTCCTCGCGCCGGGGGCTCGTGGTGCGCATCAGGTAGGACTCACGAGAAAAGAATCCTCGCGTGTGAAATGAGTCTTCGAGCTTGAGAACGCTGTAATCAAAGTAGTGCGCCAGCTCATGCATCAAGGTGCGCACGAAGGTCCGCGGCTTGACCACATCGTGCCGTTCCGCCGTTCGCATCCACAGCACGATATGCGGGCCCGAGGGCTTGCGCGGATTGGCGGGATAAAACAGGCCATGCAGTTCTCCCCGCGCGTTCTTCGGCCTTACCTCGCGGACATCGATCGTCGGTGGTACCACGCCGGCGACCCGGCAGGTTTCGGCCACGACCTTGCGCGCGGCTTGTTCGGTGGCCGCTGCCTTTCCGCTCTCCAGTACTCGCATCAGTTCCGAGACGGCTTTGCCCACAGCCTTATCGGGCACAAACTCGTAGTTGGTGGCGGAATCGCTCGCCAGATAGCATCTCTGTGCGCGCGGGGAGAGCCGGTAAAAGTAGGCCGGCAACTTGTCCGGCGGTTTCCTTGGTCCGGAGGGCGGCATCGAGCATCACCGTGTCTTTCCGCGCTTTCCCTGCTTTCATATCATCGACCGATGTTCATCGAGAAAGGGCGAGTCGATGGAAATCAAGGCGATTGAAATTGTCAGGCCGGTTGAAGATGTCAACGTAATCGTAGGTCAGGCGCATTTCATCAAGACCGTCGAGGACATCTACGAAGCGCTGG
Organism: Pseudomonadota bacterium; assembly: GCA_021323675.1. GTDB lineage: Bacteria > Desulfobacterota > Binatia > Binatales > Binataceae > JAFAHS01. The sequence continues at coordinate 31,729 of JAJPKP010000020.1, read as the reverse complement.
TCCAGGCGGTCCCCGGCATTCAATTCGGCCTGGCATTTGCCGAAGCCTCGGGGCCCTGCCTGGTGCGACATACCGGTACCGACGAGAAGCTGGAGCAGGCCGCGGTTGAATCGGTTTCCGCGATCGCGGCAGGGCATGTGTTCGTCGTGATGCTCGGCAATGCTTTCCCGGTCAACGTTCTCAATCAGATCAAATCGGTGAGCGAGGTATGTACCGTTTTCTGCGCCACGGCGAACCCGCTTTGCGTTCTGGTCGTGCGGGAAGGTGATGGATGCGGCGTGATCGGAGTGATTGATGGAAGTTCGCCCAAAGGGATCGAGGGCGAGGACGAGCAAAAGGAGCGGCACGCAATGCTGCGGCGTTTCGGCTACAAGAAATAACCCCTTTCCGCCTTCGCCGCTCGATGCCTGGCTTCGATTCAGTCCAGCAACTCGGGCCAAAATAGTTCCAGCATCGCACAATCGTTTCGGCTATGATCGCCTGAAGCAGAATTGGCAATGGCCGGCGGGGTCAAGCGGCGGGGTCAGGGCGGCAAGCCGAAGCCTGCATGGCGAATCGGCGGATGGCGGGTGAGCACGATTGCCGGCGCCGGCTTCCTATTGCTGTGCTTCGGCACCGGTTTTTACCTTGCACAGCTCTATTCAGAAATCTCCGCGCTGATCGAGCAGCGGCGCGCGGCGCTCAGCTCCGCGATCTACTCAGCTCCGGCGGTAATCAGGCGGGGCGATGACGTAACCAGCTTTGGCCTGATCGATCGCCTCAATCATCTCAGCTATACCCAAACGCCGGTGGCGAATGCGCCCGGCGAATTCTCTCAGTCGGGCGCTGCGATGACGATATATGTCCGCGATTTCAGCGTTGGAACCACCAACTATGCCGCTTCGGTGGTCAAGCTTCGCCTGGAAGGAGACAGGGTTGCGGCGATTGCGGATGCGTTCGGCGTGGCCAAAAATTCCGCGATGCTCGAGCCGGAGGTTATCGGACGCCTGCTGCCGGGCGCCCCGGCCGAGCGCGTCGATGTGGCGCTGGTCGATCTCAAGCCGTACCTGGTTCGCGGCCTGATCGCCACTGAAGATCGCTGGTTCTATTACCATCCCGGAATCGATCCGATTCGCGTCGTGGAAGCGGCTGTCGTGGACCTTCGATCGCACCATCTTGCGCAGGGAGCCAGCACGATTACGCAGCAACTCGCGCGTACCTTTCTCGATCGCCACGAGCGAAGTTTCGGCCGCAAGTTCCGCGAACTCGCGGTTGCGATTGTGCTCGAAATCCGCCTCAGCAAGAACGAGATACTCGAACGCTACATCAATGACGTGCCGATGGGCGCCTACAGCGGGACGCCGATCGAAGGCCTGCCGCAGGCTGCGCGCTACCTGTTCAACAAGGATCTGCGCCAGGTCACTCCGGCGGAAGCCGCGACGCTGATCGGAATGATCCAGGCGCCCAGTCTCTACGATCCTCGCCGCCACCCGGATTCCTGCCGGGCGCGGCGCGACACCGTGCTCGGCGTCATGTGGCGCGACGGGGTTATCGACGTGGCGACTTACCGGGCGGCGCTGGCATCGCCCATCGATGTAACCAAGCCGCCCGGACTGAGGCGCGCGCCGTACTTCACCGACTACGTCGCGAGTTTTGTGCAGAAGATTCCCGGCCTTCATGCTCATCTCGAAGGTTTGAAGGTTTACACTACCCTCGATGCGCGGCTGCAGGCCGATGCGGCTGACGCGGTCAACGAGAACCTGGCCGAACTGGAAAAGCGCCATCCCCGGCTGCGCCGCTCCAATAGCAAAGACCGGCTCGAAAGCGCGATGGTGGCGATAGATGCGGAGACGGGAGCGATCCGCGCGATGGTTGGAGGGCGCGATTATTCCTCGAGTCAGTTCAACCGAGCCGCGATGGCGCAACGCCAGCCCGGATCGGCATTCAAGCCAATCGTGTATCTCGCGGCGCTCGATCCCGAGCGGTCTCCCTTCTCACCCCCGCTTACGCTCGCGTCACCCCTGCCCGATCGTCCGATGTCTTTCGGCGGATGGACTCCGGTGAACTACGAGCACACCTATCAAGGACAGGTGACGGTAGTTGAGGCGCTGTACGAATCACTCAACGTTCCAACCGCATGGGTAGGCAGCCAGCTTGGCGCGCCAAGAATCGTCGCGATCGCTCATCAGATGGGCATCAACGAAGACCTGCATGCAGTTTTGCCGATTTCGATTGGAGCGGATGAAACCACGCTGCTCGAGCTGACCGGCGCGTACCAGGTCTTTGCGAGCGGTGGGCTGGAAGATCCTCCGTATGCAGTCGAATCGGTGGTCGATGGCGCCGGCCATCTCATCTACCATCACGATGACGAAGAGCGCCGTGTCATCAATCCCGCGGTCGCATACCTGATAACCGGTGCTCTGAAGCAGGTCTTGCACTACGGCACCGGCGCGTCCGCATCGCGAATGGGAATCGACTTTCCAGCGGCAGGCAAGACCGGAACGACCCAGGACTACCACGACGGCTACTTTATCGGTTACACGCCGGAACTTGTCTGCGGAGTGTGGGTAGGTTTCGATACGCCACAGAGCCTTTCGATGCCTGGTGCTCAGGCGGCGCTGCCCGCCTGGGTCTCGTTCATGAAGCAGGCCGTTCCTTCCGATTCCCCCGATTTCGCCGAGCCGTCAGGGATCACCTACGCCACTATCGACCCGCAGAGCGGCGGTCTTGCGACTGCGTCATGTCCAAGGGCGGTCACGGTTCCGTTCTTGATCGGGACTGCACCAACCGCAACCTGCGCGTTGCATGGCGGCTTGCTCGCATCGGCGCCGCCACGCGCCACTGAGGCAGAGACGAACACGCCCGCGCCTCCTCCGATTGCGGAACCGGCGCCGAGCGCCGCACCGAGTCCTTCTTCCGGAAGTGTGCTCGGCGCGATTTCCGGCTTCTTTGGCGGATTGTTCCGCTAGGCCAGAAAAAAGCCTGGGGATGGAACCAAAGGCCAGTGGCTTGGCTCGAGGTATTGGTCTATGAGCCAAGGGCATGAAGCGAATGCTTGTTGCACTGGTATTGAGCGCGGTCTTTGTTCATCCCCGAATTGCGCGCACTGAAGACATCCTCCTGCCTTTGCCGCCCCAGGATCGACAGCGCATCGATGCCCAGCTTGGTCCGGGGGTGGTAGGCGAGCCGCTGCCCAGTCAACCGATCGCCGATGCCTCGGTCTATTTTCCGCTGCGCGAAAAACCGCTCGTGTACAAAGTGATTTCGGGTGCCCACCCCGGACGCATCGACTATCTCGGGCTGTCGAAGGTTGAGCGTCCGAGTGGAAAGCCCGCCTGGCGCTTCCAGTTTACCCCGACGCTCACCGGCTTCATTCGTCAGACCGATGCCGGCGAGCTCACGATGCCGAGCGTAAGCGACTCCAACGAGGGCGTGATCGTCATCAGCACTCCGCCGAATCCGTTCGTGCCTACGGGGATGAAGCCGGGCGAGACGCGCGCGTATCAGCAGAAGGTATCGGTCAATTATCTGGACGATCCCGGTGATCAACGGTTTTCAGGAAACCTGAACGGCACCTGCACCTATCTTGGTACGTTTCAGACAACCGTTCCCGCCGGCACGTTTCCCGCCGTCCTTTTGCGCATGAAATTCTCGGGCAGAGTAGGGCCGGCAGAGACCAAGGACACGCAGTACAACTTGTTTGCCCCAGGGGTGGGGTTGGTGGCGATGATCACGCAGGAGAAGGTGACCGCTTTCTGGCTCTATCACATCGACAGCACTACGGGGAAAGTGCTCGTTGCAAAGTAGAGCGCGGGCGGACGGATGCTAGCTTTCGCTGGTGCCGTCATCATCCGCGCGATCCGGCCATTGCGATGCTTGTTCTCCAGGGGCCGCCTGTTCCGGAATATCTGCCAATCGTCGAGCCACGATGATGAATGCCGAATGCGCGACCATCCGGTTCAGGGGCCGAACGCTGAGTCCCTTGACTTGCCAATGGCGCAGCAGGGTTTCGAAACTCTCGATTTGCCCGAAGTTGGGATGCGTCTGAAGGGCCTCGACGGTGTCCTTTAGCTGCAGTGCGGTCGGAACGTACCCGACCAGCACGCCGCCGGGGCGCAGCGCGCGTGCGGCAATCTCGAGCGCGCGGCCCGGTTCCGGCAGGTCAAGGAACATGCGATCGGCGCCGGTTTCATCGAAGCCTGCGTACAGGTCGCGAAGTTTCAGCGTCCAGTTGGGCGCATCGCCGAAGAATGCGGCCACGTTGCGCCTGGCAAGATTGGCGAAGTCGTCGCGGATTTCATAAGAGATGAGCCTGCCGTTCGCCCCGATTGCGCGCAGCAGGGCGATAGTGAGTGCGCCCGCGCCAACTCCGCCCTCGATAACGGTGGCCCCCGGAAAAACGTCGCCCCACAAGAGCATCGGGCCCGTGTCCTTCGGGTAGATTACCTGTGCGGTCCGTGGCAAATGGGGCACGAGGTCCGCGTACGTGGGACGCAGGACCAGGAAGGTTTCTCCGGATGAAAATTTGATGCGCGAGCCCTCTTCGATTCCGAACAAAGCGTCGCTCATCAGTTCGCCGCGGATGAGGAGTTTCTGACCGGGCTTGAGAAGCTTCATGTAGCGCCGGCCCTTGCGGTCGATGAAGAGCACGGCGTCGTTGGGTTTCAATCGAGAATCCACAGGTCATTAACCGATAGACGCAAGCAAGCTCAGGTGCAACGTGGCTGCGCCTATTGACTGCGGATGACGGCGGCGCTTACGCTCTAGTGCGCACCCGGCCTCGGGACGCGTCGCGACGGCCGGGTGATTTTCTATACTGCCCGAAAATGATTAAATCATTCTGAGATTGGCGTCGCGTTGGCGATTAACCGGCGTTCCGGCGACAAATCCATCGTAGGTCAGGGTTATCATGGCGGAAAAGAAGGCAAAGACCGCGGAAAAGGGCGGCGAACTGCAGCACAAGCATATCTGTCCCAACTGCGGAGCCGAGAGCAAAGTCACCAAGTTCACCGGCTTCGGCCGCAAGGGTTTCTACCTGGTATGCGAGAAGGCATGCGGCTTCATCGGCCGCACGCGTTGAGCATTCGGGAGTAAGAGGCGATGGGCAGAACGCGGAAGAGCAAGACCTCCAAGCGCGATCGTTACGCCGGCTTCGGTGACATGGCCGACGAGGCCGATGAAGATGCGGACCTTCCCAAGGACGAAGCCGGCAGACGCAAGATCAAGCGCCAGTATGCCGAACTACTCGGCATCCGGATCGAAAAGCTCCGCGGCAGAATTCTGAACCGCGAGCGCATCAACAAAACGATCGAAGGCATTTACTTCATCTGCGCCAACTGCATGAAGGTTTGCCATTCGCTCGATGACGGTCTTACCGAAGACCCTGAAAATCAGAACAACCTTTGCGGCGCCTGCAGTAAGGCCAGGTCCGCCTCTGCTCCCGTGGCCGCCGCTCACAGGCCGGCCGCGCCCGAGCGCCCGGCGCGCCGCAAGCGAGCCGCGGCGAGCTGACGGCGGCACAGGGTTGTGCCCGCAAGGCGGAAAAGCTAAACAGGGCCGATGTCTCTTCAACTGATTCGCCCCGACATAAACGTCGATTTCGTCGGGAAACGCCATTTTTTCGTGCTTTTATCGACCGCGATAAACATCGCGGCGATTTTTCTCCTGATCTTCAAGGGGCTTAACTACGGCGTCGATTTCGTCGGCGGCAGCGTGGTTCAGGTCCAATTTTCCAAAGCTACCAGCGCCGACGAGATCCGTCGATCGCTGGCGCCGCTCGACCTGGGCGAAATAACCGTCCAGGACTTCGGATCGGCGGGGCATTCGTACTTGCTCCGCTTCGAAAAGGTTAAAAACATCGCGAGCCTCGGACCCACCCTCGAGGGCGAGTTGGCGAAGACCTTTGGCCCCGACGGAGCAAAGGTGGTGCGGGTTGAAAGCGTAGGCGCGAAGGTCGGCAGCGACCTCAGACGCAAAGGGTTTCTAGCCGTCATCGCCGCCACCATCTTCATGGGCATTTTCATCGCGATTCAGTTCCGCAACGTTAGCTGGAGCTTCGGCACCGGGGCGGTTATCGCGTTGATCCACGACGTGCTGGTGGTGACCGGCGCGCTCGTCATCTCCCAGCTTCAGTTCGATCTCACCACGCTGGCGGCATTGCTGACCGTCATCGGATATTCGGTGCACGATACGATCATCGTGTCCGACCGAATTCGCGAAGATGCCGCCAAGCGCCGGCGCGAACCGATCGCGACGATCATGAACCGCGCGATTAATGAGACTTTGTCGCGGACCATCCTGACTTCGGGCACCGCGATTATGGTCCTGATTGCGCTGCTTGCGTTCGGCGGTCCCATCCTGCGGCCTTCGGCGTTCACCTTGCTGGTCGGATTCATCACGGGCACCTACTCTTCGGTTTATATCGCCGGTCCCGTGGTTCTGTTCTGGGAAGGCCATTCCAAGGTTGGCTCTGTTTCCAGCCGCGCAGCCTAGACCAGGCCCGAGCCGTTGCCGTGCCAGTATCAATCAATACCGGCCGCGGACGTTACTTTCTGAAAATTGCCGCGCCCGACCGGCGAACGGACGAAGGACTGGTGCTCACGCTCGTCCTCGAACGCGACGACGGGATCGAACGGGTCGCGTTTCAATGTCGTATAGCCGCGGATTTGCTTGACCCTGCAGCGAACACGGAGGCTGTCCTGGTGCGCCTTGCGCCATGGCTCGAGCGCGAGTTTGAGATGACCCGCGAGAACGCGCTCAAAGCGATACGCAGCGAGCGCAGGATGATGGAGCTTGCTTTCGACTCCGGCAATCGCGGTCCCCTCTAGTCTCTACATGAGAGCTTTTTCCATTTGGTCTTGAGAAAGTGATCATGGAGCGTGCTGATGCCGGAACGATCCCAGGATTCACGATGGTAGCGGACGCTGAGTATCAGGCGGGCTTCTTATCGGAAAGCCAGGCAAGGAATCGGGCTAATGCGCGCGGAATTAATCGCGGGCCGCGTTCTGCTCCTGACCAGGCGGTAAGCGAATGCAATTTGCTTTGACAGACAAGGCATTTCTCTTTAGTAGACTGAATAAGTCCAGTATTGGCAAACATTGACAGATGAGGCGGTAGGTCTATACTGGACTCAGGTAGTCCACTAATATTGGAGGCTTCCGGGGCGGGATTGCCCGTCCGAGCGAGTGGTAGAAAGCACGATGGTTAAGACGCCGATTTACATGGACAATCACGCGACCACGCCCTGCGACCCGAGGGTGCTGGACGCGATGATGCCGTATTTCACGACCAAGTTCGGCAATGCGGCCAGTCGCAACCACAGCTTCGGTTGGGAGGCGGAGGAAGCGGTTGACAAGGCGCGCAACCAGCTTGCGTCGATCATCAACGCGAAGGCCAAGGAGATTATCTTCACCAGCGGCGCGACCGAGTCCGATAATCTGGCGATCAAGGGCGTGGTTGAGTTCTACAAGGACAAGGGCAACCACGTCATAACCTGCGTCACGGAACACAAGGCGGTGCTCGATAGCTGCCGCGCCCTCGAACGGCAGGGCAAAGCGACGGTGACCTATCTGCCGGTAGATAAGCACGGGATGGTCGATCCGGACGATGTGCGCAAGGCGATAACCGACAAGACCGTGCTGATCTCGATCATGTACGCAAACAACGAGATCGGTACGATTCATCCGATTCGGGAAATCGGACGGATCGCCAAGGAGAAGGAAGTCATTTTCCACTGCGATGCGGTGCAAGCCGTGGGCAAGATCCCGGTCGATGTGGAAAAGGATGGAATCGACCTGCTCGCGATGAGCGGTCACAAGATCTACGGACCCAAAGGCGTCGGAGCACTTTATGTGCGGTCGAAGGGCCCGCGGGTGCGGCTCACTCCGATCATCGATGGCGGAGGGCATGAGCGCGGCATGCGTTCGGGCACCCTCAACGTCACCGGCATCGTGGGGTTCGGAGCGGCATGCGAGATAGCGGCCAAAGAGCTTCCCGAAGAGGCTCGCCGCCTCACCGAGCTGCGCAACCGGCTGCAGGCCGGATTGTTCGAGCGGCTTGACGAAATCTACCTGAACGGTCATCCCACCGAGCGCTTGCCCGGCAATCTCAACGTGAGTTTTGCCTACGTGGAAGGCGAATCTCTGCTGATGGGCATCAACGATGTCGCGGTGAGCTCGGGCTCGGCCTGCACCTCGGCTACCCTGGAGCCCTCTTACGTGATTCGCGCGCTGGGCATCAACGAGGAGCTTGCGCACAGCTCGATCCGCTTCGGGCTGGGCAGATTCAACACCGCGGATGAAGTTGACTACGTTGCCGACCGCGTGACCCGCGAGGTCAAGCGGTTGCGCGAGATGTCGCCATTGTACGAGATGGCGAAAGAAGGGATCGATCTCAAATCGGTCCAATGGAAAGCTTAACGGACAAAAGGCGGAGAGGCGCTGATGTCTTACTCGGATAAGGTTCTCGACCATTACAACAATCCCCGCAACGTCGGCAGTTTCGCCAAGGACGATCCCAACGTTGGCACCGGCGTGGTTGGCGCGCCCGAGTGCGGCGACGTGATGAAGCTGCAGCTCAAGATCAACGACTCCGGCGTAATCGAAGACGCCCGCTTCAAGACCTTCGGATGCGGCAGCGCGATCGCCAGCTCCAGCTACGTGACCGAACTCGTCAAAGGCAAGCACATCGACGAGGCGATGGCGATCAAGAACACGCTCATCGTGAAGGAGCTGAACCTGCCTCCGGTGAAGATTCACTGCTCGGTGCTGGCCGAAGACGCGATCAAAGCCGCGATCAGCGACTGGAAAAAGCACAAGGACGGCGCCGAGGAGCCGCAAGCGGCCAGGGCGCAGGAGAAGTAAAAGGCGCGCGCGATCGATGATTTCGTTGTCGGACAACGCGGTTAACAAGATCAAGCAATTGGTTTCCGACAAGGGCGACCAGGCGGGATTGCGCGTAAAGGTTGTCGGGGGCGGATGCTCCGGCCTGCAATACCGGATGGAGATCGATGCCGCCAAGGAGCGCGACAAGGTTTTCGAGCGCGACGGCGCACGGCTCATCGTCGACAAGAAGAGCTTTCTTTATCTCAACGGCTCCGAACTGGACTACGCGGAAGAACTGATGTCTTCCGGGTTTCGCGTGGTCAATCCCAACGCCAAACGCAGTTGTGGATGCGGGGAATCGTTCGTCGTATGAACGAGCGGATGCGGGGTGCATGGCGCAAAGATGATCGAATGCCCGTCATGTGGACGGCGGCAGGAGCCGCGATTGATTTGCGAGAGTTGCGGCGCTCCCGTCGGCGCTGACCTGGACTGCTTCGCCGCTCTCGGCCTTCCGCGCAAGCTGGTTCTGGACCCCGCCGCGCTCGAGCGCGCCTATCACGAGCTCAGCCGCAGAATTCATCCCGACCGCTTCGCCCAGGCTTCCGCCCGCGCGCGCGATGCGAGCCTGCGAAGCACGGCGCTGTTGACCCGCTCCTATCGCACACTGCGCGATCCCGTCGCACGCGGGTTGTACTGGCTCGAGCTGCGGGGCGAGAAACTCGCGGAAAACAACAAATCGGTTCCTTCCGAACTTGCGGAACTTGTATTCGAAGTTCAGGACGAGCTTGCCGAGCTTCGCGGCGCTCGCGGCTCCGAAATTCAGGCGCTTCGCGATCGCACGGTCGCGCGCCGCGGCGAACTTGAATCCGCTATGAACGATTTGCGCGAGCGCCTGGCCCGCAATTTTGAGCGCTGGGACAACGCGGACCACGACGCCAAGGGGCTCGTGGCGGATCTGAAGGCGATCCTTTCCCAGATCGCCTATCTGCGCACCTTGATCCGCGACGTCGATCGCGAGCTGGAAAATCTCAAGGCAGCCTGATGAGCCGAATTTTCGGAATAGACCTGGGCACTACCAACAGCCTGATCGCGGTGATGGACCATGGCGTCCCGCGAGTGATTTCTGACCCCGAAACCGGCGAGACCTTGCTTGAATCTGTCGTAGCGATCGCGCCCACCGGCGAGGTGCATACCGGCCGCGCCGCGATCGCGATGGAGCCTCATCTGACGGTCGAAAAGGACGGGCGGGTGAGCGCAGTGGGCTTTTCCGGCGGCGAGTTCGGTGCGGTCATCCGATCGGTGAAGCGATACATGGGACTGGGAGGCGGCGAGATCGCCCCCGAAGACCGCAATCGTTACACCTTTGCCGATATGTCCGGGTCGGTGGTGCGTTTTCAAATCGGCAAGCGGGCGTTCACGCCCCCGCAAATCTCAGCCGAGATACTGGTAGCCCTGAAGCGCCGCGCTGAACGGGCGCTCGGCGAAAAGGTCGATCGCGTGGTGATTACAGTGCCCGCATATTTCAACGACGGGCAGCGGCAAGCGACCAAGGATGCGGGGCGGCTGGCCGGACTCGAGGTGGTTCGCCTCGTAAACGAGCCCACCGCGGCATCGCTCGCATATGGACTCAACAAAATGGCCGAGGGGAATGTCGCCGTTTACGATCTCGGCGGCGGAACTTTCGATATCTCCATTCTCAGCATCAAGGAAGGAATCTTCGAAGTCCTGTCCACCAACGGAGACACGCATCTGGGTGGCGACGATATAGATAGTGCGCTGGTCGACTGGATGCTCGAGGAGCTTCCGGAAGAGCTGCGCCACGAGCGTCACGTATGGAACAGTGCCCGCCTGGCTGTGGAAGAGGCGAAGAAACGGTTGAGCGGCGCCGACGAGTTCGAGATCAAGCTCGAATTGCCGGGCCACCTGATTCGAAAATCGCTCACCCGCGGGGAGCTGGAGAGAATCGCAGCGCCGTTCGTGGCGAGGTCTCTCAAGCGATGCGAAATGGCGCTGGCTGACGCGGGGCTTGCGGGCGCGGACGTGCAGGCTGTCGTCCTGGTGGGGGGCGCAACCCGGATGCCACTGGTGCGCCGGCGGGTCGCCGAACTCTTTGGCCGCGAGCCGCTCTGTTCGCTGAATCCGGATGAAGTCGTCGCGCTTGGCGCTGCCGTCCAGGCCGGTGTGCTGATGGGCACGCAGGGCGATATGCTGCTTCTGGACGTCGTTCCGCTGTCGCTCGGGATCGAGACGATGGGGGGGGTGATGGAACGGCTGATCCATCGCAACACCACCATCCCGACCAGTGTCACGGAGAACTTTACCACCGCGGTCGACAGTCAGACCCATGTCGACATCCATGTGCTGCAGGGTGAGCGGGAGCTGGCCCGGGATTGCCGCAGCCTCGCGCGCTTCAAATTAGGTCCGATCGAGCCGCAACCTGCCGGATTACCCCGAATTGCCGTCACTTTCCTCATCGACGCAAACGGGATACTTAATGTCAGTGCGCGCGATGAGCGCACCGGCCGAGAGCATTCGATCGATGTCAAGCCGAGTTACGGCCTGACCGACGAAGAAATCGAGAGGATGCTCGAGGAAGCGATCGACCTGGGCGAGCAGGATCTCGAGCAGCGTCTCCTGATCGTTGCCCGCAACGACGCCGAGCAGATACTGGGGGCCCTGCGCAAGCAGCTCGGCGAGTTCCCGGAGTTGATCGAGGGTGGCGAACGCGCGCGTCTGGAAGAGGCGGCGGAGCGGCTGGATGCGGCACGCAAGACGGAAGATCGCGAGCTCATCTCCAGGCTGGTCGAGGAATTGAACGAGCTAAGCACGCCGTTCGCGGGCCGAATTATGGACTTCGCGATCAAGCAGGCGCTGGAAAAGAAATCGGTTGAAGAGGTGTCCTGACGGAGGCTTTCTGACGATGGGACTCAAGTGGGATCAGGCTGAGGAAATTGCGGAGGTGCTGGCCGAAAACCATCCCGGCATAAACCCGCTGGATGTTCGTTTCACCGATCTTCGCCAGTGGGTCATCGACCTCGACGAGTTCGACGATGATCCCGGGTCTTCAACGGAAGGCAAACTTGAGGCGATCCAGATGGCCTGGACCGAGCTGTACCGGGAGCAAAACGAGGACGACGAGTGAATAGACGCCCCTCTGGCGGCGTCTTAAGACTTTGAGAAGGAGGCGGGGGTGCGGTGGAAGAAGCTAATCACGACTTAAGGACTGGGGAAGCGCAAGGAAAGATGCAAGAGAAGGAAACCCTGGACGAAAGGCTGCCAAGCCTGTTCGAGCCCGACACTCTCTTGCCCATCCAGTATTTCGAGGCGATGCGCAAGAAGCATCTCCTTGAAGGCGAAAAGCGGCTAATCCTGAGCGTGTTGGAGGATGCCGTCGAATGCTTCATGAAATGCATCGACGCCGCCACCAGCAAAGGACAGCGTCTGTTTCGCGAAGCGGACGAGTGGATCAATCACGAGGACAAGCGCTGGGTCTTCTCGTTCGATAACGTCTGCGACATGCTGGACATCAACGCGGAATACATGAGAATCGGGTTGCGGCGATGGAAGGAAAGAAAGATCGAGATGATTGAGCGCCGCCGAATCCTTGAAGCCCAGACTGCCGCCGCGGTGCCGCCGGCCCCTGTGCCCGCCGATGAACCGGTCAAAGCATCGCCCGCCCCGGCGCCCAAGCCGGCAAAGGCCTTCGCAAAGCCGCCGGTCGATTCTCACAAGCGCGCTCATCGGGTTCATGCGTCGCATGCGGCGGCAAAACGCCGCAGCGCGCGTGCGTGAGCCCATCGCCGCGCTCGGCGCAGTCCGTCCACAGGCAGACATTTTCCATCGTCACAATGGCGACCCGTTTCGCACGGGCCGCCTTTTCCCCGTTGATCTGACGCGGGGCTTTCTTGCAGCGTGCGGAAGTTTTTGGCAGAGAATGCATAAACGGACGCATCTCTTAGAATTAGCATCGAGTTGACAACAAAATGACGGGGCCGCGCGTTGTGGTAGAAGGCTGACTTGCGATGTCCCTCGAGACTCACGAATCCCCGCTATCGATAGAGCGATCGCACGCCGCACCGAGTCATGGCGCGCAACAAGCTGAACACGGCGCCGAAGTGCCCTTCACGGTTTTTACGACCGACCTGTGGAAGCGAGCGGACGATCGCTTCGAAGCGTGGCGAGAAAGTATCGATGTAATATTCGACGTGAGGCCACACGGCGGGCGCGTGCCTGAAGGTTTCGCCGCGTCGGTTCGCGCCTACAACCTGGGCGAGATGCTGGTCGCGGGGGTTGACTTCAGCGGCCAGCACTTCGAGCGGAAAACCGCCAGGATCGCTTCCGATGGAATCGATCATTACCTCGTCCAGCTTTATGACACCGGAGGACTCGAGGGCGAGGCGAACCGGAGCGGTTTTCATGTGCGTTCGCGCGACGTTGAAATTCTCGATCTCGGCAAGCCGCATTCCTCGAACACGCTGACTTCGACCACGATCGCGATCGTCGTGCCGCGCGACCTGATGCTCGAGATGCTTCCGGCCTTTGCCAACGTGCACGGGCTGGTTCTGCCGGGCGATCGCGGCCTTGGAAGTCTGCTCGCCGATTTCCTGAGGTCGCTCGCGAGGAGGATGAACTCAATCGCGGCGGATGAGGCGCCGATTGTCGCGCGCGCCACCGCGGAGATGATCGCGGCGAGCTTTTATCCCACTTCGTCAAACGCGGCGCGAGCGCGGGTGCAGACTGAAGGCGTGCTTCTCGATCGCCTGAAGCGTTACGTGGGTGACAATCTGGGATCGGCTGAACTAACTCCGGATAGTCTGTGCCGCCGGTTTCGAATTTCCAGGAGCCAGCTATATCGGATATTTGAGCCTCTCGGCGGCGTGGCGCGATACATTCAGCGCCGGCGGTTGCAAAAGGCATTCGCGCAATTGCGCGATCCGCTGCATCGTCATCGCCGCATCTCCGAGATCGCATTTGAGGCCGGCTTTTCGAGCGAGGCGCATTTCAGCCGCGCTTTCCGCCAGGAGTTCGAAATGGCTCCGTCCGACGCGCGATTCGAAAGCGGTCCCCGAACGACCTTCAGGACGCCATCGGAGCTCTCCGGCCAGCGCGACGACGGCTATGAGGACTGGCTGCGGCGTTTGAGCCGCCGCCGCTAGAAACACCGCCGCGAGGGGTCTCCGGCTCTACACGGGCACCGGATTCTCGGCCGCGCCGCCGCCGACGCCTGCCAGCACGACCCGCACCAGCTCAGCCAGCCGCCGCCTCAGCATCGGCGAGCTTGTAGCCAGATGCTCTATTCCGTGGCCTCCGGCAAGCAGCAGGTCGACAACCGCCGCGGAAGTAAGGCCGTACCGCTCCGGGGATATCTCGCCGCGCCCGGCGGCTTCTTCGATGACCTCGCGCAGGATCCGCTGATGGCGGCGGGAGCATCTCTCAAACACGCCTCCGGAAAGCCGGTTTTTCGAATCCATCAGTTCGGCGGCATGCGGCGAGCTTCGGACGATCTCAAAAGCGAAGGTGAACTTGGCCTCCAGGATGGCGAGAATCCGATCGGCCAGCGGCGCGTCGGAGTCGCGCGCCTGCTGCGCCTGGTCCTCGAGCCGCCGCGCGATATCCTCGCAGAGGGCGCGGAAGATTTCCTCCTTGCTCTTGAAGCTGAGGTATACGGTTCCTTTTGCGATCTGCGCTTCGGATGCGATGTCGTCGATCGAAGTGCGCTTGTAACCGTAGCGTCCGAACAGCCGGAGCGCGGCATCGAGGATTGCTGCGCGTTTTTCTCCCGCCGCGCTCCGGCCGCGTGGACTCATGAAGGAAGGGCAAACTCGCGTTGCGGTCGAACGACCATCTCGAAGATGTTCAATTCGATCGGTTGAGTGACTGCGAAGAGCACCGCTCGGGCGATATCATCGGCGGACGCCAGGATCTGCCGGCCCGCACTGGCGACGCGATCGAGAACTTCGGCGGGCAGGGTTGCGCCCGCTTTGAAGTCCTGTTTGATGCCGAGGGACTGGAGGATATTGGCAACGAACTCGGGCGGGAAGTTGCGCGCGAAGTTGGTGGCGACCGCACCGGGGATGATATTGACGACGCGGATGGTGTCGTTCTCCAGTTCCTTGCGCAACGAAGTCGCGATTGCGTTCACCGCCCATTTGGTCGCGCCATAGACGCCGGATGCTTCCCGGCGTCCCGCGACCGACGAAATATTTACGATGTGCCCGCGAGCGCCGCAAGCGCGCATCGCGCGCACCGCCGCCTGAGAACCCACCAGCAGTGCCAGCACATTGGTCTCGAGCATCGCCCGCCAGCGCTCAGGGTCGCCGTCCACGATCGAACTGGGAAACTCCACGCCCGCGTTGTTGACCATGATGTCGAGGCGCCCCGTGTCCTTCGTCGCCTGGTCCACCAGTGCCCGCACCTGCCCGGGGTCGCGGATGTCGCCCGTGATCGGAGTGGCCTTTCCTCCCGCCGCTTGCGCGGCCGCGGCCGCCTCGGAGAGCGAAGAAGCGGAGCGACCGGCGAGAAACACGTGGGCGCCGGCCTGAGCGAGCCGCACCGCGATGGCGCGTCCAATGCCGCTTGATGCGCCGGTTATGACCGCGGTCCTGCCTGCCAACGATGAATTGTCCGCCATGATTTTCCTCCATGACTAAATGACTAAAATATAAAAAATGGTCAACCAGTATATACCAGAGGCGCTCGCGCCGGTAAAACCGGACGCTTGCAGGGAGCGGCGGCTGCGCCTAGCGTCAAATGGCGATGCCGCTCAGGACCAGAATTGAATGCCCCGAATGCGAAGCCGATCTCAGCGTCAAACGGGGCGGCGTGTGCCCAAACTGCGGGGCGCGGATCACCGAACATGTGGCGCGTGTGCAACGCCGCGAACGAAGAATCGAGCAGATTGTGGCGATTGTCGGGACCGCGCTGGTGCTGGGGTTGTTCCTGGTGACCAGCGGCGCAAGCCTGCTCGAGGGAATCGCCGCCTACACGATAGCGGGCGCGGTAATGTACTTTCTCGCGCAGCGCACGTTCTTTTGATCGAATCGAATCTGCCGGCGTGCATGAAAAGCGAGGCCGCCCTGCGCGCCTGGCCGGCGCCTCCGCGATTGCGGAATCCACAAGGTGCCGAAAAAGAAAGGGCGACGGCTTTCGCCATCGCCCCGTTAGGAAAAGAGCGCTCTCGTCGTCAGGCTGCGCGCCAGGCTTCCGCCAGGTTCTCGATCGCCTTTAGAACCTTGGCGCGGCGTTCCTCGGGGTCTTTCGCGAAGCACGAGAACTGGAGCGCGCTTGCGGTAATTCCCGCGCGCTCGTAGTCCTTCAGCCGCCGCGCGCATTGCGCCGGCGTGCCGAATACGAAGATCTTTTCCACCATCCCGTCCGGAATCGAATCGAGCGCCTTCTTGCGATCGCCGGCTTGCCACGCATCGAAGGCGATGCCCGCCTCCTTCTCGTACCCGATCTCGCGGAAGAACTTGTTGTATTGCGGAACGGTAACGTAAGCGGTCAGCGACCGGCGGAACAAGGAGCGCACGGTCTCATCGTCTTCGTCAACGGCGCAGATTATCCGGCACG
Source organism: Pseudomonadota bacterium (assembly GCA_021323675.1). GTDB lineage: Bacteria > Desulfobacterota > Binatia > Binatales > Binataceae > JAFAHS01. Next base: position 15,359 of record JAJPKP010000020.1, on the reverse strand, counting down.
CGACGTCCAGCGTGGCGAGATCCTTGCCGGCCGCTTTCATCCCCGCCCGGGTCTCATCGAGCATCGCCGGCAGCGTCTCCGGAGTGATGAAGTTAATGATCAGCCCGTCGCCGATTTCGCCGGCCGTCCGCAGCATCAGCGAGCCCTGAGCCGCGACGTAGATCGGAGGAGGATTGTCGAACGGAACGTCCAGGCGAAAGCCGTCGATATTGACCATCTTGCCATGCATCGTGACCTTTTCCTTGCGGAAGATCGCGCGCAGGACTTCGACGGTTTCCCGAAGCCGCGTGACGGGCTTCTGGAACTGCACTCCCATCCAGTTTTGCATGATGTTCGGAGTCGAGATGCCCAGGCCCAGCACGAACGGCCCCCGGTGAGCAACTGCGTCGTGATTGCCGACATCGCGATCAACGCGGGAGGCCGCGAAAACACCGGCACGATCGCGGTGCCAAATCGCATCTTCGACGAAATCATCCCGGCGGCGGCGACCGGCGCGAATGCATCCGTGCTGAACGATTCGTACGACCATGCCTCCGTGTAGCCGCATCGCTCGGCGGTGCGCACGAGTTCGGCCAGATGCTGGCCGGTCAGAAAAGGATCGAACGGTAAAGTGATGCCAAGTTTCATCATGATAGTGGTTCCTTAACCAGGGAAATGTAGCGCAGTCAGGCCGGACATTCCTACCCGCGTGCCGGCCTGGCCGCTTGCGCCAGAAGCTGCGCAAGATGCATCGGCCTGCGATCCGGACAGAAGTGGCGAATTTGCGATCGGCACGAGAAACCGTCGGCGACGACGATGGTTTCAGCGCTGCTGGCGCGCACGCTCGCAAGCAGAACGCGCTCGCCGATTGCCGCCGAGATTTCGTAATTCTCGCGATCGTAACCGAATGCTCCGGCCATCCCGCAGCATCCCGCGTCCAGCACCTTGAACTCCAGGCCTTCGATTTTCGACAGGAGCGCGGTTTCGCCATCCAATCCCGCGATGGCCTTCTGATGGCAATGGCCATGAACGAGCGCACTGCCTCGCAAGGTTCCGGGGACGAATTCAGGGGCTTCGCGCGCCAGGAATTCATCGAAGGTCATCGCTCGGTCCGCCAGCAACTTCGCGCGATCGTCGCCGGGAAACATCTTCAGCAGCTCGTCGCGAAAGGTCAGGATGCATCCCGGTTCAAGGCCGACAATCGGGATGCCGCGCGCAGCCGCCGGTCCCAGCACTTCCATCGCGTCCACCAGCATTCGCTTCGCCCGATCCAGCATCCCCTGGTCGTACAGCGGACGTCCGCAGCATATGTCCCGATTGGGGATGCTGACGCTGAAGCCCGCGCGTTCGAGAACTTCCACTGCGGATGTAGCGACCTCGGGTTCGAAGAAATTGTTGAAGGTGTCGGGAAACAGCAGGATTTCGTGCGCGCCGGTATCCTGTCTGCGCCGATGCGATTCGGCGAACTCCGCGGTAAACGGCCGCGCCGCGAACCGCGGCAATTCACGGGCCGGATGAAATCCGAGGGCGGCCTTGGCCAACCGCCCCGCGATTGGAGCGTGCGCCAGTGCGTTGGCGAGTCGTGGCGCAAGCGATGCGGTCCGGGCAATTTCGTGCAATCGTCCAAAGAAGTGCGACTTCAACGGCCGGAACTTCCGCCGGTAGTAATGGGAAAAGAACTCCGCACGGTAAGCTGCCATATCAACTGATGCCGGACACTCTCCCAGGCATCCTTTGCATGACAGGCAAAGGTCGAGGGCCTCTTTCACGGCTGGGTCGGTGAACCCTCCGGCGAGCAGGTTTCCGGCGAGCGCTTCCAAGATCAGCCGGGCGCGTCCGCGCGTGGAATGCTTCTCCTCGCGAGTCGCCATGTACGACGGACACATCGTGCCGGCGTCGGTCTTGCGGCATTTGCCCAGGCCGACGCATTTGAGGCTCGCGCCCGCAAGGCCGCCCTCGGCGGAGAAATCGAAATGTGTCGCCACCGTCTTTGGCGAGTAGCTGCCGGCCAGCTTCAAATGAGAATCGAGCGGATGAGGATTGACGATTACACCGGGATTCATCCGGAAATCCGGATCGAACGCGCGCTTGAAGTCGCGAAAGGCGTCGATCAGGTCCTTTGGATATATGGCCGGCAATAATTCAGACCGTGCCAGTCCGTCCCCGTGTTCGCCGGAAAGTGAGCCGCCGAACTCAGCGACCAGCGCGCCAATTTCTTCCATTGCCGCGCGAAACACTGAAACGCCCTGCCGCGAACCGAGATCGAAGCTGATGCGCGCGTGGACGCATCCTTCGCCGAAGTGGCCGTAGTATGTCGCCGCTGTAAGCGAATGGCGGCTGAGCAGGTCGTCGAAGCGTCGCAGGTACGCGCCGAGACGTTGCGGCGGCACCGCGGCATCTTCCGCGCCCGGCCAGGTGCGGGGATGGCCCGTTACGAAAGCGCCCGCGCCAAGACCCGACTCGCGAAGCCGCCAGACCAAACTCTGCTCGACAGTGTTGGAGAGAATTCCGATCCCCGAGCACGAGCGACGCTTCTTCGCTTCGTCCGCGAGAAGGCCGGCGCGGTCGCGCGCTTGCGCCTCGGAGTCCGCTCCCAACTCCGCGATCAGAAACGCTCGCCCATCGGGCAGCAACCGGACGCCGGGCATGCCCTTGAGCCGTGCGAAGTCGGGCAGGTGATGGTCGAAGCCTTCGAGCGCCTCCGGGCGATGAGCGAGAATCCAGGGAGTCTGGTCGGCCGCGACGAAAACATCGTCGAAGCCCATTACGACCATCGTTACGAATTTGGGACGCGGGAAGAGCCGCAAGGTGGCGCGCAGCGTGACGGCGCAGGTTCCCTCGGAGCCTACCAGGGCGCGGGCGAGATTGAAGCCGCGTTCCGGCAGCAACTCGTCGAGATTATAGCCTGAGACACGTCGCGGTATTTTCGGAAAATGCGCGCGCACCGATTGCGCGCATCGATCGCGAAGGTCCCGCAGCCTGCGCAGCAGCTCCGCTTCGCGTCCGGAACCCTGCCCCGCGGCAAGCAGCGCCTGCTCGCTCATCGAGCCCGACAGCGCGAGCCGGTGTCCGTCATACAGCATCGCCTCGATCGCTTCGGTGTTATCGACGGTTTTCCCATACGCGGCGGAGTGGGCCCCGCAGGAGTTGTTGCCGACCATTCCGCCGATAGTGCATCGGTCCTTGGTTGCCGGATCGGGGGCAAAGAAGAGGCCATGCGGGGCAAGGGCGGCGTTGAGATGGCTTTGTACGACGCCGGGTTCCACCGTAGCGACGCGGCGGCCCGGATCGATAGCGGCAATCCGGTTCATGTATTTCGAAAAATCCAGTATGAGCGCGGCGTTAGTCGTTTGGCCGGCCAGACTGGTGCCGCCGCCGCGAGCCAGGATCGGGACGCCGTTCTCGCGCGCAATCCGCAAGGCTGCCGCGACATCGCCGTCGTGCCGCGGCGCGACCACTCCGATCGGAACCTGCCGATAGTTCGATGCGTCGGTGGAATAGACGGTGAGGCTGCCCCGGTCGAAGCGCACGTCGCCTTCAACCGCATCCTCCAGCGCATGCATAAGCATCGTGGGCGAAGTCATCTCAACTCCGGATTGTAGTCCAGTTGAGGCGCCTGCCTAATGCCCGGGCACAAGCCTGCGGAAGGTGTTGTTCAGGCCGGTGAGGCAGGAATCAATCCGTTTGCACGGCGGTTTTGATCCTGCCCTTGAGATCGGTTTCGAAATAATACTTGTGGCCTTGATAGGAGTAATAGAGTTCCTCCGCGCCCGACTCCATCGGCACGGCCATCCTCGGCTCTCCCATCTTGTCGACCAGATCTCTGCGATCTTTTCCGATCCATTCCGGAAGGGTCTTTTCCTGTGCGACTCTGGCCGAGCCGATCCATGCGGAAGTGGACGTCTCCGGAAAGAAGCGCTTGGCGCATCCTGACGACAATTGAAAGAGTGCGACTGCGGCAACAGCCAGCAGCCGCATCCTCGTGGACCTCGGGTTCTGGAAAAAGGTCATCTTTGCTCACGACAAGGCCGTCCACTCGATGCGGAGTTCGGCAAGCGAGCGACTCTACAGATGTCGGCCTGCCGCGTAAACGAAAGGGCGGATTAAGAGATTGATGCGGGATTCTTGCGAATTCTTTACAGATCCTTCATCCCGGCTTTCGGCGCGCCCACCAACGCCGCCATGTTGCCTTCCGGCGCCCGGTTCTCGAGCATGAGCTGATGGCAATGGCCGATCTCATCGAAGGTGAAGGTCTTGCCTAGGCAGGGATCGATCTTGCCGTCGATCACGAGCTGATTGAACGCGTAGGATTGTTCGTCGTTGGCGAAGTGCGAGCCCTGCAGCCGCTTTTGACGCATCCACAGGTAGCGCAGATCGATCGTCGCGTTGTAGCCCGTATGTCCCGCGCAGATTACGACCATCCCGCCAGTATCGCAGACAAACACTGAGGTGGGGATGGTGTCTTCGCCGGGGAATTCAAAAACCAGCCGCGGGCTTTTGCGCTCGCCGATGATATCCCAGATGGCTTTGCCGAACTTGCGCGCTTCCGCGGTCCACTTGGCGAATGCGGCATCGTCTTTCCAGTGCGGCAGCATCCCCCAATGCTTGAAGTTCTTGCGGTTGATGCAGCCCTTGGCGCCGAGCCGCTTGCAGAATTCGATCTTGCGATCGTCGCCAACCACGCCCACCGGAACGCCGCCTTCGGCCTTGACGATTTGAAGGGCCATCGAGCCGAGACCGCCCGATGCGCCCCACACCAGCACGACGTCGCCTTTTCGCACCGTATGCGGCGGCCATCCCATCAGCATCCGATAGGCGGTGGCGCCCACGAGCGTCGGCGCGGCCGCCTCTTCCCACGTTAGGTGCCTGGCCTTCGGCATGCACTGATGGGCCTGCACTTTGCTGAACTGCGCGAAGCTGCCCCAATTGGTTTCGTAACCCCAGATTTTGAACGATGGATCGTACATCGGATCGTCGCCGCTTCGGACCGCGGGACAGTCGCGATCCCATACGCCGCAATGAATGACGACACGGTCGCCGACCTTGACATTGGAAACATCCTTGCCAACCGCGTAAACGATTCCCGATGCGTCGCTGCCGCCGATGTGAAAATCGCTGTGGTCGTAGTTCGCTTTCTTGCGTGCCGCGATTACGTCAACCGGCGATCCCAGCGCTGCCCAGACGTTGTTGTAGTTGATTCCGGCGGCCATCACATAAACGAGGACTTCGTCGGGCTTCAGTTCGGGCACGTGAACCTTCTCGACCTTGAAGGCCTGCCGCGGATGCCCAAAACGATCGGCCCGGATAAGCTGGCCGTACATGTATTTGGGCACGTGCCCGATAGGGGGCATTTCGCCGATTTCGTAGACTTCCTTTTGGCTCATAATCTGTTCCAGTTACCACCGGCGTCGAACCGGTTGGCTCAGAGATATTCGCGGGTCGATCACCGGTATCTCACAATATCGCGCGCGAACGCGGCGCGCATCGGGAAAATACGCGGTTCGCCGCCGCCACCTGATCCCTCGGCCGGGCAGCGGTCAAACTAGCTACCGGTTTGCCGTTCGTTTGACAACAGGCTAACGACTGTACGGTAGGGCGCCGCCCAAGCGGAACCCGATTAACGTTTCATGAGCTCTTATGCGGACCCCGGCGCGCCGCAAAGCCGCCTAATGAAAGGTTGACCCGCTCGCAACGATTCCATAAAAGGGCTTCCGGCCTGTGCGCAGCCTTCGAACCTGTTTCATCAGCGGAGAGCGGACCCAAACGGCTTCGGCTCGAGTGAATTTGGGCTTTCCGTTCGCGGTTCGGTGAGGCTGCGGCTAGAATCAGTTCAATCCAAGCTGAGGCGCGATAGGCATGGCGGTGCGCAAAATCGAGCGGGGCCACTACTTCGAGGACTTCGAGGTCGGCCACCTGTTCAAGCATCACTGGGGCCGCACGATTACCGAGGGCGACAACGCTTTCTTTTCGTCGGTCACGATGAACTTCAACCCAGCGTACTTCAACCGGGAGTACGCGCGGTCGATCGGCTACGAAGGCGTGATCGTAAACCATCTGCTGGTGATGAACGTGGTCTTTGGACTTTCGGTCGAAGATCTGAGCGAACGGGCGATTGCCCACCTCGGATACGAGAAGCTCAAGTACCTGGCCACGGTCTATCCCGGCGATACCCTGACCTCAGAATCGTTGGTCCTGGAAAAACGCGACACCTCGCGTCCCGACCGGGGCGTGGTGAAGTTTCGCACCACCGGCTACAACCAGCGCGGTGAAAAAGTGCTTGAATACGAGCGGCCGGTCCTTATTCGCAAGCGCAACGTCAAAGCGGAGTAATTTCAACAATGGCGCTGGTTACACCCGAACATGAGGAAATTCGCCGCTCGGTCCGCGATTTCGTGGAGGCCGAGGTAAAGCCGATCGCCAACGACCTCGACCGGCAGAACAAGGAAATTCCCGAACACATCCTGAAAAAGATGGCCGAGCTCGGCTATTTCGGCGTGATCTTCCCGGCCGAAGAAGGCGGGCTGGGCCTCGACTATATCGCGATGGCGATTGTCACCGAGGAGCTGTCCCGGGGATGGCTCTCGGTCGGTTCCGTGATGACTCGCAACATCATCACCGGAACCCTGATCAGCTCCAATGGAACGCCCGCGCAGAAGAAGAAGTACATGTCGAAGATCGCGCGCGGCGAGATCCTGACCGCCGCCGCGTTCACCGAACCAGACTCCGGCTCCGACACCGCGTCCTTCAAAACCCGCGCGGTAAAGCAGGGCGACGGGTACCTGATCAAGGGCTCGAAGATGTGGTGCACGTTCGCGAATCGCGCGCAGATGCTGACCGTGATGACGCGCACCGACCCGGACATCTCCAAGCGCCACAAGGGGCTTTCCTTGATCCTGTTCGAGAAGGAGCCGGGCGACGATTTCATGCCGCCGCAGCTGACCGGATCGCCGATTCCGACCATCGGTTACCACGGGATGCGCAGCTATGCGCTGCAATTCGACGACGCCTACGCGCCGGCTGAAAATTTGATCGGCGGCCAGGAGGGCAGGGGCTTCTACCAGTTGATGTCGTCTTACGAGGCTGCTCGAGTTCAGACGGCGGCGCGCGCGGTGGGCGTCGCGCAGGCGGCCTTCGAATGCGCGGTCAAATACGCGAAGCAGCGCACCCAGTTCGGCCAGCCGATCGGGGATTTCCAGGTGATCCGCCACAAGCTTGCGCATATGGCGGTCGAAATCGAAGCGGCGCGGCAGCTTTGCTACTTCGCCGCGTCGCAGAAGGACACCGGCAAACGGAGCGACTACGAAGCCGGTCTTGCCAAGGCCTTTGCCGCGGAGATGGCCGAACGGGTCACCCGGGAGGGGATGCAGATTCACGGCGGCTACGGCTATTCGATGGAGTTCGAGGCGCAGCGCTTCTGGCGCGATGCGCGGGTGCTTTCGATCTTCGAGGGTACCAGCGAAATTCAATACGAAGTGATTGGCCGCCGAATCATGGAGCAGCAGGGTTAACAATGAGCATCACGAGCGACGGCAGCTACTTCGAAGATTTCACGGTCGGTGACACGCTGGTTCATCAGCGCGGCCGCACGATCACCGAGGCCGACAATCATATCTTCACCTCGATGGTCATGAACACGGCCGAGCTGCATTTCAACCAGGACCTGGTCGATCGCGATCCCAAGACCTACTACAACGGCCGCCGCGTGGTTTATGGCGGCGTCGTCCTCGCGTTTACCGTCGGGCTTGCCTCCGAAGATACGAGCGAGAACGCGATCGCGGAGGTCGAGATGGACAACGGCCGGCACACAAACCCGGTCTTCCACGGCGACACCATCTACGCCGAATCCACCGTCCTCGAAAAGCGCGATTCCAACCGTCCCGACGCCGGGCTGGTCAAGTTCAAACTCGTGGGCAAGAAGGCGGACGGCACGGTGGTGGTCGAAATCGATCGGACCGTGCTGATCAAACGAAAATCGCATTACCTGAAGAAGGCCTGACTCGCGTCGCGGTCTATTTCCGAAAAAGGCAGGAAGAGAAATGTACGTTTTGGACAACGGCACTCGTTTCGTAATCCCCCGCACCGAGATGACCTATCCGGGCCACAGCATGAAGCTTCATCAGAATGCCGCCGACCCGGTTAAAGCACCCGTCGACCATGTGATGGCGGATTTCGAGGACGCTTGTCCCTACGAATTCAAGGGAGAAAAGAGCCGCAAGACGATGGTCGAGGCGCTCAATACCCTCGACTTCGGAAAGAAGGTCGTGACCGTCCGCCCGAACAACATCCATTCACCGTTCTTCAAGGGCGACCTCGAGGCGGTGATGCTCGGGGCGCCGAACCGCTTTCACGGAATCATGCTCCCCAAGACCCGCGGTCCCGAGGAAATCAAGCAGGTCTCCCGGCTGCTTGACGATCTGGAGAAGCGGGGCGGATGGAAGTATCGGGTGCAGATCGAATCCCTGATCGAGACGCCGCATGCGCTCATCCACGCTTACGAGATTGCGACCGCCTCAGACCGCATGTGCGGGCTGGTGTTCGGAATTGCCGACTTTGCCGCCAACCTCGGCATCCGCGAAATCGTGGAAGATCAGCACATCAACTTCAACTACTCCAAGCAGGCCGTCGTCGTCGCGGCGAAGGCTGCCGGCCTGCACGCGATCGACAACGTTTTCATCCGGATTTGGAAAAACACCGATTCCTCCGAACGCATCGAGCAACTCAAAAAGCAGCTCCGCGCCAAAAACGTCGCCTCCGCGAATCTCGGCATGGACGGCACCTGGGTAATCCATCCGCAGCAGGCGGAGATCGCCAATGCCTGCTATACCCCGAGCGCCGAACAGGTCGAAGACGCGCGGCGCGTCGTGAAGCTCTACCACGAGAAGGGCGGGGGCTCGATGGCGGATCCGAAGACGGGCGAAATGATCGACGAGGCGACGATCAAGATCGCGCTGATGGACCTCGCAAAGGGGGCTCAGGCGGGGATGGTCTCCGAAGCGGAGCTCAAGGACTGGTCTCAGAAGAGCAGGGACATCACCGGCTACGACATCCTCGAACTGATGCGTCGTGTCGCATAGGCATCCGCCGGCGTAAAAGCCGCCGATTGCGCGTATGAGCGCCGCATCCGGAAGCGGCGCTCAGCACGAGAAATTCTTAAGGGACCGGAGCGGCGGTAAGCAGTCCCGCGGCCTCGTCGAAGCCGAACATCACATTAAGATTCTGGATCGCCTGGCCTGCGGCGCCTTTGCCCAGGTTGTCGATCGCGGTAATCACGATCAGAGTCCGGCGCCTGCGGTCGAGCACGAACGCGACTTCGCAAAAGTTGGTGGCGCGCACATTGCGCAATTCCGGCAGCTCGCCCGATCTCAGAAGCCGCACGAATCGAGCCTTTGCAAAACTCGCCTCGAATGCGGCCTGCACGTCTTCTTCAGTGGTAGCGCCGCGCACTCGCATGAACATTGTGCTCAAAATTCCGCGAGTCGTTGGCAGCAAGTGCGGCACGAACACAACCGGCACCTCGCGACCCAATACCGAACTGATTTCCTGCTCGATCTCCGGCGTATGGCGATGCGTGCCGACCTTGTAGGCGCGGAAGTTCTCGTTGACTTCAGCGAACAGATATTCGACGGAGGCGGCGCGCCGAGCCCCGGTCGTGCCCGACTTGGCGTCGATCACGATGGAATCCGGTTCGATCAGATCGCGCCGAATCAGAGGGATGAGGCCGAGGAGCGCGGCCGTCGGATAGCATCCCGGATTGGCCACCAGCCGCGCCTCCCGCAGTTCCTTGCGATGGAACTCGGTCAGGCCGTACACGGCCTCCTTTACCAGCGCCGGGTCGGGATGCTCGAAGCCGTAGGTCGATCGATGCACTCCGGGGTCTTTGAGCCTGAAGTCCGCCGAGACGTCGATAACCCTGACTCCGGATCCCACCAGGTCGGTTATCATCTGGAAGCCGACTTTTTCCGGCAGGCACGAGATAACGGCGTCGGCGCGTCCGGCGAGAAACCCCGGGCGCAGTTCCTCGAAAGGGGGCAGATCGACACCCGCCATATGGCGATACACATCGGCAACTTCGCGGCCCGCGTAGTGTTCGGAGGTAAGCGCTGAAATCTCCACGAACGGATGCGCGGAAAGAATTCTAACCGCTTCGATTCCGGAGTACCCGGATGCGCCTACGACCGCAACGCGAATCCTGTCGTGTGCCATCGAACTCCCCTGGCAGCCTCCAATAGCGATTTGTTCATCCAAGTATCACGAAACCCCGCACCGAGCCAGTTCACTTGCTTTCAAACTCGAAAATCATCTCGCGCGCAGGCGCGCCGGACGATTCCTCGAGCTTCGCCAGGTACAGGCTTAAAACTTCGTCGTTCGGCTTTTCGGCGATCATCTTCCGGAGCTGGGCACGCGCCAACTCCGTGTCGCCCGCTTTGAGCATTTCAACCGTACGCTCGAACTGCTGGTAGAATGACGGGTCAACGCCGTCACCGGAGTGTCCAACCACTTCAACGATCGGCACGGGCACGTCCTTGCCCTTCACCTTGACCATGCCGATATCGCGGGCGACATAGGAATCGGCGGCTTCCGCAAAGGTCGTCCTGCTCACCAGAAGCCGGACGCCGAATTTGCGAGTGAGTCCTCGAGGCGCGAGGCGAAATTCACCGTATCGCCTATAACCGAGTAGTCGAAGCGGCGTTCGCCGCCGAAGTTGCCGGCGATCGCTTCGCCCGTGGCGATTCCGATGCCGATATTGAGGTCTCTGAAGCGAGCATCTTCCGTGCGCATCTGTTCGAGCGCCGACAGCATCCGGAGCGCCGCCTCGATTGCGCTGCGCGAAGGATTTTCAACCGCATAGGGAGCGCCCCAGAACGCCATGATTCCGTCGCCCATCAGCTTGTCCACGACGCCGCCGCTTTCAAGAATGATGTTGGTCATTCGCGTCATGTAAACATTGAGCATCGCGACCAGTTCGGCCGGGTCGGACTTTTCGGCGCGCGAGGTGAAGCCGACGATGTCCGCGAACAGGATCGCGAGATGGCGCCGTTCACCGCCCAGCTTCAATCCTTCCGGATCGTCCACAACGGTCTCGATGACATCCGGATGCAGATAGTGCTCGAACGCGTGCCGCAGATGCCCCTTCGCGCGGCCTTCGGTGATATACCGATAACCGAGCAGCACCACGATCGTCCCCGCGGTGGTGATGAAGGGAAACACGACGCCCAGCATCACGCCCTCATCGACGAGCACGTAATGCGCGAAGCCGAAGTAGCCCGCCACCAGCGCCGCCATCGCCACAATCGACCACGCCGCGCTGAGCCATGCCGCGGCAATTGAAACCCCGATGCCGAGAAGGGCAGCCCACGCGCGTTCCATCACGAGGGTGTAGGTCCTGGTCCGGTTGACGAAATTGTTGGTGAGAACGTCTTCGACGGCGTTGGCGTGTATCTCGACTCGCGGAAACTCGTAACCGGCGGGAGTGACGGCCCGGTCGCCGAGCCCTTTTCCGGTTACGCCCACCAGCACAATCTTTCCGGCCAGATCTTCCGGACGCACTCGATGAGCGATTACGTCGGCTACCGGGTAGTGCGGAAAGGTCCCTGCGGGACCCCGATACGACACCACCATCCTGCCCAATTCATCGACCGGGATTACGGTGTTGCCGATCATCACGTTCTGAATTCCGTATTGCGCGATATTGGCCACGAGCGGCGGATAGTCCTCGAAGCCCCACACCACGGCGAGAAACAGCGGGAGGCACAGGCGGTTGTCGAACTTGATTGCCGTGAGTTCCTGTCGAAAAACTCCGTCAGCGTCGCTTTCCGCGTCGGCAAACGCCACTTTTTTGGCCGCGCTATTCAGGACCGGAATCGGCGGGGCGTACGCGCTCGCATCGAAAAACTGATCGCTTGCGCCCGGCGCCCGGCGCGCTCCCCAGGCCAAAGGCCATGGCTTGATCATTTCCGAGGTGTAGCCGGCAGGAACCTCGGTTGGAGCTTTACCGACCGCATGCGACGCAAAGCTGTAGGCTAAGAACGTGCTGCCTTGAGCTTTTATGGCTTCGGCGAATTCTTCATCGTGGTTTGTGCCGGCCAACGCCTTCAACTGATCGGAGCTCAGCCCCGTGGATCGGAGCTTGTCGACAATCGCTTCTCGCTCGATATCCGCCGGATCCGATTCGGTGAAAAGAATGTCGTAGCCGACTACCTTGACCTTGTAATCGATCAAGGCTCTCTGGAGTTTGGCCAGAACCGATCGTGACCACGGCCAGTGGCCGAGTTCGGCGATGCTCTGGTCGTCAATCGCCACAATTGCAACCTGGTTGGACGATGGAGGAGAGGGGCGAAGGCGCATTCGCACGTCCGAGGTCTTCAGTTCAAGGGTCACCAATAGGGATGGGTGCAGGACGAAGAGGGCGAAAATCGCCGCGGTAACCGCCAGGCCGAGCAGAAAAGTGGCCCAATGGAATTTGAGGCGGGAGCGCCGCTTTATCGCCGCATCAGCCATCGACGGTCAAAACTGCCGAATTAGAACACTAGCGCGCCGCCGGAGGGTGCGCCATCGGACGGGCAGGCAACCGCGCGAGGATCGAGGCGCGCGGCGAATCTATTCAAAAAACGTGAGCTGCTTGTAGATGCTCAACTGACCGTACTGATGCGCCGCACCGTATCCCGCCTGTGCGCTCGCGCCGATGTTCCACGGCCGGTAATAGACGCCCAGGTCGGGGCCGCCCTGGCCTTGAAGATCCGGAATGAAGCCTCCGACATAGAACGCTCCACCGCCACCGGCCAGAAAAATCCAGCGTCGCGTGGAGAGCACGATAGCCTGCAGATCGACCGAGGTGCTGGTCACACTGTTCTCATAGTTGTGATTCGAGGAGAAGGAAAAATTCACCGGATGCAGGCTGTGCAGGAAGAGCCAGGTTGAGAAATCGCCCTCGATCGTACTCGCATGACTGTTCCCGGCATCCCTGCCGCCGAGGATGAACAGATGCGTGCCCGGATAGAGGTTCAAATCAACTCCGCCCTGAAACCTAGCAAAGTTCAGTCGTGCCTCATGACCCGTCCCGGGATTGAGAGGGTTGTCGAATCCTTCGCCCTCCCACAATTGGTAGCCGGTTATCCGGCCTACAGCTCCGATGTATGGAGTCACGCTCTGTTCAAACTGGAAACCTTCCTGGACAGTGCCGTACTTGTCGCTGACGTACCCTCCGGTGAAGCCAATCAGGTTCAGGGTTCCCGGACGCTGGATTGTGAAGAACCCCGGGTAGAGATCATCAAAGAACCCCGCCGCAGAAGCATTCGTCTGAACCAGGGTCACGCACGCCAACGTTGCCAGCGCGCAGGCAAGATACTGCAATCTCTTATGCATCCTCACCACCAGCCACCTCCTCAGGGTGCACCCGGAGCCGGGCCAGGATTGGTCGCGGGAGGAGCAGGCGGCTCGGGGCAGACCGGGCAGGAGGGAGGCGGTACGGTCGAGACGGGCGACAGTATTCCGCTGGCCGCGACGCCTTTGGCGCCCGCAGGACCGCCGAACGCTGATGCACCCGTCATCCCCAACGGACCGGGTCCCGAAGGATTATTCGTGCCTGCCACCGTAGACTCGTAACCCGCCGGGACGCTCACCCCGCCAGCAGGATTGTTGATGTTCGCAAGGTTGACCAATCCTTCATACACGGACACGTCCGTGAAGTTCTGGATGTCGCCGTAGGTAGGCCGCTTCAGGCCCAGAAGGTAGACCACGTCAAAGAGTGTGCCTCGGGCGGCAGCGACCGCGTTGGGAGTATGGACTTCGAAGTTGGGAGCGGCCGCGCCAACTGTGCGGTTCACGAACGATCGAAGCGCCCCGCCCGCCAGGTTGACCCTGGTTGAGCTGCCTGCGTGCTGGTCGATGACCATGTTCGCGGAATCACCGAGTTCGAGGGTGCTCTGGTCGGTGAGTAAAACGACAATATGGCCGTCGTCGCCGGTAATAATCCGGTCACCGACCATGATCTGCATCCCCTGCGTGGCCGGAATGGTCGCGGCGCCGCGCTGAATCTGCACCGTGCCCGATACTTGCGAGGCTGTTCCCGCCGGGGCTGCCTGTGCGTGCGCGATAGCCGGATTTATCGCGGCCAGAAGAAGCAGAAGAAGTAAATAAGAGAAGGTCCGATAGGCAATTTTTTCAGTGTGGAACGAACGCATTCTGCCATTCCTTCGCCGCTTACCGCACCCTTCTATTTGGCCGCCTGCCTCCTGTCAATCAAAATCTGTCAGATTGTAGATATTACGTGCGAAAACAAACACAGGGCCGGCGGCTGAAGCCGCCGGCCCTGTGCAATGGGCGGGAACAAATCTGGTCGTGCAGACCCGCGGAGTTACCGCTTCGAGTACTGCGGGCGTTTGCGGGCCTTGTGGCGCCCGTATTTCTTGCGCTCGACCTCGCGCGGATCGCGAGTCAGCATCCCGGCCTTGCGAAGTGCCGGGCGCAAGGTCTCCGAAGATTCAACGAGTGCGCGCGAGATTCCATGGCGTACCGCGTCGGCTTGAGCGGAAATACCGCCCCCTTCGACCCGGACCACGATATCGAACTGCCCCTTGGTCTCGGTCAGTTCGAACGGTTCGAGGATCCTCATGCGCGAGGTGTCACGGGGAAAATAGTCTTCCAGCGATCGATCATTGACGACGATATTCCCGGCGCCCGGGAGCAGGCGCACACGCGCTACCGCGCTCTTGCGGCGCCCGGTGCTCCAGATAACGTTCTTTTTCTCTGCCATTTGACGATTCGTATCCTTGGTTAGACTTTGACCGGTTCAGGGCGCTGGGCCGAGTGCGGATGATCCGCGCCTCCGTAAACCTTGAGCTTGGTAAACAAGCGCCTCCCGAGCCGGTTCTTGGGCAGCATCCCGCGAACTGCCGTCTCGATCAGCCGCTCCGGCCGCGATTCGCGTAGTTTGCCGGCCGTCGTGGTGCGGATGCCCCCGGGGTATTCGGTGTGGCGATGATAAACCTTGTCACTCCCCTTCGCACCGGTCAGCTTGACCTTGGCTGCGTTGATCACAACCACAAAGTCGCCGGTGTCCTGGTTGGGGGTGAATTCGGGGCGATGCTTTCCGCGCAGCAGGCTCGCGGCGCGGGTCGCGACTCGGCCGAGAGGCCGGTCGGTGGCATCAATCACGAGCCATCGCCGATTGCGAAGCGCTTCCTCGTGCGACAAGCTCTTGGTTTGTTCGGTCAGCTTCACGTTTCGTCACCTGCCGCATCCGGATGCAGGCCGGCTGCGGGAACTCTGCAATGATTTTGGCGGGGCCGATGGGATTTGAACCCACGACTTCCGACGTGACAGGCCGGCGTTCTAACCGAGCTGAACTACGACCCCGCCTGAACCATCCTTTGTTACATTTT
>JAJPKP010000004.1 GCA_021323675.1 Pseudomonadota bacterium | reverse complement strand
CCCTGACCGGCTTTGTTGCAAAGCACCTCGGTGCCGCATTTCTCGCACAGGTAGCGCTTGCCAAGCACGTTTGCCATTTCTCGTTTCTCCTCTACTGATGCAGGAATCAGAAGTGATCCACTGCTTTACTTCAAACTTGAGCGAAATGGAATGTCGCAGACCCGGGCCTCGATCTGTTCGCCGTTACCCGCAATCGCGAGGCGGACGCCTGTCTCCCACGCGCTGTGGTGCAGGATGGCGAGTCCGATCGCGCCGAACCGCGGTGAAAGAACGGCACTGGTGACAACGCCGACTTCCGTTCCATCCAGATGAGCGGGCGCGCCCGTTTGCGGCACGCGGTCGCCGGCGAAGCGAAGGCCGAGGAGCTTTTTCTTGAGACCGCCGCGGGCGGAAACCCGCTCGACCGTTTCCTGCCCGACGTAGCATCCTTTGTCGAACGAGATCGCGCGCTCGAGCCGTGCTTCCAGGGCTATCGTTTTGGCGGTGGTATCCACGCCGACCCGCGCGAGCCCGTGTTCCACCCTGACAATTTCAAGCGCCGCCGGATTTATCAGCCGGAAATCGTCGCCAAGCGCGCGAATCGATTCAACTGCCGATTCGGCCCCGGCGCGCGGAGCCAGCAGCGAGAACCCGTTCGCGCCGAAACGAGGCAGGCGGCCGGCAGCAAAGCTCCCCGCCTGAACCCATCGCCATTCATCGAGCGCGGCGGCTTGCGCCACAACCGCGCGGACGGCATCGCAGGCGCGCGCGCCCTCGATATCGATAACGGCCATGTCCGGCTGCTCCTCGAACTCGACATCGTCGGCGACGAGCAGTTTCTCGAGATGCGGATGAGCAAGCGCCCAACCGGCCTCATCGATGTCGAGAAGAATCGAGTCCTCGCCTATCCAGGCGAAGAAATCGGCGATGACATGGGCGTGCTCGGTGAGAAACAGGGCGGGAACGATCGATCCGGGGCGGGCGGCGCGGATGTCGTTGCTGCACATGCCATGCAGAAAAGGCACGCGATCGTCGCCGACGACGCGGATTATCCTGCGCGACGCGATCGGACACACTCCCGCGCCCCGCTGGAGCAGGAGATAATCCTTGCGAACCGTGGCGTCGCCGGCTGCAGAGGCGGCGGATGCCGCAATTGATGCCTGGGGGTCCTGCACTTATCCAATCGGCGGAGATTCGCCGCCGAGCGGCCTCTATTTTAACGGCAGTCCGCCGGGCTTCGCCAGAACCCGGTCCCCTGGGCCGCGCTTTAGGAATATAATTTCAGGCAGAGGAGCGAATGATGGGCGCGTTTCTGCTCGGCCTGCTGATTGGGTTCTTTGGGGCGCTGGCGCTCTTTATTTACGACGAGGGCAGCCTGTTCCTGAAACTCTCTCAGCAGATCAAAACGACTGCTCAGCGGTACAAGCAGACTTCTTGACGCGATGCGTCGAGGTCCGCCGCTCGTGAAGCTGCCGGCATCCAGAAGGCCGGGGGGCAGCACTGCGTTGAGGACTGTACTTGCCTTCGCGATTCTTGTTCTGGTCGTCCCCGCGCAAATGGCGCGCGGATCGGATGCGCCTCGGGTCGTGATCACTTCGCGCGTCCCGGACGAGGGCACCACGCACGTGATCGGATTCCTGGAGGGCGATGGGCTCAAATCGGCCGGCATCTTCGACCACGGCGAAAAACTGAAGGATATCGACGTAAGCGGCGCGAGCGGATCGCAGCGAATCAATTTCGACTTCGCGATCGAAGCGCCCTCCCCGGCCATGACGATCGAGGTGACCGATGCGCTCGGCCGAACGGCGTCCGCTCCGGTGCTGGCGGGCGGCGCGGAGACTCCATCGTCAGAAGCTGGCGCGGCGCACGAGAGCATCGGCGGAGGAAGCGCGGAGAGCGCCCTACCATCCGCGCCGGAATCATCCGGCAATACGGAAGAGGTGCAGAGGTACGGAGGCCCGGCCCCGGCGAACGAATCGCCGCGGCGGTTTCCGGGCGGCGTCGGCAGACGCCTGAGTGGTGTTCAGATTTCGGTGACCAGCGTGATACCGCTGATGGCGCGGCCAGGAAGCTACGAGGTGATCGGCCAGATCACGGGTCCGGGAGTCCGCCGGGCGGGAATCTACATAAACGGCCGCGCGGTTGCGCCGATCGCCGTGTCGACCGGAGTTTTCAGCCCGTTTGACGTGGTCTTTGCGTTGACGGGCGGACGCGGCGCGGCGATCCGTGCGTACGGTGCCGGCAGTGATTATATTGAATTACCGATAGATTTGAGCGGATCGACCACGATGTACAACAACCCGTACGCACGGCCACCCTCTCCCTATGCGGTAAATCCCTACCGCGCGGCGCCCTGACGGGTCAGTTGCCCGGCTCCGACGGCTTGGTTAGATTTAGCTACTTAACCCCTTCATCGAGAGTGAACAGACGATGCTGATTCAAGCGACGCAACTCCGCGCCGGAATGGTGCTTGAGTACAACAAGGACCTGTGGCGGGTGATGACCGTCACGCACATCACGCCCGGAAACTGGCGCGGGATGGTTCAGACCAAGTTGCGCAACATCAAGACCGGATCGCAGACCGAAAACCGGTTCCGATCGGAAGACCGCGTCGAACGCATCATCCTGAACCAGCAGACGATGCAGTTTCTTTACCAGGATGGCGACGACTTTCACTTCATGAACACGGAGACGTTCGAACAGATCACTATTCCCAAGGAGCTGATCGAGGACGTCGCGGGCTTTCTTACGCCGAACCTTGAAGTCGAGGTCGAGTTTTACGAAACCACGCCGCTCAACGTGACGCTGCCGAAGACGGTCAGCCTGAAAGTGGTGCAGACCGATCCGGGGATGAGGAACGCGGCGGTGACCAACACGCTCAAGCCGGCGACGCTGGAAACCGGACTGGTGATCCAGGTGCCGCACTTTGTCGCCGAAGGCGATACGATCACGATCAACACCGAGACCCGGGAGTATCTCTCGCGCTCGAAGTGAGCGCGATCCGCCCGGCAATTCCTTGTCCGCGCGGGATCAGACCATGAACCGCGCAAAGCCGGAGCGAAGGCACGAGGGACGGGGAACGCAGTATCCCCGTCCGTTCCGCTTCGGGCCCAACCTTTTCATCGCGCAGACTCAGCCCGGTTTCGAACCGGTCGCGTGGAGCGAGATCGAATTCCGAGTGCCATCGGCGCATGAATATGCGCGGCGGGTCGTGCCGGATCGCGCCGGGATGTGCATCTTCGGGGCGCCGAGGGCGGAGGCGCTGCGCAACCTGCGATGCTGCGAGGACGTGTTCGCGCTGGCCGGATGCCGCTTCAACCTTGACGAGGGCGCATCCGCGCTCGACCAGATAAGGGCGGCGGCGCGGGAGGCTCCGTTCGTCGAGCAGGCGCTGAGCGCGCGCGTTTCGTTTCAGCCGGGCGCCAGAGCCGGACGGCGGCTCAGGTTTCGCGTAATCGCGCGCCAGTCCGGCGATCATGAATATCGGCGCATCGATCTGAAACGCGCCATCGAGCACGGAATAATCGAACGCGGCGACCATACCTGGCGCCTCGATGAAGACGCCGCCGACGTTGAATTCTGGATTACCCAAATCGGCGCGGAGCTTCTGATCGCGGTGCGGCTCAGCGACGAGCGGATGCGCCATCGCGAGTACAAAACCGCTCATCGCCCGGGATCGCTGCGTCCGGCGATCGCGGCCTCGATGGCGTGGCTGTCGGAGCCGCGCGACGACGATGTCGTGCTCGATCCTTTCTGCGGCGCGGGAACGGTGCTGATCGAGCGCGCGCATCTGGGACGCTACCGAAACCTAATCGGCAGCGATCGCGACCCGGCGGCGATTCGCGCCGCGTCGGAAAATGTCGGGCCGCGCTACAAACCGATCGAGCTTCGCGGCGACTGGGATGCGGCGACGATACCGCTGGCCGACGCCAGCGTGACAAAGATCGTGACGAATCTGCCGTGGGGCATCAAGCATGGATCGCACGCCGAGAACCGGCGGCACTATCGCGACTGGATCGCGGAGATGAATCGGGTGCTTGCGCCCGGAGGCCGAATGGTGCTGCTCACGTCGGAGTGGCGGCTGATGCGCGATCTGGCGGATCGCGGCGCTGTCGCGGTGGAGAAGATGCTGCGAGTGACCATCCTTGGTATCGCGGCGTCGGTGTACGTCTGCGGCAAAGCCCCGGCCCGGGGCTAGCGCGTTTACACCGCGGAAAATCCTTCGCGGCTGAACAGCACGCGATCCTCGCCCATCCGGGCTTTCAGCGCGGCAACCAGGCCGCGCTCGGCGCCCGGCCTGAACCATCGAGCGTAGCCAAGCCGGGAGTACAGCTCTCCCATCCCGAGCGCGCGCGAACGGCGGCCGCCTGAGCCGTCGCCGGCGAAGAACGTATCGACGACGGCCCGATCCGCGGCCGCATCGACGATTCGCGCGAAGCGTTCAGGATCGTTCGGCATCATCGGCGCGATCGCGATTTGCACGAAAATGCCCGCGGCGCGCAGGCGCTCGCAGGTCCTCAGCCGCCGCTCGACCGAGGGTGAGGTGGGCGCAAGCGCGCGGCGCACCGATTCGTCATCGGTCTCGAGCGTGAGCGAGACGATTGCGGACTCGCCGAGTGCGCGCAGCAGATCGATATCGCGCTCGACGATCGGACTTCGGGTCTGCACGAGGAGCCTGCGCACACGCCGGCGTGCGAAAGCCTCGAGCGCGCCGCGCGTCAGCATAAGGCGCCTTTCGATTCCCTGATAAGGATCGGTCGCCGAGGACATGAAGACGGTGGCGGAGTTGAGCCGTCCGGATTTTTCGAGTGCGCCAAGCTCCCTTTCGAGCAGCTCGGGGAGGTTCGATTTCGCGATTACCCACTCGCCCCATCGCCCATGTTCGGCGCGCGCAACCGGAAGCATCCGCACGTAGCAGAAGGGGCATCCGCCGCCCGCGCCGAACGCGCATCCGACGTACGGATTCAGCGAAAACGCGAACCCTTTGAGAAAACCGCCGGTGGGAGTGAGCGCCCGGGTCGCGGCTTTCAATTCATAGCGTCGTCCGGCCACTACTTCCGGGCGGGAGCGTAAAATGCGAGCACGCCTTCATCGATTCTCTTGAATTCGCTCCCATCGATAGGCGCAACCCATACGGATGGCGGCGGAGTGTCATGAAGCTCCTGGTCCGGCTCGACCAGCAATCGCACGCCCGCGAAGATGATCGCGTCGGAGTTGGTGGACCAGATCGAATGCGACAGTGCGAGCTGGTCGAAGAAGCGGTAGGCGACCGATTCTTCCTGGGTCGAGAGGAAGCGGCCCAGATCGCGGATCTTGCCGGTCTTCAGATCCGCCACGTTCCACACGTAATAGGGCTTGTCCGACGGCGCTCCGATGTACGCGAGGTAGCGCGAGTCAGGCGAGAAGAAAAACGCCGCAACCTCATCGTGCGTGACGTCGCGCGAGCTCGCGTCGTCGATATCCACCAGCTTGATCCCGCGGTAGGTGGGCTCGTGCGGAACCACCGTGGTCGCGTACGCGACATGCCGCGAGTCCGGCGACCATACCAGGCTGTTGTCGCCCACCGGCAGACTGACGATCGAACGGGCGTGGTCGCCGTTGGCATCGGCCACGACCAGGTTCGATTCGGCGTGGAAATTCGCGATGAAGGCGAGATGCTTTCCGTCGGGCGACCAGCACGGAGTCTTGAACGGGGTACGGCCGCTGGACAGCACCTTGTCGATCTGCTGGTTTGCCTCCGTCATCGAAAGCATCGCGACCTGTTCGGCAGAATGCGTGTCGGAGCCGCCGGTATGAAAAACCAGCCGGTGGCCGTCGGTAGCCCAATCGAAGTACAGGGGAATACCTGTCATGACGATCCGAAGTGGCGCGCCTTCCCGCGCCTCGGAAAGCATCAGGCTGAGTCCGCCGGGCTCGTCGAGAAGAAACGAGATGTGCTTGTTGTCGTTGAGCCAGCAGATATAGACGGCGCGCTCGGTTCTGCTTTCGTAAATTTCGGCGGCCTGGCGGCGCGCAAGATCATAGACCCACACTCCGAACGATTCGCCTTTGGGGCCGCGCGATACCGACGAGTAGGCGATTCGTTTGCCGTCGGGAGAAAAGGTCGGCCACCCGTATCCGACGATCTTCGGGGCCGTCTCCTCGATCGGCCGGAACGACGCGGGAGTGAAGCCGCCGCCGTCGCGGCGCACCTGCGCGCCCCTGGCGGGGCAGGTAAGGCATTCGGGCTTCGATGCGGCATCGGGGGCGTAATGGATATTGTTGTCGGTGCCGACGAATACGATCGCGCCGGCCGGCGCAGCGGCAATCGAAGTTCCCCGAACAGCGAACAGCGCCGCAATCGCGACGGCAAAAACAACAACCGCCGCGCGAATCAGACTCCCCCGCCCGCGAATCATCAGACGTACAATTGCGCCGCTGAACCGGGAAGGCAAGCCGGATACTTGCGGGCGCGGTTGACACCGGGCAATGATAGGGACCAAAGTTGACGTATGCGGCGGGTAATATTTTCGCTGGTAGCTGCGCTGCTACTTGTCGCGCCTTCTTTCGTCCATGCGCAGTATTCCGAGATGGATCGGCAGGATCCGACCGAATACGACGATCAGGATTCGCAGCTTCTCAACATCGTAAGCTACGGGCTCAGGCCGATCGGCTATATGCTCGAATGGGGTGTGTCGCGGCCGCTGCATTATCTCGCCAACAAGAGTCCGGTTGCTCCGGTGCTCGGCGCCAACACCGATGCGGAGAAGGATCGGCTGCCGCCAATCACCGAATTGCCGCTGCCGGACGATATCCAGGAGACCACCAAACCGGTCCGCCAGGAAACGGTGATTCGATCTCCGTTCCAGGCGCCGGTCAGCTCGACCACTCCATCGCAATCGGCGGCGAAAGGATCCGGAGCCAGTCAGCCGGTGCTGCATTGAGCATCGGGGTTCGCGCGCTTGCGGTTCCGCGCCATTGAAATCGTCTGCTCTTCCAAGTTAGAATTTTTTCTAATCTGAAGCGTCAAATGGGATGAGGGCTGGCTAATCTGTCCCGGAGCTTGCGGGAGGTTCGAAGGCGTCTCGATGGCTGCTGCATTACCGAAGGAAAAGGCACCAACTGATCCGGCCGAATTGGCGAAATGGCGCGCCGAAGAACAAGCGAAAGAACGCGCGCGCCGGGAGAAGGAAAAGGCCGAAATCGGGTCCCTGTGGAGCCGGCGTGATTTTCTTGGCCGCCTCGGATGGGGCGGTTTTGGGGCGTTCGCGACAATCGGATTGCTCGCCGCGGTCCGCTCGGCTTTCCCGAGGGTGCTGTTTTTGCCTCCCTCGAAGTTCAGCGCGGGCTATCCCGGCGACTACGTAATCGGAGAAGTCAGCGAGCGGTTCAAGCAGCAATATCGAACCTGGATCGTGCGGACCAAGGCGGGGTTCTACGCGATCTTCGCCAAATGCACCCATCTGGGATGCACTCCGCGATGGCTCAAGGCCGAACAGAAGTTCAAATGCCCGTGCCACGGGTCAGGCTATTACATCAGCGGGCTCAATTTCGAGGGGCCGGCGCCGCGTCCGATGGATCGTTTCAAGATCTCGCTCGGCGACGACGGACAGCTAATCGTGGACAAGTCGGTGCTTTACGAGATGCAGCCGGGCGTCGACCCCAACGAGCAGCATCCGGAAAGCATCCTTAAGGTCTGAGCGGCTTTCGAGGAGGGTTCAAAGGGCGCGACGCCAAAGGCATCGCGCCCTTTTTCTTTTCTCGCGAACGTTCATCTCTCGATCGCACGCCGCGGGCCGGCTGTGACCGGAAGTTCGATTTTCGTTGCGATGCGCGGGGTCCATCTGTCTCGCGGGCCGAAGTTCTCGTTAGCGGCGGAAGTTGCGGCGGTAGGCTGCGTAATTCGCGCATACCTTTGCTCCGAGCTTTTCCGCGGTTCGGCGCGAGGGCCAGTTGTCATCGACCACGAGCGTGTAGCTCAGATATTTCGCGCCCCGTTCGATCAGCTTCAGATACGCATACGATGCCATCCCGAGGTTGACGCCGCGTCCGCGGGCCGGCTCGCGCACGCCGATGCCGAGAAAGTTGAGCTTCTCGGAATCGTCCAGAGTGCGGCCGGGTTTCAGGACCGCGTGCGCGGTCTCTTCAGGCGCGACTACGAGAGTGCCGACGACCTCGCCATTGCGATACGCGATTACGGAAGTCTCCAGCGCTCCAAGCATCTCGAAGTACACGAGCATCTCGGCATAGGCCTCGATGCTGGCGGCGATGAATCCCCAGTGATTGTAGAATGCCTCGTTGAAGGCCGGCGCGAATTCGGACACTCGCCTGGAGGGGGCGATGTCCTTCAGGGGCACGATCTCGAAGCCGCCACGGCGCGCGGCTTCGAGCGCGCTTTCGTAGCGCGCGACCAGCTCGGGCGTGACGCGGATCTTGTAATCGACCAGGCCTTTCTCGCATTCGAAGCCGGCATCCTTGATGAACGCGTGATAGTAGCCGGGGTTTTGCCGCAGCAGGTTTGGCGGAAGCGCATCGTACTCGTCGATCACGAACGGCATCTCGATCGGGAGAAAGAATCCGGCGCGGGCGGCTTCGCAGCCGCGATCGCGCAGCCATTGGCAGGCCGCGTCCATCAGCTCGCGCGTCGCGCGATGCGCGGCGGGGCGGGCTTCGAAGAAGGCGAGATGCCCGAGCTTGTCGTTCCATCGGCGCGCGTAAGCGGGATCGACGAACGCGAGGACGCGCGCTTGAATTTCCCCGGCCTCGCGCGCGGCAAACGCTTTCATGGTCTTGCCGGCCGCGAGCGCGCTTGCGCCGGTCATGAGCGGAAGCTGCATCTCGAACGGCGCCGGCCATCGGGCGGTCAGTTCCGGACGGATGGAGTCCTGGAAGGCGATGAATTCGGTCAGGCCTGACTCGGAGTCAGGCGATTCGATTTTCAGAGCCAACGTTGGTCCTGCCGCGGGCACGGCGAGGCGAGCGGAGACCGCCTCGCCTTGTTTCTCCGATCCACGTAAGCTATCAGCAAGCACAACCTAGCGCCGCGCGGAGCGAATCGTCAAACCGGAGTTTCCGCAAGGCCGCGGGGAAGGCGAAATCATATGGTCGAAAAGACGATCGAGCTCACGGGAATCTCCTCCAACTCGGTTGAAGACGCGGTTCAGATTGCGATCGCGCGCGCCGGGGTGACCATCTCGGGCATCCACACGGCGCATGTCGAAGACATTTCGGCGGCGATCGAGAACAATCGCGTCGTGCGCTGGAAGGTGAAGATCAAGGCCACGTTCCAGGTGAAAGACGAACTGCACGAATGAGCGAACGCCCGCCAGGGCCGGCGAATCCTGCGTCGCCGAAACAGGAGCCGGCGCTCACGTGCTCGACGGGAGCCGGATCGCAATCGCCGCTCGCCATGCGAAGCCGGCCGCTCGGAGTCTCACGCGATGTCGAAAGTCGTTGAAGTCCATCCCGGAATTTACGAGATCTTCCTGCCGCTGCCGATGCGCCCGACGATCATCAATGTGTACCTGATCGATTGTCACGGCGCGTGGACGCTGATCGATACGGGGATGAATTCGCCGGAGAGCATGCGCACGCTCGAGGACGGGTTCGGGCAGGTCGGAATCAAGATCGAAGATCTCGATGTGCTGATCGCAACCCATCATCATATCGATCACTTTGGCGCCTCGGGCGTGATTCGCCGGCGCAGCCACGCAAAGACTTATGTCCATCCGCTGGAAGCGGAGCGCGCCGGGCGGATGCTGATGTTCGGCAGGATGGGGCCGGGCGAACGGCCGGAATCGCGCGCGTTCTTCGAGATGCACGGCTTTCCGATCGAACAGTATCCGGCGGCGGGGATGCGTCCGATGTGGATGGGCACGGAGATGTACAGTCCGGTGACGGAGCCCGACCATGCGATCAAGGACGGGGACGTTTTGAAGGTTGGCGAGCGCACGCTGGAATTCATCTGGACGCCGGGCCATTCGCCGGGCCATAACGTCGTATACTTGCGTAAAGAGAAAATTCTGATTGTTGGAGATCATCTGCTCCCGAAGATCACGCCGCACGTTGGAATCTATCCGGACAATCCCGACGGCAATCCGCTGGGAGATTTCATCAATTCGCAATTAAAGGTTCAGCGCTACGATGTAGAATCGGTGCTACCGGCGCACGGCGGCGTGTACAGCGATCATCGACATCGCGCCAACCAGATTATCGAGCATCATCGCTATCGCGAGGCCGAAATGCTTGACCTGGTGAAGAAACGGCCAAAAACCGCATTCGAAGTGGCGCAGGAGGTGTTCGGCGGGGAAGAAAGACCCATATTTCACGTGATGGCTGCCACTTTTGAGACCCTCGCGCACCTGCAACTTTCCTGTATCGAGGGGCGAGCGCGCAAATTTGAACGTGATAATAAGGTGGTTTTCCAAACCTTATGAGCATGTTACGGGGGGTTTGCTAAATCCTTTAATCGGTGTATTTTGACGCTGCTTTGACTTGGGTGGCGGATTTCCCGTCGTGGGCCTGGTTTCGGGGGAGGCCCCTAGAGTGAAGGAGGATGCCATGAGACTGACCATTGGGTTGTTGCTGGCCTCAGCAGGGCTGGCTTTCCTGGTCGCTGGATGTGCCAGCCAGAATGGTGGTGGTGCAAGCGCGGGGAGCCAGGCGGCGCAGGGAGGAGCGACGACAACTGCGAGCACTGCCGGCGACAGTATGCGCGATTTCAATCTTCGCGTGAAATGCCCAGGTGTTCACGAGCTAAAGGTGCATGGATGGTCTGATGCCCAGATCATGCAGCAGCTTTCGGTGTCACAGGAGGACATTCCGGCTTGCGAACAGTGGGTGGCAAGCCAGCCGAAGGGCTATGTGCCTCCTCCGCCTCCGGGATCACCAGCGGCGGCAAAGGCGCCCGCCGCGGCTCCCTCTCCGGCGAAGTAGCCCGGCTGTTTCGATTGCAGGCGCGCGACGGGTGAAGAGTCCGTTGCGCGCTTGCACGTAATATTTCCATCAGAAAAAAAGCGGCACAACGCGTATGTGATACGCGCTGTGCCGCTTTTGCTTTTGGGCGGACCTGTTGCCGCGAGGTTATGCGCGCGCGGCTCGCTTGCTGTCGCGCCGTGAGGGCGCGCTGATACGCCCGCTGCGCACGACCGGCGATCGGCGGGCCAGCCGGCGGGTCGAGATACCCGCAAGCTGCTGACTGCGCCATTCCTTCAAACCGCGGCGCAAAAACTGCGGCTCGATTCCCAGCGTTTCGCAGACGGTTTCGAACGAGAACGGGCCTTCACCGCCTTCGCCGCAGAGCCAGGTCTCGGCCTCCTGGAAGAGCCGCTTGCGCGCTCCACTTTTTGCGTCGGCATTGTTCTGAAAGCATCGCAACGCGTCCTCCAGAATCGCCATCATAAGCTTCTTTACGGGACGGATCGTGCTGTCATCACGCCGACTGTCGTAAAACTGCTCCGGGGTGAGCACATCCGGAACAAACAATGAACCCAATGAACTGTTTTCCCATTCCATGATAATCAGCCTGTCTTTACGTACCCGTTGTCGGCGCCTTTCTGCGGTCGATGACAAAGGGCATTGAACTTTACCCTTTCACGGTTGCGACAATGTTAAGCAATAATTGTGCCTCATCTTTAGGCAGTGGCGCCTGTGAGGATTCCAACGAATCTCGACGAATTAGCCACGCTACTTGTTGAAAATTCCAGCATGAATTTCGCATTCCGCGATTGATTGCGCATTTCGCAAAAGTGTCTGATTCCACAAATTTAAACGAATTGCGGCATATCCTCGCGTTTTCGCGACATTCCGCCCCATCCCGACGTGGCCCCGATCGCGCCATGCCGAGCCTCAGAAACCCTCAATTTTCCGGGAAGATTATTCTTTGAACCTACTGAAAAGTATCGGTGTTTCCACCGCCGGTACCGCCGCGTCCCAGCTTCCGCTCCTCAAGCTTGAAGCTTAGCACATCGATAAGGCAATCCGCACGATTGGCAAATGCCTCGAGGATTGTCTGCTTTTCGAGCGGCGTAACATCCAGATGAAAAGAAAGGAAATTTATCAGCTCGGCCCCGGTAAGCCCTCGCTGGTCAACCAGCGCGCGCCATGCTTCCTGCGCGGGCGGTCCGAAGTAGCTGAACAGCACCTCTCTCAACCCTTCCAAGGTTTCGGAGTCGCACTCGAGCGATTCGCGGGAGACCGGACACCAGTTCACCTCCGCCTGCCGGTAAGGGCGCTCGCGTATCTCGTGCAGCACGCGGAACTCTGAAAGCCCGTGGAGCACAAGGTTGTAGCGACCATCCGGAAGCTGCACCATCTCGTCGATTCGGCCCGCGCATCCGATTTCAAAAATGTCGGGATAGCTGTGGTACTTCTCCTCCATCACGTAGTTCCGCTGCCATTCGCCTTTGAGCAGGATCATCCCGACAAGACGGTCTCCGTCCGCCACATCCGCAACCATCCGGCGATAGCGCGGTTCAAAAATATGCAGCGGAAGCCTGATTCCCGGAAACAGCACCAGGTTCGGCAACGGAAAGATCGGAATAATTCTTGGGAGCTCGGCCACAGCCTGAATAATTTCGAGCTTAGGACCTGAACGCCTGACGCGTCAAGCTGAATCGCGGGCCGCCGTTTCCGAAACCGCGGTAGATGCGGGGCGGATGCCGCTGTGCTTAATTTTCATAAGCGAAACGGCAAGCTCGTAAAGGCTTCTCAGATGGGCGCACGGTCGGGCAACAACTATCTCTCCGCACTCAAAAGGCTCAACGCGGAGCTATGGATCGATGGTGAACGCGCGCGCGACACAATCGCGCATCCCCGGCTTGCCAATTCCGCGCGCGCGATTGCATCGCTGTACGACATGCAGATGGAGCGGCCGGAGGCGATGACATTTCGCATCGACGACGGCGGACGAGCCGCGATGTCGTTTATCCAGCCGGCGAGCGCGGAAGATTTGCGCAGACGGGCCAGGATGACGAAGGCGTGGGCGGACTACGGATGCGGTTTCATTGCCGACACGCCCGATCGTGCGAACGCGGTGATTGCGGCGACGGCGGCGGCTCAGCAACTCTTCGCGGCCGCCGGTTCGCGCTACGGCGACAACATTCGCAACTACTACCTCGAAAGCCGAAGCCACGATTGGTGCGCGGCTTTGGCAATCAATCCCCCCGTTCAGGCCGCGCCGCCCGCGGCCGCAACTGGCCTGAAATTGATCGAAAAATCCGGTGCCGGAATTGTGGTTGAAGGATCGCTCGCGGCGGGCGGGCTTGCGGCGATCGCCGAAGAACTTATCGTCCTTCCGGCTGCGATACTCGAGCCTGGAACGCCGCCGGCACCCGCGCTCGCCTTCGCGGTTCCCTGCAATACGAAAGGCCTGAAGCTCGTCTGCGAAACCGGTTCCATCGAGCCGCGCGGACGGCTCGGCTATCCGCTGTCGTCGCGCTTCGATCAAGTCCAATGCACCGCGGTTTTGGAAAATGTGGCGGTACCATGGGAACGCGTATTCCTGTGCGGAGAAAGTGCCGATGCGGGCGCGTTGTACGCGGAATCGGGCGCCGCAGCTCATGCGATGCATCAGAGGGCAATCAACGGCCTTGCGAAGTGCGAGTTCCTGTTGGGCCTCGCCGCGTGCATCGCGCGTGTCGCGGGCTCCGTCGGGCCAACAAGCGATCGTATCGGCACGATGGCAGCGATCATCGAAACGATGCGCGCACGCCTCTCCGCTGGCGAAGCGAACGCGCGGCCGAACAAATGGGGCATCTTCGCGCCCGATCGCGATGCGCTCGATGGGGTGCGCGCGATGTCTTCCCGCCTGCTCCCGCGTCTGGGGGACGCGATTCGTCCATTCGGCTCCAATCAGGATCTTTCTCAGAGCGACCGGGACGATAGCCGGCTGGCGGCGTTCAGGGGGCTCGCCTGGGATGCGACTTCCAGTGCGATGGCGCTTCGGCAGATGCCGCGCGAGCCGATTCTTGACGATCAAGCATCGGAAGCGACCGCTGGAGCATCCGATGACTCCGCGCTCGCATCGCTCATCGAGCGCGTCGAGGCTTTCCTGGCACGGCCGGATTGATCCGGTGCGCAATTCGTTCAGCTACCCGATCGTGGCTTCGTCTGATTGCTTGCCGCTTTGCCCCTGGTCATTAATCTGAGCCCACGATGGCGCGACTTCGAAAGGCGGCGAAGGTCTGGAGGCGGCCGGAAGCACAGCGGGCGGCAGGCTCGGTCCTGGTTCAGCCCGGCGGCGACGTCTTCACCATCGATGCCGGCGCGATCTTCGCCAGCCGCGCGCCGCTGGAAGTGGAACTTGGCGCGGGAAAAGGCGACTTTATTGTCGCGCGTGCGGCTGAGTTTCCCGATCGCAATTTTCTCGCGGTCGAGTTGTCCGCGATCGTATCGCGGATGCTGGCGGTTCGATGCGGGAACGCGGACCTGCCCAATCTGCGCGTGGTGCGGATGGACGGGCGAACGCTGGTGAACCTGATGCTCGCGCCTGAGAGCGTGAGCGCCTACCACATCTACTTCCCCGACCCATGGCCGAAGGAGCGCCATCATAAGCATCGCCTCTTCACGCCCCACTTCGTTGCCAGCCTGACCCGGACGCTCGTGGAAGGCGGAGCGCTGTACGTGGCAACGGATGTCGCCGAATATGCGCGCGAGATCTTCGCGATGCTGGACGCGTCGGAGCTCGTCGCCTCTTCCGAACCCGTGCCGGGGCAGCTCAGCACCGGTTTTGGGCGCAAGTTCGCGGCATCCGGCAAAACCGTTTATGCACGAGCGTATCGAAAGACCGTTGTCAAATAAAAAATTCGTTACCGGCCGGCCGCTGATTTAATACGCTGTTACATTTTGCACAGGCCTGATTTGCATTGCCTTCCTCGGTTGTTTAACCTGTTTTGGACTAACGGTCTGATGCGCAGATTGCTGCCGATAATACTGGCCCTTTGTCTGGTGCCGGTAATGGCGTGTTCGATCCGCAAGGCGCCTACCGGCGAGGACTACTACCAGCAGGGCCAGGCCAACTTTGCCCATCACGAATTCAACGCCGCGATCGAGAACTATCAATTAGTCATCGACAAGTACCCGTTCAGTCCATACGCGGAAGACGCGGAGATGAAGATCGGCCTGGCGTACTACGAGATGAAGGATTACGCGGAGGCGATCGGCTCTCTGGACGATTTCCAGCGGATGCATCCGACCAGCAAGAACCTCGACCTGGTCAGCTACTACATCGCGATGGCCTACTTCGACCAAATCGGCCGCGAGGATCAGGACCAGACCAAGACCGAACAGGCGCTGAAGCATTTCGAAATAATCGAGCAGCGTTTTCCTGAAGGCTCATTCGCCGAACTGGCGCGCCAGAACGCGAACGTGTGCCGCGAGATGCTGGCGCGTCATGAGATGGTGGTGGGGAACTACTATTTCAAACGCGCGAATTTCCGCGCCGCCGAATCTCGGCTTGCGGAATTGATGCAGAAATATCCTGACACGCCGATCGCGCCGGATGCGCTGTTCGAGCTCGGCCAGGCGCTTGAAAAGGAAGGCAAGAAATACTCGGCTGCGCAGGCATTCACCGCGCTCGTCCGCCACTATCCAAACACCCCTTACACCTCCAAGGCCAAGGCGGAACTGAAGAAGCTCAATCAACCGGTCGATACCGAAGAAGATCCGTTGCCGCTGGTTCTGGCTGAAACCGGTTACGGCGGCCAGCAAAACGACCAGGGGCAAAACGTCGTCGTGCGCCAGCGCGATGCGACGGACGGCCCACTCCCCGGCGCATCCGCCGCGCCCGCGGCTCCGTCCACCGGTTCGCTTGGGGCAATCGCCCGGCAGACGGCGTCGGCATACGGTGCCGATGGATTGCCGATCCTGGATCGCCCCGAGAGCAAGACGCCCGCCGCAACACCGGGACCCGCAACTCTGAAGGACATTCGGCTATCGCAGGCAAATCCGCCGATGTCGGTTATCCTCGACCTTTCCGGGCCGGTCGCGTACAACAAGCGCGTCGAGAATGGATCGGGATTTTCCTCCGCGATCCTTACGCTCAAGGATGTGACTCCGGACAAGACCGTCCAAACTCACATCGTCTTCGATCGCTCCATCTTCCGGGACTGCGACGTCACCGCCGGTCCCCACGAAACCACGGTAACGCTGAACACCGTCCCTCTGGCGGATGTCTCGGTGGTGCCGCTGGACAGCCCTCCCCGCCTGCTGGTGAGCTTCATGCCGCAGAACCAGCAGGCCTCGAACTGAGCGCGCGAGTTTCGATTCGTCCCCGACAATGTCCGGGACTTCAACTGAAAATGTCGCTAAACTTCAGGCCCACGAATTCCAGCACCACTTCCGCGTAAACCTTGAGCCCCCAGAAGAACCCGTCAATCGGCATTCGCTCGTCGTTGCCGTGGAATAGCGATCCGAACGGCATGTGCGGCGCGAGCCTGACCGGACCGAATCCGTAACACTGCATTCCGAGCCGCGCGTAAAATTTGTTGTCGGTGGCGCCCGGCGTCATCCAGGGGATCGCGTGCGCGCCCGGATCGGCGGTTTCGACGCGGCGGCATATCAGCTTGAAGAGATCGGTATCGATGTTGGTTTCGGCGGGAGGCGCCGTCTTAATCAGCTCGAATTTTGGCTCCGGGCCGACAATCTTTCGCAACTCGGCCATGAAGCTCTCCGGATCTTCGCCCGGAACCGTTCTGCCATCGAGCACGACCGATGCTTCACCCGGAATGACGTTGTCCTTATAGCCGGCGCGCAGGATGGTCGGCGACACGGTGTTGGAAAGCATCGGACGCAGAAGCGGACCCGGGTCATCCTCCGGCAGGCCGAGTTCCGACAGCGTCCGCTGCATCAGCGGCGTCACCCGCCGGCGCATCGGAGTTTCGATAATTTTCGTGATAAGCGCGGAGATCTTGCCAATTGCGGTATCCTTGCGCGGCATCGAACCGTGTCCCGGCGGCGCATTCACCGTCATCTTCACGGTCACAAATCCCTTTTCCGCAACCTGGATCGGATAGAGGCGGCGATTTCCGACGTGCAGCGTGAATCCGCCCACCTCGTTGAGGACCCATCCGGCGCGAATAAGCTCCGGATGCCGCTCCACCAGGAATTTGGCCCCCATGTCCGATCCGGCCTCCTCGTCGGCGACGGCGGCAAGCACGATGTCGCGGTCGGGCGTCGCTCCCGCGCGCTTCAGCGCGGTAACGAGAACCATGTCCATGGCGCCCTTCGACTTCATGTCGATCGAGCCGCGGCCCCATACGCATCCCTTATGGATTTCCGCGCCGAACGGGTCGCGTGTCCATCCGGCCCGCTCGACCGGCACGACATCGGTATGCGACGAGAGCATCAGCGCCGGCTTGGAGCGATCGCGTCCGGCAAGCCGCGCCACGAGGTTTGCCCGGGTGGGAGCGCTCTCGCGCACCACGAAGTCTATTCCGTGGCGGCCCAGCGTGTCGGCGATCAGGTCCGTTGCAATTCGCTCGTTGCCGGGTGGATTGCTGGTATCGAGCCGGACCAGCGCGCGCAGCAAATCAAGCGCCTCGTTCTGAATGCTCTCCCACGGAATTTTCATCGCATTCTCATCGGCCTTCGATCCGATGCAATCATCCGGAGAACCGGCAGCCGTCGCAAGGGGACGGCTTTATTAGCATCGCATCCGCGGTTCGGGCTAGGCTCGGCAAGGGAACAACCGAATGCGGATCGATTGCATCGAGCGCGTTTTGATCGCCACGCCTTCTCTCGAAGCAGCGCGCGAAAAATGGACGCGCGCGGGATTCGCGATCTCATCCGAGGTCCGTGCCGGAGGAATCCGTTTCGCGCGATTTGCGGCCGGCGCGGTGGAACTCGATCTGTGCGTCGCGACGGAAGGCAAGCCGGGGTCGCTTGCGGATGTAATCTCGCGGGCGGCAGCGCGCGGCGGCGGAGTGGCCGGATGGGTCTGGGGAGCAACCGGCATCGACCGCTCCACCTCCCATGCCGCGTTGCCGGTCCACGGAGGGACTGCCGGCACGCAAGCGATGGCGCCCGGCCTGCCCGGGGTCTTCAGTGCGGCGACAGAAGTCTCTTCCAGCAAGGACGCGCGCCGCGAGATGTATCGGCGGGAATTCGGAGAGAACCCGAACTCGGCGGACTACCTCGATCATATCGTCGTGATGGCGCCGTCGCTCGAAGATGCGATCGCGTCGCAGGAAGCAATCGGCCTTCCCTGCAAGCGTATCCGCGAGGCGGGACGCGGGATGCGCCAGGCATTTTTCAAGCTCGAAGACACAGTCATCGAAGTGGTCGCACCCGCGCGAGAAAACCCCGGATGCTGGGGGCTCGCTTTTATGTGCATCGACGCCGCAAAAGCGGTGGCAGTCGCTCGCGAGCGAGGCCTTCAGGCGACCGAACCGAAACCGGCAATCCAGGGCGGGCTGATCGCGCGAATTGTCGATCCGATCGACGGCGTATCTGTGGCTTTCATGCAGGCTCCTGCCGCCGCAGCTTGAATCTTGCGACGAGAAACCCGCGCGGGCTGCGGCCTTGCAGGATGAGGACCGCCAACTGACCGCCCGATTACGCCCGAGTTACCAAATTGTTCTTTCAAACCCGCACGGGTATTCTGGATGCTCCGCCGCGATTTCAGAGCGATCCGGCATCAAGCAGAAAGCGACAAAATGACCACTGAAGAGTTGAAGAAGTTTATCCGCGACATTCCGGATTTCCCGAAACCCGGAATCATCTTTCGTGACATCACTCCCCTGCTCGGCAACGCTCGCGCCTTCGCGCAGGTAATCGATCAGATAGCGGAGCGTTACCTCGGCACGGTTGACGTGGTGCTGGGAATCGAGTCACGAGGATTTATCATCGGCGCGCCAGTTGCCTACCGGCTCGGCGTCGGCTTCACTATCGCGCGCAAGCCGGGCAAGCTGCCGTGTGAGACGATAGACGAAACTTATGAACTCGAGTATGGAAGCGCATCGCTCGAAATGCACATGGATGGAATCGCTCAAGGTTCGCGGGTGCTGATCGTGGACGACCTGCTGGCAACGGGGGGAACCGCCGCCGCGGCCGTCCGGCTCGCGCACAAGATGGGCGGACGTGTGGTGGCATGCGCGTTTCTTATCGAGTTGGCCGCGCTCGGAGGCCGAGCGCGACTCGAGCCGACCAGTGTGTCGTCGCTCATCCAGTATGATTGAGAACGCCCCGCCATCCTTCCGGCTGATTCCGACCGCACGTGCATTCGCATGAATCAAGCGCGACCGTAGCTTCGGATCGGCGCCGGCTCTACGTGGTGCTGGCGGTAGCCTCGTTGTATTTTTTCGCGGAGCTGGCCGCCGGATGGGTCACCAACAGCCTGGCATTGTTGTCGGACGCGGTGCACATGATGACCGATATTGCCGCGATCTGTCTGAGCCTGCTGACCCTGTGGATCGCGACCCGCCCCGCCACCGCCGGCAAAACCTTCGGATATCTGCGCGCGGAGATTCTTGGAGCGCTGATCAACGGCCTTTTTCTCTGGCTGCTGGTCGCCTTCATCTGGGTCGAAGCAGCCGGCCGCCTGCGCCATCCGGAGGACGTGAAAGGGCTCGGGGTGATGGCGGTGGCGATCGTCGGGATCGTGGTCAACGCCTTCTCCGCCTGGATGACCGCGGAAGGCAAGTCGGGAGGGATGGCGATCCGCGCGGTGTTTGTCCACGTGATGTCGGATTTGATCGGGTCTATCGGCGTGCTTGCCGCGGGCGCGATCGTGTATTTCACCGGATGGACTCGGGCGGATCCCATGGTCAGCTTTCTGATCGGCGCTCTCGTGCTCTACAGCTCGTGGGGCCTCGTGCGCGACGGCGTCGACGTGCTCATGGAATCGGTGCCGGCGCACATCGATCTCGACCAATTGCGCGAAGATCTGCTCGCCGTACAGGGCGCCGAGGAAGTGCACGACCTTCACGTATGGTGCCTGAGCACCCGCGAGATTGCGCTGTCGGCGCATTGCGTGGTGGCGAGCGCGGCGGATCAGGACCGGGTGCTCTCGGAGATGTCTCATCTCCTGCAAAGCAAGTTCAACATCCATCACATGACGGTCCAGCTCGAACGCGACAGCCGCCGCGAGCACGAGCCCGGCCACTTTTAGTCCGGATACCGGGGCCGAACGCGCGCCCCGTTCAGAGCGGATCTCCGCACCGCCCGCATCAGGTCTTTGCCGTCGCCGTTTACAACCGCGCCGCGAATTCTAATAGACTGAAACCAAGCTCAGCGCAGGACGCAGGTGTCCCTGGTGACCGAATATGCAACCCGAGACGACCATCTTTTACGACGTCGACACGCAGCGCGACTTTCTGCTTCCGGGAGGGGCCTTGTACGTTGCGGGCGCGGAAAGGATTATTCCGGCGCTGGCCGAGGTCACCAGGATTGCCCGCGACAAGGGAGTCCGCATCGTATGCTCGGTGGATCGCCACTTTCCGTCCGATCCTGAACTCAAGCGCAACGGCGGCAAGTACGACGATCACTGCATGGATGGCACCGAGGGCCAGAAGAAAATTCCCGAGACCGAGCCGCTTAATCCGCTCTACATTCCCAACCATCCGCTGAACGCGCAGGAAATCCAGGCGATCCTGAATCACAAAGGTGAGATCGTTTTCGAGAAACAGGAGTTCGACATATTCATCGGAAACCAGCATGCCCGCGCGATTCTGCGCATGCTCCTGAAACCCTTCAGCGACATCGTCATCTATGGCGTTTATACGGAGATATGCGTGGCTCACGCGATTGAAGGGCTGCTCAGGATCGGCCCCAAACTCAGCGTTGTGACCGATGCAACCGGCGACCTGGGTGCGGATGCGCAGACGGTGCGGGACAAATGGAAGGAAAACGGCGTCGAGTTTCTCACCGTCGCCCAGCTCAAGGAACAGATGCCGGACTGATGAGCGTGCCGGAGCGATCGATGCGGAAGCCGGACGGCGCTTGCGATCCGTCCGAGAGCGCTTCGACCGGCGACGACCGGGCTTTGCCGCTGGAGGAGGTGTGGGTAACGCCTCCGTTTCAGCCGCTTCGGGCGCTGGCCGCGCTGGGGATGACCGCGCTTGGTTTCGGGCTTTACGAGTGGGTTCTGCTTAACTTCTGGTCCGCGGAATCATTTGGAGTTCACGACCGTTACCCGTGGCAATCGTATCTTTTGATCGCGATCGCGTTGATCGCGGCGCTGATGGCGGTTCGTGTCGCGCTGGGAATCTGGTCGCCTCATGCGAAGCTTGGCCTCTCGATCCTCGCGTTTCTGGCATGCGCGGCGATCGGAATCGGCGGTGGAAGGTTCGTCAGTTACACGTTGCGCGGCACGCTTAATCCTCCGTACCGCCTGTCGCTTGCCACAGGAGAACGTTTCCCCGCATTCGCGCTGCCCGACCAGAACGGCATGATTCGCGGCGGTCCGGCTTCGCCCGGATCGAAAGCAACTCTGGTCTATGTCTATCGAGGAGACTTCTGCCCCTTCGCCCGGCACGAACTCGCGGACCTCGATTCGCTCCGTCCGGAGCTTGAGAAGGACGGCGCGCAGGTGGTCGCGATCAGCGCCGACCCGCCGGCGAGATCGAAGATGCTCTCAGGCTACCTGCACTCGCGCATCCCGCTGCTCAGCGACGAGCACGAGACCCTGCTCGGGCCGCTCGGCCTCGTGCAACATCATCGCGACGGCGAGCCCGACAACGCGATTCCGGCCTTTTTCGTGATGGACGCGAATGGGACGGTGCGATGGATTTTCACGTCGCCCTTTTATCGCCAATTGCCGAATTCCGCCGATCTGGTTGCCGCCGTGAAAGCGGCTACGAATTCCGCGGCGCACTGACCGCCGCAAGCATCGCGCGTATCGCGGCCTGAGGCGACTCGGCGCCCAGGATCGACCCGATAGTCGCGACTCCGGCCAGATGCCTTCCATCCGGTTCCGCGAACAGCTCGGCCGCCCGCCGGGGCGTGACGCCGCCGAGCGCGAAGACTGGAAACGTCGCTGCCTTGCAGATTTGCAACAGGCGATGAGGTCCGTGCACGGGGCCGTAGGCCGCCTTCGAGAGCGGTTCGTACACGGGGCCGAATACGGCGAAATCGGCCTGGCCTTCGCGCGAAGCGGCCACGATATCGGGTTCTGAATGAGTGGAAATGCCGATCAGCCGATCCGCGCCGAGCAGCTTGCGAGCCGCACCCGCACCGATCGATTCGAAAGGCAGATGAACGCCGTCGGCGCCGGATGCGATCGCGATATCGGCGCGTTCATTGATGAGCAACGGAGCTCCGAATCGCGTGGTGATCTCACGCAGCCGGCACGCCAGATCGTACACCGCGCGCGCATCAAGGTCCTTTTCCCTCAGTTGCAGCGCGACGGTTCCGGGAGGCGCCGCGCCGGCGGCGGCGCGCAGCACGGCTTCGCACACCTCGAGGAGATTTCCAGATCGGACGGCTTTGCGGTCCGTGATCAGGTAGATGCGAAAAGCGGCCTGCCGGGACAAGCTCCGGTCACCGAACGATTCCGGTTATGGGGCTCGACGCGGTCGCATAGAGCTTCTTTTCGATTCGGCCCGAGAGATAAGCGAGCCGGCCGGCTTCGATTCCAAGCCGCATCGCCCGCGCCATCGCGATCGGATCCTTCGCGCCCGCAATCGCCGTGTTCATCAGCACGCCGTCGCATCCGAGTTCCATCGCTTCCGCCGCATCCGAGGCCGTTCCCACGCCGGCATCGACGATGACGGGAACGCGGGCCTGCTCGACGATGATCGCGATGTTGTAGGGGTTGCGAATGCCGAGTCCCGACCCGATCGGCGCCGCCAGCGGCATCACCGCAACGCATCCGATCTCCTGGAGCTTAAGGCAGGCGACCGGATCGTCGGTGATATAGGGCAAGACCTTGAATCCCTCCTTGACCAGCACCTTGGCGGCCTCGATGGTCGCCGCGACATCGGGGAACAGCGTCTTCTCGTCGCCAATCACTTCGAGCTTGACCATGTCGCCGACGCCAACTTCGCGTGCGAGGCGGCAAGTGCGGATAGCCTCTTCCGCGGTGTAGCATCCGGCGGTGTTGGGCAGAATCTGGTAGCGCTTCGGATCGAGATAATCGAGAAGGTTTTCTTTGGCGCGGTCGGTAATGTTGACGCGGCGGACCGCCACCGTCACCATCTCCGCCCCGCTCTCCTCGACGGCTTTGCGAGTCTCGGCAAAGTCCCTGTATTTGCCCGTGCCGACGATCAGGCGCGATTTGAAAGTTCTGCCAGCAAGTTTAAATGGAGTGTCCTGCAGCATGGTTTTTCGATGCGGGAGCGCGCGCGTGCCGCTCATCCGCCCCCGACAAAATTTATTATTTCGAGCACATCGCCCGCTTTCACGGTCGTGGTTTCATATTGAGACTTGGGAACGATCTCGCGGTTGAGCTCGACCGCGATCCGCGCCGGCCGCATGCCGAGCTTCGCGATGAGCGCGACGAGCCGCGTCTCGCCGTCGAGGCGGTATGGTTCGCCGTTGAGGGTGATGGCGAGCGATGCGCTTTCGGTCGATCCCATTGAAAAAGCCGCTTCCCGGGCGCCCGGGGAAGCGGCTTTCGGCCGAACATCGATCGTTCGGCCGTTTGGCTTCCCTACGCCGGCATTACCCGGATCAGGT
>JAJPKP010000011.1 GCA_021323675.1 Pseudomonadota bacterium | reverse complement strand
GAAGATTCCCCGATGAGGAGGGGACTGAAATTCGGTCGCCTGGACGAGGCCCTCCTCGATCCAAATCGACGATCAGAAGATTCCCCGATGAGGAGGGGACTGAAATTGATCGGCGCTCCCTCGAATGTGCGACGGAACCCAAAAGCGATCAGAAGATTCCCCGATGAGGAGGGGACTGAAATACGTCTCCAGCCGGAATGAACGCGACCCGCCGCTGGTTCTCGATCAGAAGATTCCCCGATGAGGAGGGGACTGAAATGCATTTCGCCGCGCCATTCTGCGCGCCGTTGCTTGCCGCGATCAGAAGATTCCCCGATGAGGAGGGGACTGAAATCCTGATGCGTCTATGACCGCGGTCGGGAATAGCGAGCGATCAGAAGATTCCCCGATGAGGAGGGGACTGAAATTACTCCTTCGTAAGCTCGCCGGCCGTGGCGAGAAAGCGATCAGAAGATTCCCCGATGAGGAGGGGACTGAAATGCGAATGCAGGTTGGATTGTTCTCCGCGCCCTCGGCGATCAGAAGATTCCCCGATGAGGAGGGGACTGAAATCTGCGGGAATCCATCGAGGAGAGACTTAGCCCCCGGCCCGATCAGAAGATTCCCCGATGAGGAGGGGACTGAAATTTAATGGTGTAGGTCGTGTCGTGGGCGGTGAGAACCTTCGATCAGAAGATTCCCCGATGAGGAGGGGACTGAAATGCACACTGTCACCCGATTCCCCGACGAATACGCGCACCTCGATCAGAAGATTCCCCGATGAGGAGGGGACTGAAATGCGTTGAGTAAATACCTAATCGCACCGTTAATGGTGTCGATCAGAAGATTCCCCGATGAGGAGGGGACTGAAATACAACCGCGTGCTTAAACCACGCGCGCAGGCAGGTCCGATCAGAAGATTCCCCGATGAGGAGGGGACTGAAATTACACGATGGCCATGGGCTTCGGTACCGCTGTTTGGACGATCAGAAGATTCCCCGATGAGGAGGGGACTGAAATATGCCCGACGTCCCGGCGGCGGGCGATACCTTCACGATCGATCAGAAGATTCCCCGATGAGGAGGGGACTGAAATCTGGCAAGGAGTGAGCGACGAAGAGAAGCAGGCTCACCGATCAGAAGATTCCCCGATGAGGAGGGGACTGAAATGCAAATGCAGAACCAGACCATCGCGGGGAACACGATCGATCAGAAGATTCCCCGATGAGGAGGGGACTGAAATACGCGAAGCTCATGGGGACGGGAGGCGGGACCCCGCGATCAGAAGATTCCCCGATGAGGAGGGGACTGAAATAGAAGGGCAAGGCCGCAAAGATGGAAATGGTTATGCCGATCAGAAGATTCCCCGATGAGGAGGGGACTGAAATCGACGCTGTCCCAGACGCTTTCAAAGACGATGTCCGCCGATCAGAAGATTCCCCGATGAGGAGGGGACTGAAATAGACGCTGTCCGCGACGCTGGCCCTGACGCTGTCCGTCGATCAGAAGATTCCCCGATGAGGAGGGGACTGAAATTTTTATGGGATGGGCGTCGAAATTCCGACCGACTTCGCGATCAGAAGATTCCCCGATGAGGAGGGGACTGAAATCCACCACTCCTGCGTGCCGTCCGGCCAGATGACTGCCGATCAGAAGATTCCCCGATGAGGAGGGGACTGAAATGAATCTTCTTCATATTAATTCTCGCACCTCGACGCCGATCAGAAGATTCCCCGATGAGGAGGGGACTGAAATGCTGAAAAAGAAGCTCATGCTCGCCTTTCATCGCATTGACCGATCAGAAGATTCCCCGATGAGGAGGGGACTGAAATGGGTAGTGGGGTGGGGGTCTCCTTCCTGTGGAGATTCCCGATCAGAAGATTCCCCGATGAGGAGGGGACTGAAATCGCATTGAGGGTCCGCACCTCATCGCGTTGGTCCGGCGACCGATCAGAAGATTCCCCGATGAGGAGGGGACTGAAATTGCTCATCGAGCTGGTACCAGGTGTCTGGCTTGACATCCGATCAGAAGATTCCCCGATGAGGAGGGGACTGAAATCTGAACACCAAGCGGTTGGGGCCGCGTTCGACGATGGTGCACCTCGCCGCTATGCGTCGCGATCAACGCTGCGCGCCAGCTTCTGGGCGACGAGCGCATTCAGGCTGACCCCGGCACGCTCGGCTTCGATCGCGAGTTCGCGATGGACACGCCGATCGATTCTGACCTGAAAAACGCCTCCATATTCGCGGCGCGCCGGCGCCACCGGTACCGGCCTGCCCTCCTCCGCATACTGCTCCTTCACGAGTTCCCATGCGGCCTTGAGCTCCTTCAGCGCCTTCTCCGGCGTAGATCCAAACGCCGACACGTTCGGCATCTCCATAAAATGCGCCAGCCAGTCACCGTCGCCGTCCTGGAACAGATTGATCCCATAACCGTCGAATCTCTGCTCGATACGCTTCATGATTCGCTATCCTTGTCGAGCTGCTTCAGGAACTGCCTGAC
This sequence comes from Pseudomonadota bacterium, assembly GCA_021323675.1. Classification (GTDB taxonomy): domain Bacteria; phylum Desulfobacterota; class Binatia; order Binatales; family Binataceae; genus JAFAHS01. Next base: position 62,739 of record JAJPKP010000011.1, on the reverse strand, counting down.
CTGATAGTCTTTGGCTCTGTTGCCCCGGGGCTGGACCGGAAGCAGCAAGCCGCCCGGCGAAGCCCAGAGGCGATGACTCCCCTTTTGCCGTTTGAATCGCCAGCCCTTCAGATCCATCAGATGCTCGAAATCCTTAAAAGACATGCCGCCGGGGTTGTTGCGCGCCTCTTAAAGCAGCCTTGCGGCCTTGTCCACGGTTGTAACTGTATATAGTTACATTCCGCCAGTCAAGAACGCTCCGCAAGTCGGGCTTGCGGAACCGATCGAAGAGACCGACCCGGGGACAGCGGAGCCATTCGACGCGCTGATGCGCCCCTGATCGCAAAATTAGCTGATTACGGGAGGACCGACCTCAGCGATCGCGGTGGGCGCGTTGCAGCATCAACGCGATGTCCGCCGTGAACTCCGGCGGATTGTTAGGATTGGCGGTTTGCAGGGCGGATTTTACTCGGTTGATTCCTGCTTCGTATTGGTCGTCGGTCAGCAGCGCCATCTGGGAGCATCCGCGGCGTTGCAGTTCGGGGTCGGTTAGCACCGCTTCGCCGATGCGGATTTCGGTGATTCGGCAGGCGGTCGCGCATTCGACGCGGTCGAAGCCCGCGCGCAGCATCGCGTCCGCGATCGCGCCCGACGACGGGAAGCGGGCAAGGTCGATCGCCCTGGTTTCCGGGAAATAGTCGTGGACGCACCATCGGTCGCGCCCGCGATGCGGGTCCATCCCGATCACTGCGAGCGTGCCGCCTCTTCTGAGCAGCCGCCATGCCTCCGCGATGAAACCGTCGAGGTCGGGAAAATGGTGGACCGCGTTCACACAGAAGATCAGATCGAAGCATCCGCGCCTGAACGGCAATGCCTCCGCGGTGGCGCGCACGAGCCTGGATGCCGCCAGCTTTCCGGCTCCCTTGCGCAGCATATTCAGCGAGGAATCCGCACCGCAGGCGTGAGGGATCAGATCGCCAAGCGAGGCGAGCCAGTGTCCCGTTCCGCATCCCACCTCGAGCGCGTATTCGGGCCTGATCGCGGTCACCAGGCGGCGTATCGCTTCGGTCACCGTCTCGTACGGCCGTCCGCCGTATCGCGCATCATAGGTTGGCGCGATCGTGTCGTAATCGACTCGCTCGCTCATCGCCGAATCCTCCAGGCGTAGAGAACCCGCCCGGGCAATTCTTCCCCTGGATGCTTCGCTCGAACGACGCGGCAAGGCAAGAGCTCGCCGGATGGCGCGAATGCGCCGCCGCGATTCGCCCGCGCGCCCTTCTTCGCCCCGGGTTCAGTCCACAGGGCCGGGCTTGCGACCCCGATGGCGGCGCTTTTCTGAGGGTTCATTCCTGCTAATTTAGGTTGCGGCTCCGATGCAACGTCTGTTCAGCTACATCCGCCTCCACTGGCGCTGGTACGTCTTCGGAATGGTTTGCACCCTGATGGCGTCGGCGTGCGGAATGACCGTATCGTTCCTGAGCGGCGCCGCGATCAACGTCATCCAGTCCCATCATTCGCAGACCTTCGCGACCCTGGCGCATCTGGGATTGCCGGCCGAGGAGAACCTCAACCGCATCGTGCTGATGCTGATCGGGGTCGCGTGTATCGGCGGGAGCGCGCGATGGATTTCGCGCTTTACGATTTTCAACACCGGCCGCGACATCGAGTACGAGCTTCGCAACGACCTGTTCGAGCATCTGACCCTGCTCGGACCCGACTTTTACGAGCGCAACAAGATCGGCGATTTGATGTCGCGGATGGTCAACGACCTGACCGCCATCCGGATGCTGGTCGGCATGGGCATCGTCACCTTCACCGACGCCCCCGGCACCTTTATTTTCGCCCTGGTCTTCATGCTCGGCGTGAGCATCAAGCTCACGGCCGCCTCGCTCGCCCCCTACCTGCTGCTTACGTTCGGGATCAAGCGGCTGTCGCGGGCGCTGATGCAGCGCAATCTGAAGGTCCAGGAAGGCCTCGGCGCGATCGAATCCAAGGCGCAGGAAAGCCTCGCCGGGGTCCACGTGGTCAAGGCGTATGCGCTCGAAGATCACGAGTCGAACCTGTTCCGGGCCGCCAACGACGACTACAACCGGCTGGGACTGGCGCTGGCGCGGTTGCGGGGCGCGATGGTGCCGATGATTCGCGGGACCTCCGCGGCGGCGGTGATGATCGTGCTGACCTACGGCGGATTGCTGGTCACGCGCGGGCAACTGCGCATCGGAGACCTGGTCTCGTTCATGGGCTACCTGAGCTATATGGCGTGGCCCGTCACCTCGCTCGGATGGATGATCTCGATTTACCAGCGCGCGCGGGCCGCGATGAAGCGGCTGGACGAGATCTTCGATGCGCCGCCGCAGCCCGGCGCGCTGGAAGCGGGCGAGGAGCGGCTCGAAGTGGCCGGCGCGATCGAATGGGATCACGTGTCGTTCAGCTACTTCGCCGACCGCCCGATGACCGCCAACGGAATCCGCCCCTACGCGCTCAGGAACATCGATCTGCGCGTGCCGGCGGGCAGCAAGCTCGCGATCGTCGGGCGCACCGGCGCGGGAAAATCGACGATGGTGAAGCTGCTGTCGCGGCTGATCGAGCCCACCGAGGGGCGCATCCTGCTCGACGGCCGCGACATCCGCGCCCTTCCCCTGCGCTCGCTGCGCAGGACGATCGGCGTGGTGCCGCAGGAGGCGATGCTGTTTTCCGACACGCTCGCGCGCAATATCGCGTTCGGACGGCCCGCCGCCGCGCCCGCGGAAATCGAGGCGGCCGCCGGCGTCGCGGGCCTCGGCCCGGATATCGCCACCCTGCCCCACGGGCTCGACACGGTCGTGGGCGAGCGCGGGATGGCCCTGTCGGGCGGGCAGAAGCAGCGCGCCACCATCGCGCGCTTGCTCAACTATCAGTCAAGCGTGGTGGTGCTGGATGACGCCCTGTCGAGCGTGGACACCGAAACCGAGCGGGCGGTGCTCGAAAGCCTCGAAGCGAGCGTCCGCGGCCGCACCACGATCGTCGTCGCGCATCGCGCCTCGACTGTGCGCGACGCCGACCAGATCGTCGTGCTCGAAGACGGCGAGATCGCCGAGCGCGGAACCCATCCGGAGCTGATGGCGCGCCGCGGCATCTACGCCGAGCTGTTTCATCGCCAGCTCCTCGAAGAGGAGCTGGAATCGTACCAGGCTTGATGGAACCGCAGGCGAAAAACCTCGAAGCCCGCTCGCGCGACGTCGCGCTGGTCGGATTCATCTGGGAATTCGTGCGCCCCTACCGCGCTCTGTTCGCGTTCTCCGTCATCCTGATGCCGCTGAACTCGGCTTTCGCCCTCGCCCAGCCCTATATCATCCAGTTGATCATCGACCTGTTCCTGGCGCATCGCCGCGTCCCGCCTCCGGCGTGGCTGGCGAAGCTGTTCGCGACGACCGGAGGGCCGAGCCTGCCGAAGATGGCCGCGATCTATCTCGTCCTGGTCGCGGGCGAATTCGGGTCCGCATACGGACAGTTCTACCTGACGATGATGGTGGCGCAGTATTCGCTGTCCGATCTGCGGCTTGCGCTGTTCAACCACGTCGAGCGGCTGCCGATGGCGTTCTTCGACCGCACGCCGATCGGGCGACTCGTCAGCCGTATCACCACCGATATCGACGCGATCAACGAGATGTTCGGGGCGGGATCGCTCACGATGTTCATGGACCTGATGACGATGTCGGGCATCGTCGCGATCATGTGGTTCAAGAGCCCGCGGCTCGCGCTGTGGGCGCTGGTCGCGATTCCTCCCCTGCTTTTGTTCATCAACCTGTTCCGCGTGCGCGCCCGCGTCGTCTATCGCCAGATTCGCGAGCGCCTCGCGGCGGTCAACGCCTATCTCTCCGAGGCGCTGGCGGGAATGACGGTGGTACAGCTCTTCACCCACGAACGGACCAGCCGCGAGGAGTTCGACGTCCTCAACCGGCAGAGCCGCGACGCGCAGATGAAGGCCAACATCTACGAGACCGGGCTGTTTTCGGGCGTCGATGCGGTCGGCTCGATCACGATCGGGATAATCCTGTGGGCGGGCGGCGGCCAGGTGCTGCACCGGATGATCACGCTGGGAACCCTGATCGGCTTCATGCAGTACGCGCGGATGTTCTTCATGCCGCTGCGCGAGATTTCCAACAAGTACACCGTGCTGCAATCCTCGCTCGCCGCCGCGGAACGAATCGAAGCGCTGATGAGGGAGCCGCGCACGATCGCGAGCCCGCCCGCGCCCAGGCGCGCCGCCTCCGCGCAGCGCGGCAGTATCGTGTTCGATCACGTGAGCTTCGCCTATCGCGCGGGCGAGCCGGTGCTCAAGGACCTGAGCTTTGCCGTCGAGCCCGGCCGTAAGGTCGCGATCGTTGGACCGACCGGCTCCGGCAAAACGACGATTATCAAGCTCCTCAACCGCTTCTATGACGTCACCTCGGGGCGAATCCTCGTGGACGGTGTCGACGTGCGCGAGTGGGATTTGCACGAGCTGCGCCGCTCGATCGGCCTGGTGCAGCAGGATGTCTTTCTGTTCGCCGGCGACGTCCTCGAAAATATCCGGCTCGGCCTTACGGATATGGATGAGAACCGGGTGCGCGATGCGCTCCGGCGCGCGCAGGCGCTGCGCTTCATCGAGCGGCTGCCCGCGGGACTCGGCGAGCAGATCCGCGAGCGCGGAGTAAACCTGTCCGCCGGTCAGCGGCAGTTGCTGTCGTTCGCGCGCGCGCTCGCCTACGACCCGCGCATCCTCGTGATGGACGAGGCGACTTCGAGCGTGGACAGCGAAACCGAACGGCTCATCCAGCTCGCGCTCGATGAGCTGCTGGCCGACCGCACCGCGCTGGTAATCGCCCATCGCCTTTCCACCATCGAACGCGCCGATCGCATCCTGGTGCTCGCGGGCGGCGTCCTGCGCGAAAGCGGAAGCCATCTCGAACTGCTCGCAAAGCGCGGGCTCTACTACCGATTGTTCGAGCTGCAGTATTCGGCGGCGAACGAGCCGGCTCACGAAGCGGCGGATTGAGGGCGTTGTCCCCGCGATGATCGGTTCGCCGCCGCGCAAGCTCGTCGTTTTGGCCCTCGCCGCGGCGGCGATGCTGGCGCTCTCGGGATGCGCGATCGGATATATCGCGCGGGGCGCGTACGAAGAGGCGCGCCTGCTATGGAACCGCAAGCCGATCAGCGCCGAGCTTTCGGATGACGCGCTTTCGCCAGACATCCGCGCGAAACTCGAAACCGTCCTCGCCGTTCGCCGCTTCGCCGCCGACCGCCTGGGCCTGAACGCGGGCGGCGCCTATCTCAGCGTCACCCAGGTGGACTCCGGCGCGATCGTGCACGTGGTGATGGCCGCGCCGCAGGACTCCTTGAAACCCTACACCTGGTGGTTTCCGATCGTCGGCGCCGTGCCATACCGCGGATATTTCGAAGAAGCCGACGCGGAGGCCGAAGCGCACGCGATGCGGGCCAACGGGTACGACACGATGGTGCGATCGGCGGTCGCCTTCTCGAGCCTCGGCTTCTTCGACGATCCGCTGCTCTCGAACCTGCTGAAGCTCGACCGGGTCGAGCTGGCCGGCGTGATCATCCACGAACTGTTCCATCGAACCTTCTTTCTGCCGGGGCACGTGATGTTCGATGAATCGGCGGCCAACTGGGTCGGCGCGCGCGGAGCGGTCGACTTTTTCGCCACGACCGAAGGCCCCGGCTCGAAGGATGCGGCCGAAGCGCGCGCGGTCCTGGACAGTAACCTGAAGTTCGCCCGTTTCCTGCTGGCCGAGCAGGCGCGGCTGCTGAAGATCTATATGAGCGGGCGCCCGCGGGAAGAAATTCTGACGCAGCGCGCCGCCGCATTTGCCGAAATACAGCGCGACTATGCGCGCCTGGCGCCCGAATTAAGCGGACTCGAACGCTTCGACCTCGACAAGGAGCCGCTGAACAACGCGGTGATCATCAACTACCTGATCTACTTCCACGATCTCGACAACTTCGAGGCGCTCTACCGCGACAACCACGACGACCTGAAAGGCGCGATCGAGCGGATAATCGCGCTGGCGAAGGCGAATCCGAACGATCCCTTCTATGCCATCTGGGAGGCGGCGCGCGCCGCTCAGCGCGTGTCGAGCGCCCGCCCGATCGCGGCTGACAATTGCGATTCGAAGCCGCCGAAGAAGTGGTCGGCGCCGCTGATAACCTCGAGCCGCGCCGCATCTCCGATCTTCTCCGCCATCGCGCGCAGCGGCTCGAGCGGCGAATAGGAATCGCGATCGCCCGAAACAAGCAGGACCGGCTTGGCCGAGGATGGGACGGCGGCACCACCCGCCATCGCCACCGGCAGCGCTACCGCGATTATCGAAGTCACCGACGGGTCGGCCAGACCGGCCCGCAGAGCGACCGATGCGCCGAAGGAGTAGCCGGCGAGCATCACGGTCTTGACGCGGGCGCGATCGGCGATGAATCTGACCGCCGCGCGCGCATCCTCGCATTCGCCCTCTCCCCCGTCGTACTCGCCCTCGCTTGCTTCCACGCCCCTGAAATTGAAGCGCAAGGTCGCGTACCCGCGCGCCCACAGCGCATCGAGGACCGCCTCGACGACGTTGTTGTACATCGAACCGCCGTACATCGGATGCGGATGGCATACGACGGCGGCGCGGGTGACGTCGCCGCCGGGCGTCGCTATCAGGCCTTCCAGCGTGAGATCGCCGGACGCGAACGTGACCGCGGTTTCATCCATCGAAGTTCCGGCGCGCGGCATCGGGCGGAGCGCCGCGATGCGCGGCTTCGGCGATCGGCCGTCACTCCTCGTCAGGATCGCGGCGGATCAGCGTGACGATCGCGAGGAACTCCCGCGGCGTCATCGCATAGCCCAGCATGCTGAGCTGTTTCAGCGCCTGAAGCTCGCGCTTGGTGACCTGGTAGCGCTGGAGCAGGGCGCGATCGGAGAGCAGCGCGCGCCACGCTTCCTTTGGGGTCTTGACGCGGGCGGGCCGCGCCGCCGGCATCATCGCCCGGGCCTCAGGATGCGCCAGGATGAAGAGCCTCTGTTTGTCCAGGCGCAAGGTATCGGCGATACGGCCGACCAGCGCGAGCGAGGGCTTGCGCTGCCCGGTTTCGAGGTAGGCAACGTGACTGGCCTTGACGCCGATGCGTGCGGCCAGGTCGCGCTGCGTCAGCCCATGAGCCTGACGCTGCTCCTTCAACACCTGTCCAAATCTGTTGTTCGTCTTCACAGGTTGTACCCATCAAATAGAGCTAGTCGCAACTTCGTGTAATGGAGGAGCCACACCAAATAGAAAAGCCTGTCCCCGGCCGGCGTGTCTGTGTCGTAAACCAGCCCATATCGCTTGGCGAATTCGGACAAAAGCGCCGGCAGCCTTCGATCTGCATCCTTCTCGGAACGCTCCTCGGCAACCCCGGAGCGTTCGACCCGTTCGATCACCGCGCGAGGGTAGATACCCAGGCATACCAGAACGTCGGCCATCATCTCGGGCGCTTCGACCAGATGCCGCTTGTAGCCGGTCAAGCTGAGGAAATGCGCCTGGTCTTCGTTTTCAAACATCTTGACGGTCACGTGATGCGCCATCTCATGAGCGAAAGCCGCGCCGATGGCAATCTGATGATGCGCGGTGTTGACGCAAATCAGCGGCCTTCGGAGCCCAAGCCGCCTGCCGAGATAAAAGCCCAGCAGGGAAAAATTGGCCGACGCCGGAAATCGCTCCAGCTTGAAGTCCACCTCGACTGATGACCATTTGTCAAGAAAAACTCTTGGTGGCCCGGTGTTGACCGGCTGAACATTAAGTTGCGGCCACACGATTCGCCGGGCTTCCGAGATGGCCTCGCGCACCTGCGATCGGTCCAGAACCGAGCGCAAAGCCTGGATATAATCGCCTTTCGCAACGTTTTCCGCCTCGAGCGCATAGATGCCGTACCGTGCCGACTCCCGCCTCCGAACTCCGCGCAATTGACCGAGCAGATCTCCGATCATCGCCTGCAGACCGTCAATCCCGGGAGCACCCGGCGCACTGCCACCGGCCTCCCCAGCGAGGGCTCGCCTTTTGCGAGGTAAAAGACGCTTCACCCTCAGACGCCGAACTCTCGAAACAGGGCCCGGCGGAGCTTGGCATAGTGAAGAACGCCAGCCAGATACTGCAATCGGCTTGCGGCTGACAACCTATGGTCAGCATTGAAGCCGTACCTGTTAGCAATATACGCCACCGCCTGCGAAATGCCGCTCGACTCCCCGCCGTCGCTGACCCGCGTCTTGCGCGGCTCGTCAAACCATTGCCGCGCGATGTCCCTGGGAAAGATGCCCAGGCTCACCAGTATGTCGGCGGCCAGCTCCGACGGCTGATCGAGATGCTCAGCATACCCGGTGTATCCCATCAGCCGCGGCGCATCGCCCCTCAAGGCGAACATCTTCGCCGTGAGATGATGTCCCATCTCGTGGGCAAAGGCCGCGCTGATCGCGGCCTGATGATGCGCCGTATTTACGCAAATCAGAGGACGCTTGGAAGTGGGGTTCTTCTCGATGTAGAACCCCATCAACGCCAGTCCGCTAGGAGAGGACAGATTCGCGGTTCTGAGTTCGATGCCCAGGGGTGACCAGGCCTTTCTGAATTCCTTCGGAGAACCTAGCCGCAGGGGCTCGGCATTCAGGTGGGGCCATACCAGGCGTTTCCCTTCCGAAACGAACTCGTCGATGACCTGCCGGTCAAACGACCTGCGCAACCGCGATCCGTACGGCTTTCGCGCGAGAGATCGCACTTCGCGAGTCGGACTCGCTGGCGCTGCTTCCTGTGCTGCGCGCGTTCTGCCGCTGTTTGTAATTACGTCCCGAAAGAGACCTTCAAGGCTGGAAACACGTACACGTTCAAGCATATCAGCGCATCTCATGCGAGCGATGCACGCTAAAGTTTACTGAGTTAGGCGGTAGTTAGCAACGCTTCGAAGGGGGGCATGTTCACCCTTTCAGCTCACCTAAACCTACTGACAGCGCCTCCCACTGAAGGTTAGCGAACGTTTTTTATCATGGGCGGCTTTTGACTAGGCTACCTTATATGTTGCGGTTCTTGATTCCACAACCCTCCGGTTACAGCCGCCCTGCCAGATCTCCGCCCGCTCCCCCTGCGCGGCGGTTGCTTTTGATTCCAAACCATTCGGGAGGAACCTTTCCATGGAGATTCGTCTATTAACCACCGAGTTAGAGAGAACGATCTTTATCGAACGCCTCGCGCGCGCTCGCGACGAACAACTGGCTCATTTCAAGGACGTGCGCTCCGGAACGATTGACAATCACGAACGCCTGGCCGCCTGCCACCTGTACGGGTTGTTCCGCGACGAGGAGGCCACGGCGGACGGGATGATCGCCGGGATCGCGATTCACGACCTCGAAATGTTCCCTCGAACATGCGCGGGCCCCGATCTGTCGCACTTGCCGAGGCGATCGGTGTTCGAATGCAGCGATCATTGGTCTCTCGCACCGGGTGCGGGGATGCGTATGTGGTGCGGGGCGGCGATTCAGATCGCCCGCCAACATCCTCAGGCTGTGCTCGCCTACCTGGCGGAAAGCGATCACATGGGCTTTTACGCCGCCATGGGCTTCGTGCCATTCGGAAAACCCGCGCAATTTTTTTATCTGGAAACCGATCGGGGATTTCCATGGGTCCAACCGGTTATTCTTCGCGCCGAGCCGCTCCAGCGGCTCATCGCAGCTTCGCTCCGTCTCCCGATCGAAGCGGATGCCGATTTCACGAGGGTGAGATTCGGAGGGACCTTGAGATTGCGGCCGGCGCGCTCTTCCATCGAGATCCGGCCGGATTCGAGCCCCTATCGTCCATCGAGCTTCTCCATCGAGGATGCCGGTCCGGCGGCCGGAGCGTTCGCGTGAATCTCAAAAACTGAATCCTGTTTAGTAATCGAGGAAACGTACATGAAGGTTCTATCAAATGAGGGTTTGCAGGGCCGGCTCCGTCCGGACGAATCTGATCGGTACATCCCCGCCGCTCTGGGCAAGCAGGAGCTGCGCGATTTGTCCGAAGTCAGTTCGCTACGCGGGCTGTTTCATATTTTAGCCGAATGGACCCTGCTCGTAGCGGCAGCCTATCTCTGCCATCGCGAAGGCAATTTTCTCCTTTATCTTGTTACCGTAGTTTGGATTGCGACCCGGCAGCACGCGCTGATGATTCTGCTGCACGATGGGACGCATTACCGCCTGTTCCGCAACCGCAAGCTCAATGACTGGGTCTCAGAAATTGCCCTCGCATGGCCGGTGCTTATCTCGGCGCGCGCATACAGACGCAATCATTTCGCGCATCATCGCTACCTCAACACCGACGGCGACCCGGACTGGGTCCGGAGAAAAGGCGATCCCGCCTGGGTCTTTCCAAAACCCCGAGCTGAGATGGCGGGTCTCTTGCTGCGCGACCTGACGGGCCTTGGCGCGATCGCGCTGCTCAAGCTGATGAAAACGGTCGCGTCCAAAGACGTCGACGTCCAGCGGAGCTTCCTTCTTGTCAGGTACGGTTTCTATCTGATCGTGATTGCCCTGGCACTTTGGATGGGCGCGATGAAGTTGCTGCTCCTCTACTGGTTCGTGCCGCTGTTCACCTGCCTGGTTTTCATCTTCCGCATCCGCAGCATCGCGGAACATTCGGGGCTTCCGACTACCGGCTCGGTGTATGCGCAGACCAGAACCGTGATCCCTTCCATGCTGGAGCGAATCTTTATCGCTCCCAAGAACGTCAACTTCCACCTCGAACATCACCTCTATCCGAGCGTGCCCTTCTATCGATTGCCACGCCTCCACGCGATGCTCGCGGCGAAACCCGAGTTCCGCGACGCACACATCACCCGCACCTATATCGGCGTGCTGCGTGAATGTGTCTCAGGGGCGCAGACTCGCTCGCAAAGCGGCATCGCCGCTCCCGCCGGATTCGCGATTCATGCCGGCGCGGCCGCGGGCTCGAAATAGCGCTTTAACAAGGGGGATGACGATGGAATAGAAGCGGAAAAAAGATTCGTTCATCATGGCATACGGCGGCGGCTCCCAGGAGCCGCCGCACTTTGCCCATTGCAGTTAAGCTGGCAACCCGTCTATAAGAATTTCGTAAGCGAAGGCTCGCTATAACTGATTCAGGCGGGGGAGGATTGCGATGAAAATCAGGGCTTTGGGCCCCGCGCTCGCTCTGTTACTCGGGTACGCGGTTAGCGCTCACGCCGTTTCCCTCACACTCCAGGGCGAGGGGGCAAGCCTCGAAGATTCCACCTCCAACGTCCTGTACGCCAGCGACAGCGACGGCGAGCCAGTTCTAGTCACCGCGGTCGGCCTTCCCGCTCCCGATGGCACCACCTTCTCCGAGCTCGGCGTGCCCTCGATGATGCCGGACGGGCGCGTGCTGTTCGGCGCGGAAACCACCAGCAAAGACAAAAAGATCAAGTGGGGAGTCTATGTCGGCGATCCCAACGTCGCGCCGCCCTACCGCGTCGCGCGCGCCGTGGACCCGGCTCCCAATCACGATTGCGCCCCTCTGCTGAATGGCGACCCCTATCCCGTCGCCGACGCCAAGGGAAATATCGCGTTCATGTCGCATATGGCTGACAAACGCGATGCGCTCTTCTATTACTCGAACGGCACCCTCTCCTGCCTCGCCCACTCCGGCGACAAAACCAACCAGGGGCATGAGATCGCGGTGCTCGCCTTCGGCAGTCCGCAGATGGGGGAAAACGGACAGGTCGTCTTCAACGCCTGGCTCGCCTATCCGCCCGATAAATCCGACAAGGATGCGCCGCAGGGGCATCGCCAGTCACTCCTGATCGCATCGCGGCAAAACGGAATCTCTGAGCTGGCGGTCGAAGGCGAATACGGACCGAATCACAGCCGCTACGCGCGGCCTTTCGGATTGCCTGCCACTCTGCCCTCGCCCCAGGGAACACTTATCGCGTTCACGGCGAAAACCTCCTCGGGCTCGGCTCTCTTTCTCTACAGCAACGGCTCGATGGCGCGAATTCTGCCGACCGGCACCACGACCCCGCTCGGCCCCGTGACCTATCTGTCTCCCGGTCGCCCCGGCCTGATGGCGGATGGAACCACGGCGGTTCTGGCAGGATGCGCGCGGCTGCCGGTGGTCTTCCGCCTGGCGCATCAGAAGCTCGATATCCGCCTCCAGCGCGGAGAGCTGACTCCGTTCGGCACCGAGCTCGAATCACTCGGCGATCCGATCCTGACCGCGACGGGCTCGATGTTCATCGGCGCTACCGATACCGACGGCAGCGAAAAGCTCTACGTGCTGAGCGCCGACGATTCGTTCTTCGAAGTCGGGCAGCCGGAGATGATTTACAAGATTGCGACGAGCGATCGGCGCCCCGCGATCTTCACCGGCACCCTGACGGTCAACGAGCGCGGCGATTTCGCCTACCTGGGCGGCAAATAGCAAGACTCATCCCGCCAGGTTTCCCTGCACGCGATCGGCACTTCACCGACTCGCTTTCCTGTTCGCGGTGAAGATGCAATCCTTTTCGCCATGGCCGGCCTTAATAAATTCATCAACCTGTCTCCGGAGTTGTACGAATACGTCGTCGCGCACGGGCATAACGGCGACCCCGTACGCCGCGAACTCTCGGAAGAAACCGCGCGGCTCGGACCGATCAGCATGATGGAGATTGCGTCTGAGCAGGGCACCTTTATGGGCATCCTTACCGCCTCGATCGGCGCCCGCTCCGCGGTCGAGGTCGGAACGTTCACCGGTTACAGCTCGTTATGCGTTGCCCGCGCGCTCCCGCCGGACGGCAAGCTTCTGTGCTGCGATGTGAGCGCGGAGTGGACGGCCGTCGCTCGCCGGTTCTGGGAAAAGGCCGGCGTCGCCGGCAAAATCACGCTCAAACTCGGCCCGGGACTCGAAACGCTGCGATCGCTGCCTGAGTCCTATCGCTTCGATATCGGGTTCATCGATGCTGACAAGGCCAACTACCGTGCTTACTATGAAGAAATTCTGAAGCGTCTGCGCCCGAACGGACTAATCCTGATCGATAACGTCCTGTGGGGCGGCACGGTACTGAACGACAAAGACAAAAGTGAGGACACCAGGGCTATCCGCGAGCTGAATGACTTTGTTGCCCGCGACGATCGCGTCGAGGCGGTCATGCTGGCAATCGCGGATGGTCTCACGATGGTTCGTAAACGCTGAGGTCGGCATGAAACTTTCCGGCGGTTTTTCCAGCGATCCTGATCTTCGCCGAATCGGAATTCATCCAGATTTCTGGTACCCGGTTGCCCTATCCGCCAATCTTAAAAAAGGGCGCACCCTCCCCGTTGTTTTCGCGGGCGATCCGATCGTTGTGGTCCGGACCGAAAGCGGTTCCGTGTTTGCCCTCGAAGATCGATGCGCCCATCGCCAGCTCCCGCTCCATCTCGGCGTCGTCAAGGGCGATCAGTTGCAGTGCAACTACCATGGATGGTGCTACAGCTCGACGGGACGCCTCGCGCGCATCCCCTACCTCGCCGACGGCGGCAAGATGCCGGAGGCGGCGCGATGCGTCCGCAGCTACCCGTGCCGCGAGGCATTCGGCCTTCTCTTCATCTTCCCCGGCAACCCCGATCTGGCCGATAAAACCGAATTCCCGTCCATCCCCGAGTGGTCGTCACCTGAATACCGCACGATGTATTTCGAGCGCACGCTCAAGTGCCATTACACCTTCATGCACGAAAACCTGATGGACATGAACCATCAGTTTCTTCATCGCAGCCTCATGGGAGGAATCCAGCCCGTGATGCTGAACTACCGTACCGGCCCCAACTGGACCGAGGCTCAATACAAATTCGAAGGCGGCAAGCAGCACGTCGGCGCCGACTTTCTCGTGATGGGCGGAAAGAGCGATCAATCCGCCATCGAACGCGACTACGAGCTCATGACGATACGGACCAACTACCCGCATCAGGAGCTGACCGTCCTGCGCGCCCACTCCGATGTCCCCGCGATCAGGCTGTGGGCATCGTACGTGCCCCTCGATGCCGATCAGCGGACCAACCGCAGCTTCGGTATCCTGATGGTCCGGCGGCCGAAGACTCCGCTGATTCTTTCTCTCGCCTGGCCGGTTATCCGCTACTTCGCTCAGTCGGTGTTCGAGCAGGACCGGTTGGCGGTGGAGGCCGAACAGCGCGCGTGGGACGAGCAGGGAGAAGACTGGAACGCCGAAGTGTCTCCGGTTCTGCTAGAACTGAGAAAAGTGCTCTCGCGATGCGGCGTGCCGCTCGACACCGAGCCTTCGGCGGCTGCCTCTAACGACCGGCCGCCCTCGATGCTTCGCGGCGATGCGAGCCGCGGTCAGAGTTCGGGATAATTCATCCCGCCTGCTTGCGCGGCCGTCCCGCCGGATTCATCAGGCGCGGCCGTTAAGGATGAAGCGCTCGCAGAAGTTTCGGTACTTCAGAACGTTCTCGTCGTCCGCCGTGTACTGCGGCGTCATGTCGAGCGCCAGGTTCTCCCATACCGGACGATCCTGCTCGAGCCCCATGCTCTCGAACTGCAGGATGATATCGGCAAGCTCCTGCGGAGGATCGATCCCTTCCGCCAGTCGCGGCATCGCAACCGACAGCCGGATTGTCGAAGTTCCGTCCAGCATCGGCACCGCCGATGCGATCACGAAATGCGGATGGTCGCCGCCACCCACCGCGACCTGCGTAATCGTCAGATTCGGACTGTACGCGCGCGCCAGCAGCGGCACCTCGACCCACGTCGAGCCGTCATCGTGATGGGACCCGTCGTCGGTCCCCTGCCACATCGACGGTCCCACGCGCAGCGTGGTGGTAGCGGTGAACACGCCATCCTCGATGGTCGGCTCGCCGTACTCCACCTTGATCACATCGTGCACGGGCGGAAAGTGCGCCCAATCGAACGCGTTCTCGATAACCATCTCGGGGGGAACCTTGATGGTCTTGGTGAAGCCGGGAAAGATCTTGTGCGTGCGCTCCAGGTAATCGAGCATCTCCGGCAGCTTGCCTTCTTCAAAACCGCCGATCAGCGCAAAGACGAGCCCGCTGCGCACCTGTACGGGATACTTGCGGACGCAGTACGGTCCCCCGCCCTCGCCTCCCAGCGACACGCGATGCCCATGATAGGGGCACGTAATAATGTTGGATTCGACCAGCTTGCCGCCGATACCAAGGTCGGCGCCGCGATGCGGACAGATGGCGTCGTAAACGTTGATTTCGCCCTGATGCCGAACGATGAGCAGCCGGCGATCTCCCACCGGCACCGAGCTCACGGCCTGCTCAAGCTCGCGCTCAAAAGCAATCTGGTACCATCCCCCGTAGCGCATCAACCACCTCCCGATGGTCACGGAAATCGTCTAATTTTCGTAGCGCGCGACTGAAATCCGGTCAACAAAATTTCCGCACCGGAAGCATCCGCTCAGCCCGGGGGACGGGCCGCATCAAACGTCCGCGTGCCTCGCACAAACTGCGCGCTGACAACGTTACGGCATCGTAGCGCCTGCCACGGCGTGTCCGGACGCTCGGCGGGATATTCGACGCGCGCGTTCTTGCAGATCGCGGCGTGCTCGATCTTGAGATCGGGCTTGGTGGCTAAAAGCTCCGTCTTGCCTTCCATCGTCGTTTTCAGAGCATCGACATGATCGTAGGCAAGGCGGCTCGGCTCGATTGTCTGGAGGGTCGGCAGGACTACCTCGATCAGCGGCCCCTGCGCGTCGCTGACGAGCGCGCGCGCCCCGCTCCCATCCGCATCGAACTCTATCCTGCCAAAAGCGTTCGGAAACCCGCGCTCGAAGATTCCCGCTTCGAGCACCTTATCGTTGTCGGTGATCGATGCCGCCACGAACGCGGCCGGCATCATGTTCATCCTGCATCCCAGCGCGATCGTCGCGTCGCGAAACGCGCCCGCCGGCGTCTCGGGATGCTCCGCGATTATCAGCCGGCAATACGCGGGCGACGTGCGGCAGAACTCAGGCGGCAACCGATCGAGCAGAGGCCCCTTGAGAACCTCGAAGTACACGTTGATCAACCGAACCTTCGCGCAAACCCACGGCAGCGGCGGATACCCGCGCCGATCTTTCGGCAACTCGATTAGATAATCCTGATGGCGAGCGCGTCCTTCGTCTGGCACTTGGGTATCTCCTGAAATTCGCTCGAACGGCGTGACCGCCTATGCAGGCATCGGCGGAGCTTCGGGACCGCTCTTCGATGAACCCGGCGTCGAGGCCGCGCTCCGGTCCTCCGCAAACTCCGGCATCACGTACTTGGCGAACCGCTCCAGGCTGGCAAGCACCTTCTTTTGCGGAATCTGCTGATCGAAATTGATCATGCACACGACGCGCTCGACTCCGACTTCTTCCCAATAGCGCAAGTTCTGGACGATCTGCTCCGGAGTGCCGACCGGAAAACCCTCGCGCAGCGAAAAGATCTCCGCCTGGCTGAGCAGTGCCGTCGCGTTCGCCTGGGCGGTGTACGCGTGCGACGGATAGATCCCGCCGAGCCCGACCAGATGCGCCGCGGTGCGGAAGAAATTGAATGCCGCGGCGCCGCCGACCGCGCGCGCCTCGTTCTCATCCTCGCCGCAATAGAGCCAGCTTGCCGCGTTCACCTGGTTGTTCACGAATTTTCCCACCGGATCGCAATGCTTGATGATCCTTCGATAGTCCGACACCAACCGCTTGTAATCCGCCGGCGTGCCGAGCGTGACCCCCAGCATCCCGATCCCGCGCTCCGCCGCCTGCACCGCCGTCTCCGGCGACGAAACCGCCACCCACATCGGCGGATGAGGATCCTGGATCGGCTTCGGCACCACGTTGCGCGGCGGCATCTTGAAATACTTGCCGTTCCACTCGAACTCGTCCTCGGTCCACATCCGCGGTATCGCCCGGATGACCTCGTCCCACATCTCCTTGGTGTTGTCGGGATCGATTCCGAACGCGCCCACTTCGGTCCAGGTCGCCGATCGCCCGGTTCCGAATTCGAGCCGCCCGTTCGAGATGAGATCGAGCGCGGCGGCGCGCTCCGCGATGCGCGCCGGATGGTTCATCTGCGGAAGGGACACCGCGATTCCCTGGCCGATCCGGATGCGCTTGGTGCGCGCCGCGGCCGCGGCCAGAAACACCTCCGGCGCCGAGGAATGCGAATACTCCTCGAGAAAATGATGCTCGACTTCCCAGACCTGGTCGAATCCGAGCTCGTCGGCCAGTTCGATCTGCTCCAGCGCCTGGTGATACGCGCGCAACTCCGATTCGCGGCTCCAGGGCTTCTGTACCGAGTGTTCGTAGAAGATTCCGAATTTCATTTCGTCACTCCCTTGCGCACGTCAGTTGAGCTTCGCCAGCGCCGGACACCATCCCAGTCCTACCGTGCCCGCGCCGCAGTAACCGCCCGCTGATGGTCCCAGCTCGGTCGTTACGAGCCGTTTGATCTTGAGCCGCGCCTTCGCCGCCTCCGCCAGTTCCCGGGCTCCCTGCGGATTCGACGCGTGGCTCACCACCATCGTCGCATCCCGGCCGCCCAGCTCCTGCTCCGCGCGACGCAGCATTTTCTCGATATTCTCGGCCTGCGTGCGCGCCTTATCAATCACCGCTACGCGCCCCCATACGCGGATCAGCGGAAGCATCCCGCGCAGCGATCCCACCGTCATCTCGTAGATCGAGATGCGCCCGTCGCGTTCCAGGTACTCGCTGGTCGCGGGGGCAAGATATGTATCAATCTGCGGCGTCGCTTCCTCGATTGCCGCCACCGTCTCCTGCAGGCCCGCCCCGCGCATCGCCATCTCCGCCGCCTCGATGCAGGTTGCGCCGAGCGCGACCAGCGCGCGCCCCGTGTTGAGCACATCGACGGAGATCTGATGGTCGCGTTTGGCGACCACCGCGGCCGAATACGCCGCCGTGTACGTCGAGCACGACTCGAAGGGATTGATCAGGCACAGCACGTTCGCGCCGCGCTCGCTCGCCTTGCGATATGCCGCCAGAAAATCCGCCGGCATCGCGGCCGCAATCACCGGCAGGCGCGGCTCGCTCGGCAACCGGCGATAAAATTCCGCCCGCTGCAGCGCATCGTCGCGAAAAAACTCGGTCGAGAACGCGACCTGGATCGGCGCTACTTCGATCCCGCATCGCCGTATCTCTTCGCCCGGCAAATCCACACTTGAATCGGTCACGATAGAGAGCGTCTGCGTCACTTCCCGTACCACCTGTTCAAGGCTCTTGTGCGAATAACGCGCCCGATCGCGCTATGTCAAGCAAGCCTAACGCCTGTTCGTTTCATCGCGGCGAGCTCGTATTCGCCTTTCGGCCGCCCGCGCACCACGCCCGTTTCACGCCCCGGATGGACGCGATAGACTTGACCTCCCGAAAGGCTTTGTGCGCATCCGCGATGGACGAACGCTACGACCCTAAAAAAATCGAACCCTACTGGCAGGCACAGTGGGACCAGATCCGGCTCTACCTCACCCGCGAGGATCCCGGACGTCCCAAGTTTTACGTCCTCGAGATGTTCCCCTACCCCTCCGGCAACGGTCTGTCGGTCGGCCATCTGCACAACTACGTCCCCTGCGACGTCATCGGCCGCTACAAGCGGATGGCGGGTTACAACGTCCTGCACGCGATGGGATGGGACGCGTTCGGCCTGCCGGCTGAAAACGAGGCGCTCCTGCGCCAGTCTCATCCCACCGAAACCGTCCCGCGCTATGCCGCCAATTTCAAGCGCCAGCTCACCATCTCCGGATGCGCTTACGACTGGACGCGCGAGATAAACTCGTCCTCGCCCGAGTACTATCGATGGACTCAGTGGCTGTTCCTGCTCCTTTACAAACGCGGCCTTGCCTACCGCGCCACCGGCTCGCAATGGTGGTGCGACAAGTGCCGCACCATCCTGGCCAACGAGCAGGTCGTCAACGGATGCTGCTGGCGGCACACCGATTCGCCCGTCTCCCGCAAAGACCTCGAGCAATGGTACATCAGGATCACCCAGTACGCTGACCGCCTGCTCGAAGACCTCGACCGCATCGACTGGCCCGAGCCGATCAAGCTGATGCAGCGCAACTGGATCGGCCGCAGCGAGGGCGCGGAACTCGCCTTCCCCGTAACCGGCCATCCCGGCAAGGAAGTTCGCTTCTTCACCACCCGGCCCGACACCGTATTCGGAGTCTCCTTCATGGTTCTGGCGCCCGAGCATCCGCTCGTCGCCCAGATCACCACGCCCGCGCAGCGCGCCGCCGTCGAACAGTACGCCGCCGAGGCGCGCCGCCAGAGCGAGATCGAGCGGATGTCCACGGTGAAGGAGAAGACCGGCGTCTTCACCGGCGCCTATGCGCACAACCTCTTCACCGACAAGGACATCCCGATCTGGATCGCCGACTACGTGCTGATGGGTTATGGAACCGGCGCGATCATGGCCGCGCCCGGACAGGACCAGCGCGACTACGAGTTCGCCTCGAAGTACGGACTCGAGATTCCGCGCGTAACCGCGCCCGCCGACGGCTCCGCGCCCCCCGCCGATCGCGCCTTCACCGACCACGGCATCGCGATCAACTCCGGCTTCCTGAACGGGATGGCGACCGCGGAAGCGATTCGCGCCGTTTGCAAATATGCCGAGGAACACGAAATCGGCAAGCCGACCATCAGCTACCGGATGCGAGATTGGCTGATCTCGCGCCAGCGCTACTGGGGATGCCCCATTCCGATCGTCTATTGCAAAGGCTCATGCGGGATCGTTCCGGTCCCCGACGATCAACTGCCGGTGCGGCTGCCGCCGATGAAGAATTACCAGCCGTCCGGAACCGGACGCTCGCCGCTCGCCAACGTACCCGAGTTCGTCAACACCACCTGTCCGAAGTGCGGCGGACCCGCCGAGCGCGAGACCGACACTCTCGATGGCTTCGCGTGCTCATCGTGGTACTTCCTGCGCTTCGCGTCGCCTCATGAAGACAAGGCGCCCTTCGATCGCAAGGCCGCCGATTACTGGCTGCCCGTCGATCTCTACGTCGGCGGCGCCGAGCACGCCGTCATGCATCTGCTCTACGCGCGGATGTGGACCAAGGTGATGTACGATGCCGGTCTGATCGGATTCAACGAGCCCTTCCCCGTATTGCGCAACCAGGGGATGGTCTGGGCGGCTGACGGACAGAAAATGTCCAAGAGCAAGGGCAACGTCGTCACGCCCGACGCCATGATCGACAAGTACGGCGCCGACGCGCTCAGGCTGTGGGAACTCTTCATGAGCCCCTTCGACGAAGCCACCAACTGGAACGAAGGCGGAGTCGCCGGCACCAGCAAGTTCATCGCCCGCGTATGGACGATGGTCCGTCGCTACGCCGACGCCGGATGCCCCGACGGAGCGCCGTCGGAAGACACCTTGCGCAAGGCGCACAAGACCATTCGCATCGTCACCGAACATATCGAACGGATGCGCTTCAACAACGCCGTCGCCGCGATGATGGATCATCTGAATCACCTCTCGAAGCTGAAACCCGCCGAGATGAATCGGTTCGTCGTCGAAAGCTACATTGTGATGCTCGCGCCGATGGCGCCATATGTCGGCGAAGAACTATGGCGCGCACTCGGACATTCGCGGTCCGTCCATCTCGAGCCCTGGCCGAAGTTCGATGAAGCCCTGACGCGCGAAGAGACCGTAACCGTCGTCGTGCAGATTAACGGCAAGCTCCGCGATCGCCTGCAGGTCGCCGCGGGCGCCGGAGAAGCCGAAGTGACCGGCCTCGCGCTCAAAAGCGACGGCGTCGCGCGCCATCTCGCCGGCAAACAGCCGAAGAAGATCATCTTCGTTCCCAACAAGATGCTGAGCATCGTCGTGTAGCTGCACCGCCCCCGGGACGCGCCGCGCGCGGTGCGTCCTTGAACGCGCCGAATGCACTATGCGATGCTGGCGGCCGTAATCACTCATCGACACTTGCCGATACATCCAAGGAGCGACCGCAATGGCCGAGGAAGTCCTCAAGGTTACCCGCCATCCAAACTATGCCGTCCTGACTCTCAACCGCCCCGAAAAACGCAATGCCCTCAACCAGCCCCTGATCGAGGCGATTAACAAAGCCCTCGCGCAGTTCGAAAACGATCGCGAGGTCCGCGCCCTGCTCATCCGCGGCGAAGGCGCAAGCTTCTGCGCCGGAATCGATCTGAAGGAAGTCGATGAAGCCGAAGGCGGCCACAATCCCACTTCGCTGGAATCGGTTTTCGGGCGCCTCGAGCGCTTTCCCGTCCCCACCATCGCGGCCATCCAGGGAGCGGCCCTCGCCGGCGGCCTTGAACTCGCCCTTCACTGCGACCTGCGCATCGCGGGCGAAGGTGCGCGCCTTGGGATGACCCTCGGACGCGTCGGCCTGATGGTCCCGTACGACTTCACGCGCAAGCTGATCGAAGTCTGCGGCTCCGCCAATACCGCATGGATTCTCTATACCGCCGACCTCATCGAAGCCGCCCGCGGCCGCGAAATGAACATGGTCCACGAAGTGGTGCCCGATGCGAAGCTGGCCGAAGTCACCACCGCCCTGGCCGAGAAAGTCGCCGGCAACGCTCCCCTCTCGCTGCGCGCGATGAAGGCGACGGTGCGCCGATGCATGAGCGAGACTTTCGACGCATGGCACGACGACCTGCTCAGGATGGCCCGCGAAGTCCGCCAGAGCGAAGACGCCAAAGAAGGCGTCCGCGCCTTCCTCGAAAAACGCAAACCAGCCTGGAAAGCCCGCTAGCGCACCGTCCCCTCGCAGAGATCTTCGCCGCGACGGCTTCGTTTCACTGGTCGTCAGCCTCGGCGTCGCGGGCCGGCCTTCCTGCCGTCAAGTCTACGGCAGAGCGAAACGACCGTTCCGGTAGCGACAGTCCACCGCCCCTATCCATCAACCAAGAGGGACAAATTGTGAAGCCAGAGATATTATTCTTGCTTAGGTGAAGGATGGGACCAAGCGGCGCGGCGGAGGCGCTGTTCAGGGATGCGCGCAACTCGACGCTGGCGGTTGTCTTCGCGGGTGGAAACGTCGCGGGCCAGTACACCTACGGGCCGTTCGGCAACACCGCGACCAGCTTCACCGGGAACGGCGTGAATCCATGTTGGTTCAGCGGACGCGACGTGGTGATGAACGGCGCTGCGCCCCACGAATCTGTACAACTTCCGCGACCGCGCATATAACTCGCTGTTTGGACGCTTCATGTCCCCCGACCCCATCGGCTACGCGGGCGGGCAATTAACCTGTATGCGTACGTGAACAACGACCCAATCAACCGGCCTCTGGCGCAGAATCCGGACCTTATATCGGAACGTACTTCGGCTAACCCGAGCTTGGAGTTGGTTCGGGACATTGGCGGGGATGATGTGGGGTACGTACGAGGCGATAGTCGCCGTGGAAAGCCTCGGAATCGCCGGACCTGCCTCCCCTTCACTGTAACCTACAGCGAGGAACGACATGACACCGCGCAACGAATCATTTCAGGTGCCAATCATCTTTGGCGGGCGTTGTTCGGTCTGGCAGCGTTGGATTAGCGCTGTTCCTATTCACACATAGCCACCTTCTACCCGTGGTAGTGGGGACAACTCTTGTCGGAGGCGCCGGAGGATATCTTCTTGGCTTCACCATGAGGCATCGGTGGAGAACGGTTGGCCGGCCTGGTCCGACTCTGCAGCTGCTCGTGGGCTTGAGCCTGGTATTTGGGGGATTTGGTCTCGGCGTGGTTCGCGCTACGTTCGGCTCACTTCGAACGGCTCATTGATGCGGGGGCATCGGTGATGATGGGTATCTATCTGATTGGCGCCGACCGGAATCAGTATGTGGCGTTTTGCAGCGCAGCATCTGTCGGTGGCTTCGTGATGGCGAAGTTCGCGAGGTCGAGAAATCCCCTTGTTTTGCCTTTCGGACTGCTCGCCGGAGGAGCCGCGCTGGTACACGCTCACCAGATACTTGGTCAACGACGGCAGGTTTCGTGATATAGGGCAGCTTCAAGCGCCTGTCGCCCTCAAGGCCGCTTTCGGTTTCGGACATGTCGGGCTTTCCCTGAAGATGAGGAGCCCGGGCCGGCCGCGATTGTGGCGCATTCGGGCCGGTGTTTGTCTCGCGCTCATCGCATCTTTTATAGCTCGATCGTGCGGCGCTCGCGCAGCGATCTCTGTGTGGCAATCGAGAGCGTAAGCGCATCCATCGCATGCTCGGGCGCGAGCAGATCCGCTTCGGTTGCGTTGCCGCCTATCGCCTCGGCGAAGAGCCGCAATTCTTGTTCGTAGGGATCGTGGCCCTTGATGCCGACGGCCTGCGCCTCTCCTTCGGCGGGGTAGAACGTGAAGGTGGTTTTTGGCGGACCCGCCTCGAACACGTTCTGAAGGTCCAGGGCGCCGCGCTCGAATACCGCGCGATAGCCTGCTGAGAATGGAAAGCTCCCGGGCATCACGCCGCTGGCGAGCACGGCCGCGCTGCGCCCATCGTCATAGCCGAGTACCGCCGAAATCTCGCCGGGAGTCCCCTGCTTCGTCACTATCGCGGATGCGCTGATCCGGGCCGGTCGCCCCATCAGCCACTGGATGAAATCGAAGTCGAACGTCATCAACTCCGTCGATGGGTCCGAATAGTGCGGCTTGTGATCGGGCGCTCCCGGATGGAGATACGAGCCCAGCCGATAAGCGGTTACGCCAAGCAGCCTTCCGTACTCGCCGGACGTGACGGCGCGCCGCGCATGCTCATAATGCCCAATCGATCGCATCAGCAGCCCGACCATCAGGATCCGCTTCGCGTGGCGCGCCGCCGCGATCATCGCGCGTGCGTCTTCGATCGAAAGCGCGAACGGAGTTTCGCAGAACACGTGCTTGCCATGCTGCAGCGCCGCGACCACGTACTCGCGATGGTTCACGCTCGGGACGCACACGTCGATCGCGTCAATCGAGGGATCGTCGAGAATCTCGACCGCGACGGTGCATGGGCGTGCGCCGCATATCGCCGCGCCGTCCGCGGCGCGGCTCGAATCGCGGCTGAATATGGCGCTGACCTCGACCTGGTCCAGGTTGCGATAGGACTCGGCATGCGCCGATCCCATCGCGCCCGCGCCGAGAATGCCGACCTTGATTTTCCCCGCACTCATCGAGCCTCCCTCCCGACCGCTCTGTTTCCATCGACGTGCATATCATCCCGAACTGCCAGGCGCCATGACGGGACTTGCGCGGCGCGGTCCGGATTCCATCCATTGCCGGTTTTGCTGTTGACGCATTGTGGATGCGGCTTTGCGAGCAAAATTTGCGAGGCGCACTGTCGCCGGCGGAGAGATAACGCGTGGACCTCGCCGCCGAACATCTTTGGAACCTGGATTGCGCCGCGGAGATCAACCGCGCCTGGTTCGACGGGAGATCGCGAATTTTGAAATTGTTGCGAAATGTTGCCTTTTGTTCCGTTCCAAAGCTCTTCGGCGTGCCTGCGCGGATCGATCGCGCGGATTATGGAACATCGCGCGCGCGATGCGGTCTGAAACTCCCGTCGCGAAACCATCGGCGCGTCTCGTTCGTCTTAAGACGTGTCATCGCGCATCAATTTCGAGGACAGGATCTCAAAGATGAAGACGATTTTACTGACTGCGGCAGCCGTCTTCGCGATGGTTGCGACGTTTCAAACGGCATACGCGCAGGACAACCCGGAGGGCGGCCGTGCGCAGATGAAAGAGCGGCTGGCTGCGGCCTGCTCGGGGAAATCCGCCAACGACCCGTGTTCGTTTACGCGGCGCGACGGCCAGAGCGAAGACGGAACCTGCACGAACGTGAAGGATCAACTGCTTTGCGTCTCGGAGCGGATGAAAAATCGAATGAGCAGGGCGCACAGCGGCTCCGGCGGGCTCATGCGCGGCCTGATGCACGGGATGTAAGGGAGCAATCTTCCCGGCGCATCCGCCGGCCGAATCTTCGAACGAGATGCCGTGAAGGTTTGCGTTTTACTCGTTTCGATAGCGGCCGCGGCCGGTCTCTCGGGTTGCATCGGCGCCGGGATGGGAACAGGGCTGCTTATCCGCACGGCCGGAAACTATATCGGCAGCAAGGAGACGCCGCCTTCGGATCGTATCCGCGATGCTCAGGAGCAGGCGCTTACCGAGGCTCAGGGCGGATCTCCCGGCATCCCCGTCGCCTGGAGCGACGACAAAACGGGGCTCAAGGGGACGATGGTGGAAGACGGGGGCGCGGACGTTCCCAACGGATGCCGCCGCTATCAACAGACGGTCATCCTTGCCGGCGAAGCGCTGCAGGGCTCGCTCGCGGCATGCCATCAGGAGGACGGTTCCTGGAAGCTGCTCAACGACAATTTCGGAAAGCCGCCCCTTTAGACGATCCCGCGCCGCGGTCGCGGGCCGGATTGCGCGCGAGTTCGGGCGCTCGGCGCGAATCAGCGGCGGCCCGACCGCGAGATTGCGCTTCGGATTTGCGAGGTGCGTTCGAGCAGCGTGCTCGGAAGATTCAAGGTTCCCGCTACATTCGAGTACGGGAACAGCCGCGCATTGACGTGCGCATGGAGCGGGACCCCTTCTCCCTGATGGATTTCGTAATCGAGCGGCAGAGGACCCAGGATGCGCAGGATCCTGTAGAGGGCGCCCGCAAATCGCCCCATCTCATCCGCCGACAAGTCCGCGAGCGTGGCGCCGCGATGCTCGGGCATTATGATGTCGTAGCTTCGCGGAAATGCGCCGATAGGGCTGGCGTAGCTGACGACGCCGCCCTCGTTTTCGATCATCAGGCCCAGCCGATCCATCAAGGTCACAATCTCTTCGAACAATCCCGGCGTTTCGCGTTCGGCGCGCGCCTCGGCCGCGACCGCGGGGAACGGCTCGGGAGATCCGATGATCTGCTGATGGGGATGGGGCTGCGAAGCGCCCGACTCCCGCCCCTGGTTCTTGCGGATGACGACCGCGCGAACCGAGCGGTTTTCGCCCGCCCGGCGCATCACTCGCACGTCGGCTTCCAGCAGATGGCGGAAATGGCGTTCGCCGAGCATGCTGGTGGACACCAGGTCTCCGTGGGAACGGGGCGAGTCGATGAAATGGCGCGGATCCTCGACCACGATATAGGACTCGTTGCGTCCTCCGGTCAGCTCCGCGGGAATTCGCGGAAAGAGATTGTTGAACACGCGCACCACCCATCGATCGCCGTCGCGCCGATCTCTGGCCGTCCATTCCGGAAATTCGTCCGGGGTCAATCGGAAGAGCTCTTCGGTGCAGAGATGCTCGTTACCGGGGCAGAAGGGACAGCTTTTGGTGGCGTTGCGAATCTGTTCGTCGGTCAGATGGGCGGGTTCGACGGGCTCGTCGCGCAGCCCGAGGGTAAAGGCGAAACTCTTGTTGCGCACGTCCACGACGTACGAGATGACTCCGGTGATAGGGTTGCGGATCCAGACCAGGGCGCCGTCGCGGGTTTCGTGTTCTATCGGCATCGCAGACTCACAAACTTAGCCGCAGCCCGCGCGGCTTTTCAAATTGGAAATGCATTGTGCGCAAATTTCGCGCCTGTGAACGGACAAACTTGACTCCTCATATTCGCTCCGTTATCCAGATAACAGAGGACGGGGGCCCGGGATGTCCCGGGTAAATTACATCGGGGTCTGGCGTTCCGCGGCCGCGGACACCAGGCTTTTTTTTGGCTCGTCGAAAGCGCCCCCGACCCGGTAAAAACCGAGAGTGACACCCACAAAAAGATATCTGTTCACCCCAGGACCCGTCTCGGTGCCGCCCGAAGTGCTGCTCGAGATGGCGCAACCCATCATCCACCATCGCACCCCTCAATTCAGCGCCACGCTGGATCAGGCGCGGGAGCGGATGAAACCCCTGTTCGGCACCCGGCAGGAGGTCATCCTGATCGCGTCGTCGGGCACCGGCGCGATGGAAGCATCGGTCATCAACCTGCTTTCGCCCGGCGATCACGCCGTGTTCGTCAACGGCGGCAAGTTCGGCGAGCGATGGGGCAAGATGCTGACGGCGTTCGGGATGGTGGCCCACGAAGTGAAGGTGGAATGGGGCCGCGCGGTGCGCCCCGAACAGATCGAGGACGCCCTCAAGGCGCATCCCGAATCCAAAGCGGTCTTCGTGCAGGCCAGCGAGACCTCGACCTGCGCGATTCATCCGGTGGCGCAGATCGGCGAAGTGGCGCGGCGCCGCGATGTCCTGCTGGTCGTCGACGGAATCACCTCGGTCGGCGTCTTCGAGCAGAAGATGGACGAATGGGGCGTCGATGCCTTCGTGACGGGAAGCCAGAAGGCGCTGATGCTGCCGCCGGGGCTTGGGATGGTCGCGCTGTCGGATCGGGGCCTGGAGGCCGCGAAGAAAAACCGGACTCCCAAGTTTTACCTCGACCTGATGAAGGAGCTGAAAGCCCAGCGCGACGAGCATACCACCGCCTTTACTCCGGCGGTCTCGCTGATTTTCGGACTCAACAAGTCGCTCGAACTGCTTCTGAATGAAACCCTGCCCCGCGTCTTCGCGCGCCATCAGGTGATGGCCGAGGCGACGCGCGAGGCGGGCATCGCCCTGGGTCTCAAGCTGATCGCGCCCGATTCTCCCGCACCGGGGGTAACCGGGCTCATCGCGCCGGAAGGAATCGACACGGGCAAGATTGTCAAATACATGCGCGACACGCTCGGCGTCGCCGTGCAGGGCGGGCAGGACCAGATGAAGGGCCGCCTGGTGCGTATCGGCCACATGGGAAACCTCACCCCCTTCGACATGTTGATCGCGGTAAGCGCGCTGGAGGCCGGGCTCAGGTTCGCGGGCTACGAGTTCGCCAGCGGAGCAGGCGTCACCGCCGTCCAGGCACGAATCGCGCGGAGCATCTGAGGCGGCCATGGCGCAAACTTTCCGCGTACTTTTGAGCGACAGCCTCGCGCCGCAGGGAATTGAAGTCCTCAAGCGCTATCCGCAGCTTCAGTTCGACATCAGGACGGGCCTCAAGCCGGCGGAGCTGGCGGAGATAATCGGCCCCTACGACGCGCTTCTGATCCGCAGCGGCACCAAGGTGACGCGCGAGATCATCGATCGCGCATCGTCGCTGAAGGTGATCGGGCGCGCCGGCGTCGGCGTGGACAATGTGGACCTCGAGGCCGCCACCCGCCGCGGTATCGTGGTAATGAACAGCCCGCTCGGCAACAGCGTCACCACGGCGGAACACGCGATCGCGATGATGATGGCGATGGCGCGGCAGATTCCCGCCGCGACCGCCGCTTTAAAGGCCGGCAAGTGGGAGCGCAACAAGTTCATGGGCACCGAGGTCTGCAACAAGACTCTCGGCGTGGTCGGTCTCGGCAATATCGGCCGGATCGTCGCGGACCGGGCCGCGGGGCTCAAGATGAAGGTAATCGGGTTCGACCCGATCCTCACTCCCGAAGCGGCCGCGCGGCTGGGAATCGAGCTGGTGTCGCTGGATGAGCTGATCGCCCGATCGGACTTCATCACGGTGCACACGCCGCTCACCAGCGAAACCCGCGGGATAATCGGGGCGGCCGCGTTTGCCCGCATGAAAAAAGGCGTGCGTATCATCAACTGCGCGCGCGGCGGAATTGTCGATGAAGCCGCGCTTGCCGATGCGATCGCGTCGGGCAAGGTCGCCGGCGCGGCGCTCGACGTGTTCGTCGAAGAGCCGCCCCCGCGCGACCATCCGCTGCTCAAGTTCGACAACGTCGTCGCAACACCGCATCTGGGCGCCGCCACCGACGAGGCGCAGGTGCAGGTCGCGATCGATATCGCGCAGCAGGTCGCCAACTTCCTCATCGACGGCATTATCGCGAGCGCGGTGAATATCCCCGCCGTCTCTCCCAAGGAACTCGAAGTCATCGGACCGCATCTGAGCCTCGGCGAAAAGCTCGGGCGGCTGGCCGCGCAGCTAATCGCGGATGCGCCGACGGCGTTGCAGGTCGCGCTTGGCGGAGAGGCATCGAATCTGAAGCCCGACGCCATCACCGCCGCCGTCCTCAAGGGGCTGATGAGCGGTTTTCTGGACGAGGAGCTCAACCTCGTCAACGCGCCGTATATCGCGCGCGAACGCGGCATCAAAGTGTCGGAATCCCGGTCGCGCGAGGTCACCGACTTCGTCAATACGCTCACCGTCACGGTCACCACCGCTTCGGGTGAGCACGAAGTGTCGGGCGCGGTGCTGGGAAATCGCGTGCTCAGGCTTATCCGAATCGACGGCTTCCGGGTCGAGTCAGTCCCGGAGGGCTACTTCCTGATGCTGCATAATCGCGACGTGCCCGGCGTGGTCGGAGCCGTGGGGACGATGCTCGGGCAGTCGGGAATCAACATCGCCGGCCTCGAACTCGGCCGCGATCGAGTCGGGGGAACCGCGCTCAGCCTGATTGAAGTGGACGGCCCGGTGCCGGCCGAAATCCTGGAGAAACTCAAGACCATCCCGGCTATTACATCGGCCGTTTTGCTGAAGTTGTAGCCGGTCGTAAAAGCCGCCGCTGGTAACGCGAGCACAGGCCCACGCGGACCGGGGAAGCGCGCGCCGTCAACGGGGGACGAGAGATGAAGACAGTAGCGGTGGTCGGAACCCAGTGGGGCGACGAGGGCAAGGGCAAAATCGTCGATCTGCTGGCCGCGGATGCCGACGTTATCGTCCGCTTCCAGGGCGGCAACAACGCCGCGCATACGCTGGTCGTCGATGGAGAAAAATTCGTCCTGCGCCTCGTCCCCGCCGGCGCGCTCCATCCCAACAAAACCTGCGTGATCGGCAACGGAACGGTAGTCGATCCTATCGCCCTGATCGCGGAAATTGACGACTTGAAAAAGCGGCGCGGACTGCGCGGCGATTTCCTCAAGCTCAGCTACGAAGCGCACATCGTCTTCCCCTACCATCGCGCGATCGACCGGATGCGCGAGGCGCGGGCGGGCAAACGCGCGATCGGCACCACCGGCTTCGGAATCGGACCGGCGTACGAAGACAAGATGTCGCGCGCCGGCCTTCGCTTCGACGACCTCGTCAACTTCAAGTCATTCGCCGACAAGCTCAAGCGCACCGTCGCCGACAAGAACGCGTATCTGAAGGCGGTTCTCAAAGGCAAGCCGATAAGCGCCACCGAGATTCTCGAAGCGATGCGCCGGGTGCGCCGCCGCCTGATGCCTTACCTGTGCGACACGGGCGAGTTTCTGGCCGAGGCGATCGCGGCCGGCAAGCGAATTCTGTTCGAGGGCGCGCACGGCACGATGCTCGATATCGACCACGGCACCTACCCTTTCGTCACTTCGTCGAATTGCATCGCAAGCGCCGCCTTCGGCGGCACCGGGCTCGGACCGGGCACGCTCGAGGCCGTGCTCGGAATCAGCAAGGCCTACACGACGCGGGTAGGCGCCGGGCCGTTTCCGACCGAGATCAAGGGATGGCTGGCGGATGCGCTGCGCGAGGAAGGCGTCGAGTTCGGCAGCGCCACCGGCCGTCCCCGGCGCATCGGATGGTTCGATGCGGTGCTGGCGCGCTTTGCCGCGCGGGTCAACGGGATGTGGGCGCTTGCGCTCACCAAGCTTGACGTCCTGACCGGTATCGATCCGATCAGGATCTGCGTCGCCTACCAGTACAAGGGGAAGCGGTACGAGACGATGCCGCCCGGGCGCCACGCGATGGAAACCGCGAAGCCGATCTTCGAGGAGATGCCCGGATGGACCGAAGCGATCGGCGAGGCGCGATCGCTCGGGCAACTGCCCGCGAACGCGCGCGCATATATCGAGAGGATCGGCGAGCTCGCCGGAATCCCGATCGCGATCGTCAGCGTCGGCGCCGATCGCGCCGCCACTATCGTGGTCACCAATCCGTTCGCGTAAGCGAAGCGCGATTGTCCGCGCCTAACCGGCTATGCGCGTCGGATGCCGCCGATCGCGGTCAGCCGGCGGCGCAAACCGCGGCGAGGCTCGAAATCGCGACGCCGCGCCGGCCTTGCCTGAGATCGTTGCGATCGAAACCGTTCGTGCAGTAGCCAATCGAGATGCCGGTCGCCGGATCGGCCCATCCGATTTGTCCGCCCGCCCCGCCGTGGCCGAACGCAAGCGGCGAGTTGGTCTTGCCGAAACCGCGATAATTCGCGAGCCCGTCGCCGCCGGCAACGACCACGCCCAAGGCGCGATTCACCGGCACGCCAAAGACGGGATCCTTGTATCCCGCCGAACGCACCCTGCGCGCATCCTCCAGAACTTCCGGCTTCCAGATCTGCGATCCATCCCGGGAACGATTATGGAGCAGGCCCTGGTAGAAGAGCGCGAGGTCGCCCGCCGTCATGATTCCGCCGCCGCCCGGCACCCCGGCCTCGCGCACGTGCGGACGATTGAACCCGAGGATCGCCTCTTCGGTGACTTCGGTTTCCGGCATCGCGGGCAGCCCGAGCTTCTTGCGCTCCTCGTCGGAGAGCGGTTCGCCGACGTAGACCAGCTCGGCGACGCGACTATGGAACTCGCGGGGCAAGCCGACCCGCAATTCGGGCAGCCCCAGGGGCAGCGCGATTCGCTCGCGAACGAAATCGCGAAAGTCCTTGCCGGTGCGCCGCTCGATTATCTCCGCGATCACCCAGAAGCCGGAGGTCGGATGATATTCAAACTTGCTCGCCACCGGCCATTCGAGCCGCCACTTGGCGAACCGCTCCAATCGCTTGTTGCGGTCGAGCCATTCGTCCTGCGGATACGGCGCGTTGGGGAAGCCGGAGATGTGAAGCAGCACCTGCTCGACGGTGATCACGTCCTTTCCGTTGGTGCCGAACTCCCCAACGATGTCGGCGACGCGCTCGCTGGTCTTGAGCTTGCCTTCGCCGATAAGAATCCACGAGGCAGCCGACATGATCGCCTTGGTGCAAGAGAAGATCGTGAACAGCGTCTCGTCGGTGGCGGCCTTTTCGGCGCCGCCCTGCACGGCGCGCCCGAACGTGCGCATCGCGCCGATCTTTCCGTTGCGCGCGATCGCGATCTGAACGGCAGGCAGCAGACCTTCGCGCACTTCGCGTTCCGCGCGCTGGAAGAGCGCCTCGACCTTGGCGGGATCGAGACCAACCTGAGCGGGACTTTCGGCAATCAGATCACTCGAAGGCATCGACGTTTCCCCTGGATGAATTTTGCTCACGAATAGCACAGTCGGGGGCATTTTCGGGAACCCGAATTCGGGCGGCTCGAGCCGGTAAAGCGGCACGGGATGTGAGACGCGCGGCGAACCGGCCGCGGACTAGATGGCCGTCTTCGATTCGGGTTGCCCGGTACTTTCCGGCCCCTGCCCGGCAACCCATCCCGCCCTGCCCTCCATTTCGATTCGGCGAACTTCGCAGGCCGGCAGTTCGGCGCGGTTCAGGCCCGCCGCGATCTCTTCCATCCGGACAAACCGGGCGCCGCGCTCCTTCAGCGCCCGCACGAGAGCGGTGAAGCTCTCAAGCTGCCCCATCCCCTCGGTCTCGGCGTGAATCGTATGAACGTTGAGGGCATCGGGCTTGAACTGTTCGAGATAGAAGCGGAGCACCGCGCCGCTGTCCGGCAGATCGGGTCGGCCGAGCACTTCGTCGAGCGTCGGCAGCGTCGTCGGAATTTCAGGGGCGTTCAGAATGCTCCCGTCCACGATACATCGATAGGGCGATTGTCCGCGCGTATCGCTTCGGTAGTCGAGCTTCATCTCATCGAGCGCGCGAAGGGCGATGGAATTTGTGCGCCAGCCCGGTGCCGCGAAAGCGCGCGCGTGCTCCCCCATTATGGAATGAAACGCCTCGAAGGCATCCTCCAGCTCCGCCCGGATTCCCCCCTCGCCGAGATCATCGATGTGATCCTGCCATCGCACATGATCGTAGCCATGTACCCCGACTTCGAAGCCGTCAGACTTGAGCCCCCGCAACAGGTGCGGGAACGCCAGCGCGATCGGCCGCGCGGGGAGAATCGTGCCCGACAGGATCGTGCGCAGACCGTACATCGCCACCGCGTTGGTGCGAAACATCTTCTTGAGGAAGCCGCGATTGCGAAACACGCGCAGGATCGCGCGGCCCGAGTTGTCCGGACCCATCGCGATGTAGAAGCTTGCCGCCACGCCCTCGCGCTGAAGCATCCGCCGCAGCCGCGGCACGCCTTCGGCAAGCCCCTGATGAGTATCGACGTCGATCTTGAGCGCTACTTCCATCGCGTAGCCGAAGTGGCGACGATGCGGCCGGACGCGGACCGTGAGCTTGCGCGTGCGCCGTTAAACGGCCTGATCGCTGCGGAACCAGTCCATCGAGAGCTTGACGCCTTCGCGCAGGGAGACCTTCGGCTCGATGCCCAGAAGCTTTCGCATCTTGGTGTTGTCGGGAACGCGGCGCGGGATGTCCTCGTAGCTGTTGCCGTAGACGTCTTCCTGCTTGACGAACTTGATCTTCGATTTGGTCGGTCCGTACAGCTCGAGCATCAGTTGCGCAAATTCCAGGACGCTCGTCTCGACATCAACGCCGATATTGATCACCTGGCCTTCGGCCTCGGGCTTCACTCCAGCCGCGACGGTCGCGGCAACCGCGTCAGTCACGTACGTGAAGCATCGGGTCTGCTTGCCGTCGCCGATGACCGTCAGGTCCACGCCGCGCAGCAATTGCCCCATGAAGATGGTGAAAAGCCGGCCTACGTCAACCTTGTCGAGCCGCGGGCCGTAGATATTGAAATAGCGCACCACCGTTACGGGCAGGCCGAGCTTGTGGTAGGCGAAGCAGAAATGCTCGCCGACCGCTTTCGACGTCGAGTAGCACCATCGGTCGATCGTCGTGGCGCCCAGCACCCGGTCATCGTCCTCGCGCCACGGCACCTTTGGATTGCGGCCGTACACTTCGGACGTCGAGCTGAACACCACTCGCTTGCCGTACTTGTAAGCCGCCCTGAGGATGTTCTGGGTGCCGTTTACGTTGACGTTGAGCGTCTCGTAGGGATCGCCGACGTAGTGTTCGACGCCGACCACGGCGGCGAGATGGTAGACAAGGTCAGCCTTCGCGACCAGGCTGTCGATAATCTCGACGTTGAAGATGGAATCGTGGATGTAGTGAAAGCGGGCGCTGTTCAGTAGATGGCGCACCTTGGCGATCGATCCGGTATCGAGCACGAACACTTCGTCGCCGCGCGCGATGAACGCATCGCTGAGATGCGAGCCGAGAAAGCCCGCGCCGCCTGTTATCAAAACTCGCATGTAGCCTCCGATTATGTCAGTACCGTCGATCCTTTGAGAAGGTGCGCGGCGAGCACGTTTCGCGCCTCGCTTTCCGCGCCGCCTTCGAACTGCGCGCGAATCAGCAACACGCTGCCTTCGCCCGCCGCCACTTCAACCGCGCCGCCGGCATCCTCGGCGACGATCTCGCCGGGCGCTCCGCGATATAGCTTCTCGTCCGCAATCTGCGCCTGCCATACGAGCAGCTTGCGCCCGTTCAGCATACAGAATGCGCCCGGGTAAGGATGCGTCACCGCGCGCACGAGGTTGAAGATCCTGCGCGCGGGCCATCGCCAGTCTATTCGGCCATCCTCCGGCCGCCGGCGCCCAAAGTAGCTGCCGGACGCCAGGTCCTGCGCGCGGCGCGGAGCGCGCCCCGCGGCGATCAGCGGATGGAACTCGCGAATCAGTTGCGCGCCGATCGGCACCAGCTTGCGATAGAGGGTCAGTGCGGTGTCGCTGTCGTCGATTTGGACCGCGCGCTGCGCCACGATATCTCCGGCATCCGCTCGCGCGACCATATGATGCAGCGTCACGCCGGTTTCCGTTTCTCCGTTGACCAGCACCCAGTTGACCGACGCCCGGCCCCGATAGCGCGGCAGCAGGGCACCGTGGACGTTGTACGCGCCAAGTCTGGCGCAATCGAGCAGCCGCTCGGGCAGCAGGTTTCGGTAGAAAAAGGAATAGATCACGTCGGGCTTCATCGCCTCGATCGTCGCGATCCATCCGTCGTCGATCTTTTCGGCGTAGTGCAGCGGGATGCCGCTGCGCACGGCCAGATCGGCACATGAATGCCACCAGATCTCTTCGCCCGGGTCGTCGCGATGGGTAAACAGCGCCACGACGGGAGCGCCCATTTCGAGCAGCGACCGCATGCACGCATAACCCATTTCCTGGTAGGCGAACAGAACGCACGCGGCCCGTTTGACCGCGGCGTCAGAGGAAGCATCGACAGTCACGGGGCTACTTGCGGACTCCCTCTCCGCAGGCCTCCGAGCCGTGGACCGCGCGCACGATGTAAGTCGGACGCCCTCGGACCTCGATATAGATTCGGCCCACGTATTCGCCGATCAATCCGAGCGCCAGAAAGATCAGGCCTACGAACAGGAACAGAATCGCGAACAGGGTCCACATCGCGCCTTCCTGCTGCGGCCCGTAGATAAGGCGATGCGCGAAGAGCAGCAGGGCGAAGGCGGCATCGAGAACGAAGATCGCAAGGCCGGTCAGGCTGAGCGCCTGAATCGGAAGCAGGGAAAAGCCGGTTATCAGATTGAGGCTCAGAGTCGCGAGGCGCAGCAGATTGTATTTGGACTTCCCCTCGGCGCGCGCGCTGTGACCAACCCGGATTTCAGTGACCCGTTTGGCAAACGAGTTGGCAAGCGCCGGCACAAATGCCGCCTTCTCGTCGCATTCGACAACCGTATCGACGATATGACGGCGATAGGCGCGCAGCATGCACCCGTAGTCGTGCATCGGCACGCCGACGATCAGCGAGGTAAGGCGATTGTGGAGTTGCGATGCGTACCGGCGCCAGCTTTCGTCGTGACGCTCCTCACGCCATCCTCCGACAACGTCATTGCCCGCGTCGATCGCTTCGAGCAGGCGCGGAATCTCCTCGGGCGGGTTCTGCAGATCGGCGTCCAGCGTGACAACGATATCGCCGCGCACATGGCGAAAGCCGGCCAGAATTGCCGAGTGCTGCCCGAAGTTGCGGGCCAGCTCGATTACCCGGACGCGGCCCTCTTCCGCTCCCGCTATCGATCGCATTATCTCCAGCGAACTGTCGCGCGACCCGTCATCGATGAGCACGACCTCCCACGGCCGCCCCATCGCAACCAGCACCGGCCTGAGCCGCGACCATAACGACGGCAGATTCGCCGACTCGTTGTAAACCGGGATTACGATCGACACGAGTTGCTCCGACTGGGAAGCTGCGGCCGACGCTCCAAAGATCGGTGTTATTTTGCCGGAAGGACTCAATGCATCCGCGGCAAGGGGCACGGCACAAATCCAGGCCCCCGCCTGATTCATCGCATTCTGACAAACCGCGGCAACTCGTTAAAGATAGGGTAACGTCGGTTTTTCCCCGCCAAAGCTGCGCGTGGACCGCCGGTGCATAAGTTGGTGAAGGGGACGGCCCTCGTTGACCCAGCGGCTTTATGCCGGAACACTCGTGGGTCATGGCGCTGCGCAATCGATGGCTTCGAGCGGGACTTTCGGCCCTAATCGCGGCGCTGCTCTATTTGCCCGCCCTGGGCAGGCCGGCGTTGTGGGAGCCCGATGAAGGCCGCTATGCCGAAATCGCCCGCGAGATGGTCGTGTCCGGCGATTACGTAACGCCGCGCGACAACTACGTCCGCTATTTCGAGAAGCCGCCCCTCGTCTATTGGGCGGAAGCGGCATCGATTCATGTTTTCGGCGTAAACGAATTTGCGATTCGCCTGCCTGCGGCGCTGTTCACGATTGGCGAGGTGGCGGTCACCTGCGTCATCGGGGAAGCGATGTTCGGCGCGGCTGCGGGAATTACCGGCGCGATCGCGCTTGCGCTCTGTCCCCTGGTCTTTGTCTTCGCGCGCTTCGCGACGCTCGACCCCGCACTCGCATTCTTCATAACCGCGGCGATCGGTTCGTTCTACCTGGCCAGCGGGTCGGGCGATTTTCGGAGCGGCGCCGGCCGCCGATGGATGCTGATTGCGTCGGCGATGCTGGCGCTTGGGACGCTCGCCAAAGGGCCGGTCGCGCTGGTGCTCGGCGGAGCGATCGCGCTTGGGTGGATGCTCATAGAACACCGCGGGCGGGAAATCTCCCGGATGCCGCTTTTTGGATGCGCAGCACTGTACGCCGTCATCGTGACTCCCTGGTTCGTCCTCGCGGAGCTCCGCAATCCTGGCTTCCTGCGGTTTTTCTTCGTTCACGAGCATCTGCAGCGGTTCGTCTCATCACGCGAGCACGGATGGGGACCTTATTTCTTCATCCCGATAGTGCTCGCAGGCGCGTGGCCGTGGCTGTTTTTCGTCCCAACCGCAATCGCGATAGTCCGCGCATCGCCGTCCAAAGGACGCGAGCGGTCGGCGATGCGCCTGCTGGCGATCTGGTTCGCGATCATTTTTGTTTTTTTCTCAATCCCGCGCTCCAAGCTGGGCTCGTATATCCTCCCTGCGATCGCGCCTATCGCGATTCTCGCCGGCGTGGCGCTCTCGCGCCTGACGACGATCGGAGCAGACCGCGCGCGGCGGCTGATGGGCAGGTTCGCGTTGCTCAACTCGGCAATTGCCGCGTCAGCGATCGCCGTGGTCACCGCGATCCGGTCAAAGATCGGCGCGACTGCGGCCCTGGATGGAGCCGTAATCGCGGCAGTGGTTGCCGCCGGCGCGGTCGCGACGTGGGTGCTCGCGCGGAAGGGGCGCCTGGCGGGGCCTCCATTTGCCGCGATTGCAATCGCGATGATCCTGACGACATGGCTCGGGGAAGGGGCTCGAATCGATCTGGGCGCTCATACGACCTATCGGTCTCTGGCCCGGCAGATTCAGCCTTACGACCAGTGCCTGACCGGGTCGTATCGCCACTACGTTCAATCGCTCCCGTTTTACACGGGTCGCCGCGAAATTCTGGTCGAGTATTGGGGCGAACTAGCACCGTTTGCCGATTCGCCTGAAGAGCGCGCCGGGTTTATCGGCACCGAGGCGAGGCTTCGCGAAATATGGGCATCGGACGAATGCGTGATTCTGATTGCGAATCGAAAGGATTTCGCAACGCTGACTGAATCGCTGAATCCGGCGCCGCGTGTCGTCGGATGCGAGGGCAAGAAATTGGCGCTCAGCAACCGGATGCTCGCGCG
The DNA here is from genome assembly GCA_021323675.1 of Pseudomonadota bacterium. GTDB lineage: Bacteria > Desulfobacterota > Binatia > Binatales > Binataceae > JAFAHS01. Next base: position 24,811 of record JAJPKP010000011.1, on the reverse strand, counting down.
CGAGCCGGCGGGATGCGACGGGCAGGCAAACTCACCGCATGGCGAGGCTTCTTTCAGCAAAAGGAATCGGGTACTTGGAAATGGCCCTGACGGCCTGTAGTTAGAGAATACGGATGCGTTGCGTCGATATCATACGGAATTCGATGGTCCTGGCTGTCCTCGCAGTCGCAATCCACGCGTGCGCTCCGATGGACCAGGATTCCGCCCAACACGCTCTCGCGGAGGGCCGGCTGGACGACGCCGCCTACGACATCCAGGCCGCCCTTGCTCATGATCCTGACAACCTGACCCTCAAGAACCTGGCCGCTCAGATTTTCACGCAGCGCGGCGCAAGGTCGTATCAAAACGGCGAAATGATTTCGGCGAGTGAAGACTTCCATCGCGCGATCGACTATTTCCCCACCTACGCTCCCGCCTACGACTACCTTGGAATGCTGTCATTTCAGCAGCATGACTGGGAAAACGCGATCAAATACGGAAGCCTTGGAGCAGGTTACGCGGGACAACCTGAACCCAGCTATGTAAAAGACGCGCGGCAAAATCTGCGCAAAATCGAATCGGGCGGGCTTAGTCAAAGCACAAAGCGCAGCCGTTCAGCCAATTGAAACGGCGGCCAGTCGATCGTGGAAAGTGGGGAAGATAGCGGTGGCTGATACGAAGACCGAGAGCTCCGCCATGGGTGGCGGCACGAGCGCGCAAGCGGAAGTCAGTCTCGGCAAGTCTCTGACCGAGGCGAGAAAGAACGGCGGATACACTGCCGAACAGGTGGCCGCCGGCGCCCATATCCCGGCTCACTACGTCAGAGCGATCGAAACCGACGACTACGGAATGATCTCGGATCAGCTCTATCTGCTCCCATTCGTCCGGAAATACGCGGCTTTTATCGGCCTTGACCCCGAGGAAGTCGCATCGCGATTCATTCGCGAGGTCCAAAAGCTGGAAATCAACGTCGCGAAAACGGCTGAACCGATCCCGATGATCAGCAACGAGCGCAGGCCGGCGCGCGGCCGCTACCTTGCGCTGGTCGTGGTCATCCTGGCCGCGGCGGCAGTTGTCGTTTTGGCGGTGAAACGGTACGAATCAATCCGCCAATTGCTGCATCTTTCGGGCGCTTCCCCCACGCCTCAAACTGCGCCGCCGCCTCCGACTTCGGTTCCCCAGGCGACCGAAAGTCCCGCTGCTCTGCCGTTCCAAAGCAGCGTCGCCCCGGCGGGACCAACCGACGGCCCATCGCCGCTGGCGCCCGTCCAGCCTCCATCCGACGACTCCCAGAATTAGCGCCTGCAAAGGAACTAATGTCTCGCATCGCGGGTCCGAACGTTCGAAGTTGACGAACAATCGTTTCGTCGCATTGGTTGACCCAACGCGATGCGCCGGCGCCACTCCGATGGCGGCATCCCTACTATCTTCTTGAAGGCGCGGCTGAAGGCCGCTTCAGATCCGTAGCCGGTTTCAGCGGCAATCGCCGCAATATTTTGATTGCCCGAGGCAAGAAGCCCCGCCGCGACCTGCATCCTCCACTTTGCCAGGTAATGCATCGGCGGCATCTCGACGAAACAGGCGAAACGGTCAGATAGCACTGAACGCGACAATCCAACCTTTTTCGCGAGTTCTTCGATCGTCCAGTCGTGCGCCGGGCTCGCATGAATGAGTGATAACGCCTTGCCCACGAACTGGTCGCGCAGCCCCGCAAGCCAGCCCACTTGATCCGGCGGCAAGTTCTCCAGATGGCGGCGAACGACTTCGATGAACATCAACTCGCTCAGCCTCGCCAGCACACTTTCACCGCCGGCGCGCTTATCCGCCGACTCAATCATCGCCAGATGCGCTAACTGACCGAGCCAGCCTTTATCACCCTCCTCTGGGTTGCCGGCCTTGATAACCCGCGGAAGGTTATCGAGCAGCGGATTGAACGGTCGCGCGTCGCAGGCGAGAAAGCCGCATACCAGTCTGGCCGCGATCGGGCCGTCTGCGCCGAGGTTGATGAAAAACGGTAGCCGGCTCCGTTCGATGGCGTCGAGCGGTGCGGATGCGGAAGGCCCGGCTCGCATTCCGGGAGCGCTCGACATCACATGCGGATCGCCTTTCGTGAAAACGATGACCTCGCCTGCCTCAGCCACGACGGGCTTTTCGCCGACAATGCTGGCAAAACAGCGACCCTCGACAATCAGATGATATGCGATCAAATGGTGAGCATCGGGCCGAATCCGCCGCAGGATTAGCTCGCGCGCCGGTTGCTCAGCTACCCACGGCTCCCTGGCCGCAACATCAAAGAACGTGGCGCCGGTCAGGCGTACTGTTTTGAGGACGTCGGAGAGCGGGTCAACCGTCACCGGGCTCTCCTTTGGTTTCCAGCGTGTGGCGGGCTTCCTCATAGCGCCGCGGAGAATTCCGACGCTTTATCAAGAAGTGCGGACGCTCGGTCATTCCCCGCTCATCCTGGCAAAGCCTACGATATGGTCTGTCGCGCGGCAAATTTTGCGGACATCCGAGAAAATTAGAGCATGCACTTCCTTCCGAACATGCTCACCTGAGTGCGACGACCGGGCTTGGCGCCCGGCCCGCGAGTTTGCGCAATAGCAGTCCTAAGCACAGAAGGATTACGGCGATGAACGATCGAACGACCGCTCCCATCGATCTCGCGACCATCAAGAGCCGACAGCAGGCTGCATGGAGTTCCGGCGACTATGCGATCATTGGCACCACCCTGCAGATCGTCGGTGAATCGTTATGCGAGGCCGTCGACCTGCGCAGCAACCAGCGCGTTCTGGATGTCGCCGCGGGCAACGGCAATGCCACGCTCGCGGCGGCTCGCCGCTTCGCGGACGTGGTTTCAACGGACTATGTCGGCGCGCTGCTGAACCGGGCGCGCGAACGCGCCGCGTCCGACCGTCTGACGGTGAAGTTCCAGGAGGCGGACGCGGAGGCCCTTCCCTTCCCGGACGGATCCTTCGACGTGGTCCTTTCAACCTTCGGCGTGATGTTCACGCCGAATCAGGAGCAAGCAGCCAGCGAACTGATGCGCGTATGCCGGCCGGGCGGAAAAATAGGAATGGCGAACTGGACGCCAAACGGTTTCATCGGCCAGCTTTTCAAAATCATCGGCAAATATGTTCCATCCGCGCCGGGGACGAAGTCGCCGGCCCTCTGGGGCGACTCGGCGCATCTGAAAACCCTATTCAATTCAAATGCGACGATCGCTGCGGAAAGCCGAAATTTTGTCTTCCGATACAAGTCGAACCGGCATTGGCTGGAAACCTTCCGCAGCTACTATGGGCCGATTGTAAAGGCCTTCGCAGCGCTCGATGCCGAAGCTGGCAAGGCGCTTGAGGCGGACATCGATGCCTTGTTGGAAAAACTCAATGTCGCCGGAGACGGAACGCTGGTGATTCCCGGCGAATATCTCGAGGTGGTTATCAGCAAACAGAACTGAGCCGAACGCACGCGCGGTCGAGAGCGAACGGATGCGTCAGTGCAGGATCGCGTCGGCGATCGTCTCGGCCACCAGCTTTTTCGCCGCACGGACATCGCCGCCCGGATCGACAAGCGCCACCACCTTCAGTTCGCTTGCCGAATCAGACACCGAAGCGCGCGCAACGATCGCGGTCTGGTACGTCTGATCGGGCGGGATATTGTCGTATGGCGACGGACCGTGCGTCATCTCGTTGCGCTGGACTACATAGTTGTTGAATTCCTGGGTCACCACGTCCTGATGCATCAGCGCCTGGCGCCGAGCCTGGACCGTGTACGGGTCTTCAAGAGGTTTGTCACCGGTGTCGGCGAGGGGCGGGGGTTCGGCCCCTAATCCCCTGAGCATTTCGACCACCGAGGGATCGCCCGGCGAAAGGTCTTGAATCGATACGCCCGGAGCAAGTACTCGGGAATTGACAGTCACCGTCAGGACCACAGGTGTCCCCGATCGTGCATGAGCGCGGAGGTCGTCGTTAAGAACGCCTTGAACGACCGGGTCGGTGCAAACCGGCAAAATCGACGCGTCAGGTGGAATCTTCAGCCTGCCCAGGGTCTTGATGTCGGTGGCAGTCGCCGGTCGCGCTGAGAAGATCGCGACCGCGCCCAACGCCGCACACGCAATCAATCTTCGATTCCACACCGTCATCGGTAAGCGCGAGCACCTTCGATTGGCCAAATGGCTACGACGTCATCGCCCCGCACTACGTAATATTCGCTGTGAAGATTGATCGTGGTGTCGCCGTGGCTGGGCACGATTTCGATTTTGCTTCCCGGAGCAATTTCGAGGCTGCCGGCCGCAAGATGGCCATGCTCTTCCGAAAGGCGTGTCACCTTGACCGGCAAGTCCTTCCCTTGCGGCGGACCAAATTCATTGGTCAACGATTTCATCCCCGCATCAATAATAGCGCGATCGCCGCGGCGAGAAATGACGGTGGTCAGCAGGGTCAAAGCCGGCTTGCCAAGGTCGGGGCGCACGACGCGATACGCTCCATCCATAAAGACGTATGAGCCGGCCTGAACTTCAGTTACATCGGGCCACGAACCGGCGATGTCGTAGGTGCCGGTGCCGCCGGCGCTGACGATCTCAGGCGCCAAGCCGGCCTCCCGTAGCGCGTTCACGTGCCGACTGAGAATAGAGAGCGCCTCGCGCGCAGTTGCCTCGCGTTTGAGTGGATCGGGCAGCAATACGGCGTGCCCTTCGTATCCCATGACGCCGCGGTAGCGAAGCGGACCGCGCGAGATCCGTCGCGCCAGGGCCACGGTTTCGTCCGGCGTTTCGGCGCCGCATCGATGCATCCCGGTGTCGACTTCTATGATTACATCGAGCGAGCGGCCGGCGCGCGCGCCGCCCGCTTCGAGTTCACGAACGTTGAATTCGCTCTCAACCGTGGCGATCGTCTCCACGCGCGCCGCGACTGCGAAGAGACGATCGATCTTCGTTTCCCCGGCGACCTGGTTGGCGATCAGAATCGGACCGAGTCCGGCGCGGGCAAGAACTTCGGCTTCCCCGAGCTTGGCGGCGGTGATGCCGATTGCGCCGGCCGCAAGCTGCCGCCGCGCAATTTCAGCGGTCTTGGGCGTTTTGAAATGTGGCCGCAGCTTCTGCGGACGCGCGCGGAAATATTCCGCCATCGTGGCGATGTTCTCCTCGACCAGGTCGAGGTCGAGGATCAGCGCCGGTGTGTCGATCTCCGATTTGCGCATCGCCGCTCAATGAGGCCCGGAAACTACGGCAGCTTCTGCTGAAGCAGCTCCTGGGCTCGCGCCTCTCGCCATGCTTTCAGCCGCCGCGCAAGGTCGGGATCGCCCAAGGCTATTATCTGAGCGGCATACAGTCCCGCGTTGGCGGCTCCGGGCTTGCCAATCGCCATGGTCGCCACGGGGACACCCTTGGGCATCTGAACGATAGAGAGAAGCGAATCCATCCCGTTGAGCGACGTCGTCGGCATCGGCACGCCGATTACGGGAAGGATCGTCTTGGCGGCGACCACGCCTGCCAGATGCGCCGCGCCTCCGGCTCCCGCGATGATTACCTTCAAACCGCGCTCGGCGGCGCGCGCCGAGTATTCGAGCGTCAGGTCGGGCGTACGATGCGCGGAAAGAATCCTGACCTCATGTGACACATCAAGTTCCGCCATCACCTCAGCCGCCTGCGACATGAACTCCCAGTCGCTCTTGCTGCCCATTATTACGCCGACCAGGGGACCCGCCGTTGAAGCCATCCAGTTCCCGCCTCCTCGGTTTGTAGGCTTTTGGTGGACGGATGGAGTCTTGCGCCGTTGCGGCTGCCTGTCAAAAGCTCCGCGCCTGTAGGTGCACCGCTCCGATTACGGCAATATGATGCGGTCATGGCTACTCCGATTCCATCGAACCGATGCCCGTTCACGGTCGCCGAGATAGCGTCGGTTACTGGTGGAAAAGGGTTCGGTGCCGATGAAACCGCTCAGGCGGAGGGGATTTGCACCGATACCCGCTCGCTTCAGCGCGGAATGGTTTTCGTCGCCCTCAAAGGCGCGACGACTGACGGCCATGACCATCTGGCGCAGGCGGCTGAGCGGGGCGCCGCAGCGGCTGTAGTCGGCAGGAGCCGCGCAGTCGCAAGCCTCCCATGCATCGAAGTGGACGATACCCTAATTGCCCTGGGGAATCTCGCGCGCCATCATCTCCGCCGCACGCGCGCGTCCCGGTGCCTTCCGACCATCGCAATCGGAGGCGCGGCCGGCAAAACCACGACCAAGGAACTGGCGGCCGCCGCTTCGCGCGCGCTGTTTGGAGCAACTCTGGCAACCCCGGGAAATCTCAACAATCGCATCGGGGTTCCGATGACCATCTTCACCCTGACGAACGAGCATCGCGCGCTGGTTCTCGAATGTGGGACCAATATGCGCGGCGAGATTGCGCATCTTGCCCGAATTGTCGAGCCCGACGCCGCAATGGTCCTTAACGTGGATATTGAACACAGCGAAGGCCTGGGTTCGCTCGAGGAAATCGCCGATGAAGAGGCGCAGATGTTCTCAACCGCGCGCAGGTTTGCGGTCGTTTGCACCGAGCAACCGCTGGTCAAATCCAGAGTGCCGGCGCATCTTCCAGTTGTGACGTTCGGAACCTCGCCCGAGGCCGATGTGCGCCTGGTAAGCCGCACGATCCTGGAGACCGGCCGTTCGCGCATCGCGATCAAGTTGAACCCGTTGCTTGTAAAGGCCGAGGAGAGCCCCTTGCTGATTACTGAGATTGGCCTGCTTGGCGGAGCGATGGCGCTGAATTGCGCGGCGGCGCTGGCCGGTGTGATCGCGATGAGCCCACAGCCGCTCTCCGGCGAGCAGCTTCGCGCCGTGGGCGAGGCGTTCGCCTCAGCGCGCCCGGTGGCGCGACGCCTGGCCGTGGAATCCATCAACGGCATGATAGTGATCGACGACAGTTACAACGCGCAGCCTCCGTCGATGCGCGTGGCGATCGCGACCGCATCCGAGGTGGCAGCCAACGCAAAAGCGCGGCTGGTCATGGTGCTCGGCGACATGCTCGAACTCGGCAGCCTGTCGGCGAGTTCGCACGATGAAACAATCGTCGCGGCGCTCGCATGCCGCCCTGCCCTGCTCGTCGCGACCGGACCGGAAATGGCTTCCGCTCTAATGCGTGCCCGAGACCGCCGGGCAACGGACGAAGTCGAATGCATGATGGCGCGAGACAGCGATGATGCCGCCAGGCTCATCGCCGGGAAGCTGCACCGCGGCGACGTTATCCTGGTCAAGGGATCGCTTGGAATGGCGATGGATCGGGTAGTGGCGAGTTTGCGGTAGAACGTCGTGGGAAGACCACCGTCCCTGGCTCCACGTCGTGAGCCCCGCACGATCGTATCGAATCCTCCGGTCATCGAAGTTTCCGGTCTGGTCGTCGAACGCGAGATCGCGATTCTGCGCGGCATCGACTGGCGGGTCGAACGTGGACAGCATTGGGTCATCCTGGGCGCAAACGGATCCGGCAAGACCTCGATGTTGCGCGCGCTGACTGGATACCTGCCTCCAACCGCCGGCACGATTCAGGTCCTGGGCGAAACCTACGGCCGCACGGACTGGCGCGAGCTGAGAAAAAAAGTCGGACTGGTCAGCTCGAGCGTTCATCAGATGATGCCGGAGGGCGAGAGCGCGCTATCCGCGGTGATCAGCGGAAAGTTCGCGATGATCGGCTACTGGGGAGAAGTGAGCGGTCGCGATCGCGCGCGTGCCGTCTCGATCCTTCGGCGCATCGAAGCTTCAGCCCTCGCCGATCGTCCGTGGGTGCATCTCTCGCAAGGAGAGCGGCAACGAGTCCTGATCGGCCGCGCATTGATGGCGGATCCGCGGCTGCTGATACTTGATGAACCGTGTGCGGGGCTCGACCCGGTCGCCCGCGAGCATTTCCTGCAGTTTCTTCAGCGCCTCGCCGCATCGAGGAATGCACCTGCAATGGTCCTGGTCACGCACCACGTGGAGGAAATAATGCCGGCCTTTTCGCATGTAATAGTTCTGAAGCAGGGGCAGGTGATGGCATCGGGGCCGCTGCGGCGTGTGCTGGATGCGAAAACGCTGTCCGCCGCCTTCGGCGCAAAGGTCCGGCTGACTCGACGCGCGGGCCGCTATGCCCTCACGGTTCCGCCGGCAGCTTCGCTTGTCATTTAGCGGAGCGCCGCGAGAATGGCCCTGATCATTCATCCGCGCACTGCTCCGCCGCTGTGGAAGCAAACGGGCTCGCGCGGCGCATTTCGCTTTGGACGTTCAGTAAGGTCGATGCTAAGTTTCTTGGAACACAATCGCGCCCGAAGGGAGACCTAAACATGATGACCAGAGAACGTTTCGGGATTCTGGCGATGGCCTTCGTCGCGGCAGCATTCGGCGGCGCCGTTGCGGGCTATTTCATCAGCGCGGCAACGGTCGAGGCCGCAGCCGCGCCAAAGATGATATCCGCGCACAAGTTCGTTCTGCTCGACAATGCCGGCAAGACCCGCGCCGCTCTCGACCTTACCGACAAGGGCGTTGCGCAGCTCGCGATAATGGATGATTCCGGCGTGTTGCGCGCCGGCCTTGGAGTCGCGGCCGACGGCGCGCCTGGGCTTGGAATCTACGACAAGACGGGCAAAGCTCGGGTCGAGGTGGCATACAGCGCCCAGACGCCCCGAATCAGGATGTTCAATTCGCAAGGCGATCCTCTGCTGGCTCTCGGAATAACGCAGGACGGTCATGCTGGAATCGAGATCATGGACAAGGACGGCAAGCCGCGCGCTTCTTTGGAGGTAGCTTCCGACGGCACACCGACCTTCCGGATGGGCGATGCCGCCGGCAGTCGTATCGGGATGGATGTGACCGCGGATGGGAGGCCGGGATTGGCCTTGCTCGGAACCAACGGCGTAACTCGCGCTACTCTGACGCTTAATTCGGACGGCGCGGGAGCGCTCACTCTGTTCGACGCCAGCGGGAACGCAACCAACAGCCTTCCCTAGCCGGCGCTCGAGGACAACAGGATTCGAAGTCCGGTGCGAACGATCGGGTTCGCACCGGACCTTTTATTTTGAGGCAGGCGGCTTGCGTATTTGGCTCGCCGCAGGGACAATAGCGACCGCAAAATCGATCGGCACCATTTCTGAATGCGGTTCAATTCCGGTTTCGATATAGTAACGCGCCTTGCCATGGCGCTTCTCCTTGGAGCCTGCGTCTCGGCCTGTTCGAGCGTCGGCTCGGATCTGAAGAGCCTGAACGATGAGGGCAAGCCGACTCCGGAGCAGAAGGCGGCGCAGATGGAGCCGATGCTCGCAGCGGCGGGATTCGTGATGTTGCCGGCGGACACTCCTCACCGCCAGCAGCAGATCGCCAACCTCCCTCCCTTGAAACTGTCCTACTACGTCGGAAAGACCGGAAAGCTGCACTATTGGATGGCCGACCCCAACTACTGCAAGTGCCTGTATCTTGGCTCGGAGATGGCCTATCAGCGCTACGAACAGATGTCGCTGCAGCAGAAGTGGGAACAGCAGGAGAATCAGACCGCGCGAAACGACCTCGAAGCGGCGCGCCAGGAGGAGATCGACGCGCAAATCGAGGAATTCAATCCCTACGGCGGCATGGGCTGGGTCGGACCCGGCTTCTACTATCCGTAGACCGCCGCTTTGTTCAGCCATGCGGTTCGCTGAATTTATCGAGCGTTGCCACGCCGAGTGGCCCGAGTTTGACGATCGCGGACGCCTGGAAAAATCGCGCAGCCCCCAAAATCGCGATCTCGCAAACGTGCTTGCCGATGTTCCGGGAATGGCAACCGAGAACAAGCTCAAGCTGCTCAACCTCGCGGTCGCCTCGCTCGAACCAGACGAGGTCTATGTCGAGGTCGGATGCTACAAGGGCGCCAGCCTGGTGGGCGCGGCGCTGGGCAATTCCGCGCATCGGATGTTCGCTTGCGACAATTTCTCGCAGTTCGATGGGGCGGCGGAGTCGCTGCAACAGACCTTGCGGCAATACACTCCTCCCGGGCAGGTCCAGTTCTTCGACATGGACTTTCGCGAATTCTTGCAAAAGGCGCCGTGGCAACCCGCGCGCATCGGCGCATACTTCTATGACGGAGGCCATTCCTTCGAGGACCAGTACGACGGGCTGCGATGCGCATTGCCCCATTTCTCGGCCGACGCGGTAATCATAGTTGACGACACCAACAAGCGCGCGGCGCGCGCGGCTGACAGCCTGATCGCGCGCCAGGTGCGCGGGTTCGAGCTCGTTTTGAATCTTCGCACCCCGCGAAACCATCACCCGACATGGTGGAACGGCATCCAGATGTTGCGCTATCGGAGGCAGGGCGAGCCGGATCTCGCCGGTCTCGGCGGGCCGAGCTTCGCTGTGCGCAAATTCATCTATGACGACGTGTTCCTTAACCTGAAACACAGGCGCCGCGCGCTTCGGCGCGAGATCAAGGAGTGGTGGCGCAATCGGTAGCTCTCTGGATGGGTCTGGCTGGTTGTCCGCACGAGAGACTGGCAGCGCCGTTCGTCGCTATTTTCCTTCAGACGTGCGAAAGTTCTCCGAAGCCTGAGCGCGAGAAAGCGAATCTTTTTATGAGCACTATCCAACCCCCTGTTACCGGAGCACTCGACCGATGGCTTCGCGATTACAACGAGGCTCCGTGGCGCCGCTACATCGCGTCGCTCAAGGAACGCGGCCTGCTGCGGGAGATAGACGGCATTATGGTGGATTGCGGCGCGATGTTCGAAACGCGCTTTAAGTGCGACACGCGAACGTGCGCCGCGATCGATCGCGACTCGACGACCGAATCGTGTTGTACGGACTACCAGGTCGAGATCACTCCGGAAGAGAAGCAGAAGATCGTGGCGAACGCGGACGCGATCATCGAACTTCTCAGCCGCTACGAAGGCGATCGCGTCCGTCCCGGCCGCGACATCAACGAATTCTTTATCGAGTCCCACTCGATCGAGCTCGCCAAGGAGAGAGGGCGCTGCGCGTTTTCATATCGCGATGGGCAAGGACAGTTGCGCTGCGGCATTCACTCGCTGGCGCTCGAGAGGGGCGTCCCCGTGCCGTCGATCAAGACGCTGACCTGCGTGTTCTTTCCCGTGGTTGTCTATCGATTTGAAAACGGCGATACCTTGTTGACGGCGATTTCCGATGAAACCGGCGACCTGCTGGAAGGCGAAAAGGACACCCAGCTCCCGTGCCTCAGGATGAAAAAGGGCGACCCGATGTTCATGGAATGCCGCACGGCGATCGAGGTCGGGTTCGGCAAGGACTTCTTCCAGCACCTGGTATCCGCCGCCAACGAATTCGAGCAACACAGACGCAAAGCAACCGGAGGTTCCCATGAGCGCTCAGACAACTCGATGGAAGATCGACGGTGAGTACTTCGAGTCATGCAACTGTGAATTTCTCTGCCCCTGCCTCCTTTTCGGCAGCCGCCCGACCGAGGGCCATTGCGACGTCGTGCTCGCTTTTCATATTGAAAAAGGAAACTACGGTAGCGTCGATCTCTCCGGTCTGAATGCCGTTCAGGCCCTGACCACTCCCGGCGTGATGACGGCCGGCGGCGGCACGCTCGCCGTGTACGTCGATGATCGTGCGAACCCGGATCAGCGCGCCGCATTGGAACGGATCTTCACAGGCGCGGCCGGGGGACCGCCTTCGCTGTTCGGCCCAATGATCTCGAAGCTGCTCCCAACCAAAGCCGCGCCCATCAGCTTCAGCGCGAGCGGCAAGACTCGAACGGTCTCCATCGCAAATGTAACCGAGGTCACCGTGGAAGGGGTCAGCGGCGCCGGCAGAGAAACCGTATGGCTCGATAACGTTCCCCATCCGTACTCCACCAGGCTCGCCGCCGCGAAAGGCGCATCGAGCCGGTTCAGCGACCACGGTCTGGCCTTCGAGAATTCAGGGCGCAACGGTCATTTTTCGCGAATCAACTGGTCCAACGCATAACCGAGGCGGACGGGGCGGCCCCTGCCGAAGATGGCGGTTCGCGATCGCGCTTACATACTGATCGAGATCGCGGCGATCAGCGCTCTGGCCTGGCTTTACCTGGTCAGGATGCCGATGACGCCGGCGGACTTCGGCGACCTCGCCGCGCGTATCGTCGCGCCGCTGCCCTCTCCGGTCGTGGATTTCACGATCGCCTTTCTGATGTGGACGGTGATGATGGTGGCGATGATGCTGCCGAGCGCCAGCCCGATGATTCTCACCTATTCCAAAATCGCCGGGGGACGCGACAATGCGAGTTTCTTTTGGACGTGGATGTTCGCGGCTGGCTATCTCGCGGTCTGGACCGCATTCAGCGTGGCAGCGACTATCGCCCAGTTCCTGCTGATACGGGCGTCGATCCTGACCAACGCGCTGGCCCTGGTCCCCGTCGCGGGCGCTTTAGTGCTGATTGGCGCGGGCATTTATCAATTCACGCCGTGGAAAACCGTTTGCCTGAGACACTGCCAGTCGCCGGCGGCGTTCTTTTTGACACGATGGCGCGACGGGGCGGCAGGCGCGCTCCGGATGGGAATCCAACACGGCGTCTTGTGCCTGGGATGCTGCTGGATGCTCATGGTGTTGCTGTTTGTCGCGGGCGTAATGAACCTCGTGTGGGTCGCGGCGATCACGGTATTCGTGCTGCTGGAGAAACTTCTGCCCTACCCGCGCGTGGTCGCCGCGACTGCGGGTCTCGCACTCGTCGTCTCCGGTGTGATTGTCTTCCTGAACCGCTAGCGCGTGCCACGCCTGGACAGGCAGCAGTCCGCGGAGAATCGTCGCGCTAACTGATCGTCCATCCTCCGTCGACAACGAACGGCGCGCCGGTCGCGAATGAAGCATCGCCGCTGGCGAGAAACAGCGCCATATTGGCGATTTCCTCCGGCTGCCCCATCCGCCCGAACACCGAGATGCGGTTTATCGCTTTAGGGTCCGGCTCCGCGCCGCGACGGATCCGCTTGGCCATCGCGGTCTCGATTCCTCCGGGACAAATGCAGTTGACGCGAATGTTGTAGCGGGCGTATTCGAGCGCCGCCACGCGCGTCATCGCGATCACTCCGGCTTTGGCCGCGCAATAAGCCGCTCCGCCGCGCACCGCGACCATCCCGGCAATCGAGGCCTGATTGATGATCGACCCTCCGCCCGCCTCAACCATCGGCGGCAGCACGTATTTCATCCCGAGGAACACTCCGCGCAAGTTGATCGCGATCACCCGATCGAAAGCCTCGCACGTCATCTTGCCGATCAGGGCCGACTCCCCTTCGATTCCGGCGTTGTTGAACGCCACGCCGGGCGTGCCAAGTTGCCGCATCGTCCTTTCCACCATCCGGCTCGCATCCTCTTCGATCGATACATCGGCGCGAATTGCGATTGCCCTGCCGCCGCCGCGTTCGATTTCAGAGGCGGTCTCGTCGGCTGCTTTTTCATCGATATCGACAGCGGCGATCTTTGCGCCCTCGCGCGCGAACAGCATCGCCGTGGCCTTGCCCATGCCCGATCCCGCGCCGGTAATCAGAGCGATCTTCCCTTCCAGCTTCTTCATGTCTCTTCTCCTCGAATCAGGCCGCGGCCTTGGCCGGGGTGAAGGTCACCGGCAGATGCTTGATGCCGGCGAGCAGGTTCGAGCGCAGACGCTCCACCGGACCAGCGGGAGCCATGTCGGGCATGCGCCGCAGGAGCGCGTCGAGCATGATGCGCAATTCGACGCGAGCCAGGTTCGCGCCGAGACAGAAATGCTCGCCGTACCCGAATGCGATGTGATCGTTGGGATGGCGCTGAATGTCGAACCGATACGGATCGCTGAAGACCTCTTCGTCGCGGTTGCCCGATGGATTCCAGATGACGACGCGGTCCCCCTGGCGAATCCGCTTGCCACGGATTTCCACCTCGCGAGTCGCGGTGCGCATGATATGCGTGATCGGCGAGGTCCAACGCAGGATTTCTTCGATCGCCGGCCCCATCAGCGAAGGATCGCGCAGCAGGCGTTCGCGATCATCCGGCCGCCGCATCAGCTCGTTCATTCCGCCGGTGATCGCATTGCGGGTGGTTTCCTGCCCGCCGAGTATCAGGAGAAAGCAGTTGAACAGCACCTCGATGTCGCCAAGGCGGTCGCCGTCGATTTCGCCGTGCACCAGGGCGCTGACGAGATCGGGGCCGGGATTGGCGCGGCGTTCGCCTATAAGCTTCATGAAATAGTTGAAGATCTCCATCTGCGCCCGCGCGCCGGTTTTCTGCGCGGACCCGTCGATCTGGTATTCCGGATCCTGGTTGCCCAGCGTCATGTTGCCGAGCGCGAACATCAGGTCCCAGTCCTCGCGCGGCACCGCGAGCATCTCGCAGATGACCGCGGTCGGAAGCTTCGCGGCCACCTCGACCACCAGGTCGCAGCGACCGCGCTCGATTACCCCGTCGATGATCTCGGCGGTGATAGCGCGGACGTGCGGTTCGAGCGGAGCCAGCGCGCGTGGAGTGAACCGCCGATTCATCATCTGGCGCATACGTCCGTGGCGCGGCGGATCGGTCGTGATCATCATCTGGCCGAACCCGAATTGCATCCGGGGCTGGTCGGGATCCGGCGCGTCGGCGAAGCCCAGCGCGATGCCGCCCTGCGAGCTGAAGGTGGCCGGATCGCGATACACGCGCTGCGCATCCGCGTGTTTGGTGATGGACCAGAAGCCGCGCCGGTTGTGCCGCTCGGTCCAATGCACCGGGTCGTTAGCGCGAAGCTCCCTCCATACTGCGTGGGGATCGCCGGAAACGAAGAAATCGAGATTGGTCAGATCGAGATCGTTCACCATGACCGTATCCTCCGTACAACGGGTCGCCACGGACCTGCCGATCGTATCCACCCTGTCGTCAGATGGTAATCAGGCACGCGGGAGCCTCGTTCGTCAAACCGCGTGAAGGGGCCCGTCAGCACTTCCTTGGCAGGCGGCCGCTGATTTTGTGAAAAGAGTTCGGCCAAAGGATCCGCGGTGAATGTCGGCTAAACGCTCGCGGTCGATGCGAGGTTTCCAAGCGATCTCGAACCTGCCACAATTTTGGTTCCATCAGCGCAGAATGGCGCTGCCGTCTTCGTCATCGGAGGGGTGGCCGAGCGGTTGAAGGCACCGGTCTTGAAAACCGGCAGCGGCGCAAGTCGCTCGTGGGTTCGAATCCCACCCCCTCCGCCATTTGACAGTCCGATGCAGTCTCGTGTCGTACCCGCAAAACTAATAAAGCTTCGAAAATACAGGCTTTTCTCGTGATCGATGGTTCGGTATCGTCTGATCTCGTCCATTGATAGCCGGGGGTAACCGGGGGTAACTTTGGGCGTAACCCGACGACTTCCAAGACTCCGCCACAGGAGTTACCCCCAATGATAAACCTCTTGACCGAGACAAAGATCAGGCAAGCCAAACAAGCCGAGAAGCCTTACAAGCTTTTCGACGGGGGTGGTTTGTTTCTCCTGGTCACGCCGCAGGGCCAGAAATGGTGGCGCCTCAAGTACCGCTTCGCCGCCAAGGAAAAGCTGCTTTCCCTTGGCGTGTACCCTGGCATCGGACTCAAGCAGGCGCGAGAGCGGCGCGACGACGCGCGCAAACAGATCGGCTCAGGCATCGACCCGAGCACTGAGCGCCACGCTGTGAAGGCATCTCAGACGGCCGTCCAGCGTTCCGCGCAGGACTCGGTTGAGGCCGTGGCGCGCGAATGGTTCGAGAAGTTCTCTCCGAATTGGGTCCCTGAACACGCCGTGACTGTGATCCACCGGCTCGAAGCAGATGTGCTCCCATGGCTCGGCAAGAAGCCGATCACGGAGATTACAGCCGTCCAGCTACTCGAAGTGCTGAGACGCATCGAGGCTCGCGGCGCCATCTCGACCGCTCATCGCATCAAACAAATTTGCGGGCAAGTTTTCCGATATGCGATCGCAACCGGACGAGTATCGCGGGACCCGAGCGCGGATCTGCGTGGCGCACTGCCGCCAGAGCGCGAGCGCCACTTCGGCGCCCTGACCAAACCCGCTGACGTGGCTGCTCTGATCCGCGCCATCGACGGCTATCAGGGCTCGTTCGTCGTGCGATGCGCCCTCAAATTCACAGCGCTGACCTTCGCGCGGCCAGGAGAGATTCGCAAAGCGGAATGGAGCGAGATCGATTTCGACAATGCCTTCTGGCGGATTCCGGCCGAGCGGATGAAAGCTGGACGCGAGCACCTGGTTCCGCTCGCGCGGCAGACGATCGCAATTCTTCGCGAATTGTACCCGCTGACTGGAGCGGCCAAATATCTCTTTCCCGGCCGCACGCCGGCGCGCCCAATGAGCGAGAACGCAATCGGCGCAGCGCTGCGTTATCTCGGTTACGAGCGCGGCCAGATGACCGCGCACGGCTTCCGGCGGATGGCATCGACGCTTCTCAACGAATCCGGCAAATGGTCGCCTGACGCCATCGAGCGCCAGCTTGCGCACGCGGAGAGCGACGAAGTACGCGCCGCCTACAACGCTGCCCAGCATCTACAGGAACGCGTACGGATGATGCGGTGGTGGGCTGATTGTCTTGATCGATTCAGGGCTGGCGGATCGGTCATTCCTTTCCGCGATCCCGTTTCCGCTTGATCGCTAGCGACGCTGGCACGATTCGCATCCTGAGCGCAATCACAAAGCTTCCGCGCGCGCCGACCGGCCCTTATCGCCTGTCCAACTTTCGCAATTTTGCGAAATCTGCTACGAAAGGATAGCGATGCGAAAGCAGGTTCGTTTTCAATGAGCGGGCCGCCTACATTTAAGTGCCCAGAGCCGGGTTGTGAGCACGTCCTGCACAATCTGAGGTTCCAAACCGAGGAAGCGCTCGTTTCCCGTACTAGCGGCCTGGTACGAAAGCCGTTGGCGGTGGAGAGGACCTTCTCGGGCATTTGTCCTGAGCACGGCGAAATGTGGGTTGCTGCGAGCGGGCATCACATTTCATCTTCCGAGACAATTGGGTACGAGGCAGACGCCGATTGGCAGAAGGTTGCCTTTGCTGTCCGCAACGTCGGCCGCAAATTCTAGCGACAAACATCGAAACCGATGAAGAAAGGAACCAGGAGAACCCCGACGACTGACGCGGTCGAGATCATCCGCCGCCGCTATTACGAAGGTCGCCCGGAGCGAATCGTCGGCCTCGCAGAGGCCGAGGCGAACGACACGGTCGCGCGCAAGATCTGCAAACTCCGCAAGCGAGCGGGCCTCACCCAGCAGCAGCTCGCAAAACGCGTCGGTACGACCACGTCCGTGATCAGCAGGCTCGAAGACGCCGATTATGAAGGTCACTCGCTGGCGATGCTCAGGCGCATCGCCAGCGCGCTGAACAAGCGCGTCGAGCTTCGGTTCGTCAGTGCTGGCCGGACCACGAAACTCGCGTAGGTCCACCACTCGTTCTCAAGGAGCTACTGCAGTGGAAAGAACGAACATCAGTCAAGAAGAAGAGGAAGAGTTTTGCCGTCTGAATTCTGCGCTTTCCGCTGACGCTCATGAAGTAGAAAGAATTACGCCTGAGCGCTGGAAGGCGCTCATGCGCATCGTCCGGGAACCCGGCGAACTGGAGAAATGGTTCGAGAACTTCCTCGATTCCGACCTTCGTGCGGCATTGCGGTGCAAGGCCTGCGGTCGTGCATTCCTCATCACCAGAGTCGTGGACGATTCCGGGGCGATCCTTTCTTACTTGGTTCTGGATGAAGACGGCGACGAAATTGACCTCTCGGAAAAACGGCCGCGCTTGGGGAGATTACGCGACCCTCAGTAAGGTACCGTCGTGACCACGCTCGTCACCGAAGCGGGGACCCTGACTGTCGCCCGCGCGCAAGTCGCTGACTACGACGTCGTGATGACGATTCTTCGCGAGGCGGCGGACTGGCTGACAGCGCACGGCAATCCCCAGTGGCAACACTGGTACATGGACTTTGGCGAACGCATTCTCCTCGATCGCTTGAAACATCACGAAGTCTATCTCTTCCGGCTGGACGCCGCGCCCGTTGGCACCCTCACGATCCAGTGGTCAGATTCTGAAGTGTGGGGTGAGCGCGGTCTCGATGGACTCGCCGGCTACATTCACGGCATGGGAATCGTTCGTAGCGTCGGCGGGAAGCACGTCGGCGAGCGCATGCTCGCATGGGCGGTCGAAACGATAGCCGCAAAGGGCCGGCTGATCGCCCGACTCGACGCGATGGCATCGAACGAACCTCTATGCCGGTATTATGAGGCGCGTGGTTTCCGTCGGCTCGGTACTGCACTACTGGCGGGCAACTTCACGACCCAGCTTTTCGAACGGGGGCCGCTCGGATGAAAAAGCTGGGCAAGTCTGCGGGGCTTAAGCGCCAACCTCTCCACCCTGTTGAGAAAATTCACGAACTCATGCAGACAGTGCATGCAGCCGATGTGTGCTTCTAAATTTGGCGATTGCTGACCTTCAAAAACACCGACGCAGATTCGAATTTGCACATCCGCGCTTTTGGCGCATATCGGCAGTTCTTCATTCCCAGCGTGCACGCTCACTTTGTCGCCACAGTGATGGCCCTCTACCGACTCTGAGCAATTGCCGAAAGTTTGTGGATTGGATGACGGCATGAAAAAGGCGGCGTACCGTTCCGCGTAAGCACTACGCAGCACCCCGTGGGAGCCGGGTGGAAGGAGGACGCCACCGATGGTGAAGGTAATCGAGAAGCAGGAGCCAAGGGAAGTCGGCGAAGGAGTACTAACGCTGGACGAGAGCGCGCGCGCCGGCGCACAGCGCATGCTGATGGCGGCGCTCGGAGGCCGACGAGTATGTCGAGCGCCATCGCGGAGAGCGCGATGAAGCTGGCCACGCGCAGGTGGTGCGCAACGGTCGCGCGGCTACCCGCAAGCTCACGCTGGGGACCCGAACCGTGGAAGTGCAGGCGCCGCGGGTCAACGATCGCCGCCGCGATGAACAGGGCCAGCGCCAGCGTTTCACCAGCCAGATCCTGCCGCCCTACATGCGCCGCTCGCCCAAGGTTGCCGAGGTCTTGCCGATTCTGTATCTGCGGGGACTGGCCACCGGCGATTTCCGCCCGGCGCTGGAAGGGTTGTTGGGGGAGGATGCAGCCGGGCTGTCGCCGATCACCATCGCGCGGCGGACCGCAGGCTGGGAGCAGGACTATCAGGAGTTTCGTCGGCGCGAGCTTAACGGTGAATACGTTTACGTGTGGGCGGATGGAGTGCATTTCAACATCCGGCTGGAGGACGATCGGCTGTGCACCCTGGTAATGATCGGCGCGAAGGCCAACGGCGAGAAGGAGTTGCTCGCAGTCGAGGACGGCTACCGCGAGAGCGCCGAGAGCTGGAAGAGCGTGCTTAGAGAGCTTAAGCGCCGCGGCATGGTCGCCCCGGTAGTGGCGGTGGGCGATGGGGCATTGGGGTTCTGGGCCGCGGCCCGCGAAGTGTGGCCGGAGACCCAGGGTCAGGGCTGTTGGTGTCACAAGCTGGTCAATGTGCTCGACAAACTGCCCCGGCGCCTGCAACCGCGGGCGAAGCGGGCGCTGCACGAGATGATGTATGCCGACAGCCGCTCCGAGTGCGAAAACGCCAAGGCGCGCTTCGTCGACGAATACCAGGCCAAGTACCCCAAGGCGGTCGAGTCGCTTAACACCAACTGGGAGTTGCTCACGGCCTTTTTTGCTTTTCCGGCCGAGCCTTGGAAGCATCTGCGCACCGAACGTGATCGAATCGGCGTTCGCCACCGTGCGCTTGCGCGAGCGCGCGACTCGCGGCGCTGGCTCGCGAAGCAAGGGGTTACTGATGGCCTTCAAGCTGCTCGACATGGCCAAGCCGCGCTGGCGGCGTCTGGACGGCGCCGACCTGTTGCCGTTGGTACGTGCGGGTGAGAAGTTTATCGACGGAGTTCGCGCCGAACCCAAGCGCTCGGCTGCTGGCTTAACTGACAATCAACCGCGGGAGGCCGCCTGATCGTGCCTTCCCGATCCACAAGATCTGACAATTACTCGCGAGATGGTTCGCTCGAAGTCTGAGGTCATCATCGCTGGTCATCTGAAGAGCAGTGGTATCGAGTACGCCTATGAGCAGCCACTGACGATTGATGGGAGCACAAAGTATCCCGACTTCACGATCGAAGATGCCGAGTCAGGAAGAACCTTTTATTGGGAACACTGCGGCATGCTGCATGTGCCGACATATCGGCGGCGCTGGGAGGAAAAGCTCGACTGGTACCGATTGCACGGAATTCTTCCGAGAGAAGAGGGAGAGGGATCGCGAGCGACCTTAATAACGACGCGCGATGAGTCAAATGGGAGCATCGATTCTGCGCGAATTACTAAGGTTATCTCAGAAGCATTTGACTGATTGGAGAAGACAAAACGCTTAATAGGATGTTTTAGACAATGATGTGTATGTCGTTCTAGCGGGACCATAAGCGACAGGAGCTCAAAATATCGACGTACATTACTTGACGTACGTTGCTCAATCGCCTATTTTTTTGTTGTTATTTGGAAGGAGCGACATACATGCAGCTATATTTTCCCGCTATGAGAGGCCAGATGGGCAAACGGTCATACTACGTGACCATGGTCAAGCTGAGCCTCGTTCCCAAGCTGTTTAAGTTCAGAGATTGGGCGGAGCTTCCGCCGGAGCAACGCGCGCAACGCGTCATTCAAAAGGGCAGGATTCCTGAGATCACCCAATACATCCTGGACAACGAGGACGGGTACCTTTTCTCGTCCCTGACGGCGTCCTACGACTGCGATCCCGAATTCAAGCCGGTTGATGGCCACAGCGACATGGGGATTCTTGAGATCCCCTTCGAAGCCGACCTGATCATCAACGACGGGCAGCATCGCCGCGCGGCTATTGAAGAGGCACTTACCCAAAATCCCAAACTCGGCGACGAAACCATCTCTGTGGTGCTGTTTCCATTTGAGGATTTGGGGCGGATGCAGCAGATGTTTTCGGACCTGAATCGGACCGCGCGTACAACCTCCAAGTCACTAAACATCTTGTACAACCAGCGCGACCTGATGAGCCAGGTTGCACTCGCGCTGATCGAGCGAATCGATGTGTTCAAAGGGCTGGTCGATAAGGACCGGGTTTCGCTGGCGCTGCGATCTCCGAAGCTGTTCACGCTCGCCGCGATCTACGACGCGACCAATGCGCTGCTCGGCACCGTGACCGATGCCGATTTCGACAGCAAACTCGCGCTGGCGATCGAATTCTGGGATGCGGTAGCGGCGAATATCCCGGAGTGGACAAAGGTGCGAGATGGTGACATGAAGCCTTTGGAAGTTCGCCAGGAGTTCATCCACTCACATGCGGTCGTACTGTGGGCCCTTGGAGCCATGGGCCAGACGCTAGTTTCGACGCATCAGGATGACTGGCAGTCGCGGCTGTCCGGACTTCGGAAGATTGACTGGCGGCGCACGAGCAAGGAGTGGCAGGGCGTCGCGATGCAGGGTCGAGACGTAGTGAACAGGCGCCAGAATCGTATGGACACGGCTTCGTATCTGAAGCTCAAATTCGGCCTTAAATTGACGCCAGCCGAGGAGCGCTCGCTGAAGGGTTCGACAGACGTTTCGTCGATCATGAGCGATCTGCGGAAATTTGCGACAGATTCGACGGTGTATGGCACTCGCCCTTCCGCCCGGCGAGGTCCGGTTCTGACAGAGGATGACCTTTAGCTAACCTGTTGAGGAGAACTCGTGTGGACGAATCGAGGCGTCCGGTAGCCCAGTTCGAAAAGAACTCCAAGGAAGAAGTTCGCGTCAGCATCGACGACTTCCGGGGCACCAAGCTCATCAACATTCGTGTGTTCTACCGTTCACCGAGCGGTGAGTGGCTGCCGGGCAAGCAGGGTGTTGCGATGAAGGTGGACTGCTATCGCGACCTTGCCTCGGCAATTCTCCAGCTCGGCGAGGCGTTGCAGGAAGAGGGCTTGTTGCCCAAGACCGCGAGCGGCGAAGCCGCCGATCGCGGACGTAAATAGAAAGGAAGGCGGAGATGGGCTCATTCCTGTCCGATTTGGAAGTTCGTCCACTTGACCTGCCGGAGTCCGGAGAACTTACGCCTGATGGCCTCGTGCTGGGGAAGGGGAACCAGCCATTGGAGGTCGCGATCTTGTCGAGCTCTCATCGTCCATCGGTGGTAACGCTCCGCGCTGCATGGAAAACCCGATTGAAGGGCCGTGCGACGCCTCTGCTCGCGGTCGCACTGTATGAAGAGCGCGCGGCCCTATGCGGCCCTGCTGGTGATCAGCCGCAGGTTCTGAGCGACCTTTCTATTGAGCGAGTCGAGCGAATCTGCCGCGCTGCGCTGGATGAGCCGGATCGGCATGCCGCGCTGCGCTTCCTGCGCGGGGTGATTCCCGAACTCGAAGGCCCTCTCCCAGGGCTGCGTAATGAAGGGCTCTTCGCGACGCACGAACTTCATCATGGCGTACCGAAACGGAAGGATTGGTCGGATGCGATTGTGCGCTCGGGACCCGCGCTCCCGAAACGCAATCAAGCTGTACTCGAGGCGCTCGGTTTCACGATCGAACCTCTGGCGGGGCCGGCAGCAATCCTTCGCAGCGCCGGAACAAAGACTGCGGTTGCGGTTCTCCTGGAGCGCACCGAACCGCCTGATGTAACCAGCACCCGATTTTCGGGACAGTCGCCCGTAACCTACGCCCTCAGCAAGGCCGACGAGGAAAACTTGCCCTGGGTGGTCGTGTGCGCGGGTCCGATGTTGCGCCTTTATCCTGCTCGAACGGGAGTAGGCACCGGTCAACGGGGCCGCACCGAGACCTTCACGGAGATCCGCATCGATCTCCTGGATAAGGACAGCGCCGGTTATTTGTGGCTGTTGTTTTCCGCAGATGCCCTGAAAGATGGGGGAACGGTTCAGGAGATTCTGAGCGATTCAGCCCGATACGCGGCCGACTTGGGCCAGCGCCTGCGCGATCGTATCTACGCCGAAGTCATTCCTCCCTTGGCCGAGCGCATGATGCTCGCGCGCGGAGTCAAAATACCTACTGCGACCGATCTCTCCGAGACGTATCAGATGGCGCTGATCCTGCTGTTCCGGCTGCTCTTCGTTGCATACGCGGAGGACAAAGAGCTGCTTCCCTATCGCTCGAATGAGGCTTACCGCAACCGCTCTCTCAAGCAGAAGGCCTTTGAGTTGCGCGACATCGTTAACAAGCATGGCGTCGCCGACGTCGATGCGGGCACGCCGTTCGATTCGGGCTACTCCCAATGGGAAGAGGTCGAGCGGCTCTTCGATGCGGTCAACAACGGGAACAAAGAGTGGGGCGTACCCCGCTACAATGGTGGGTTGTTTTCCACCGATCCCGAGGTTTCCAAAATCGGTGCGGTGTTGGACAAGACTCGCATAAACAACAAGGGTTTCGCCCCAATTCTCAGCAAGCTGTTGCTGGACCAGAGTCAGGAAGGCTGGGGGCCGGTGGATTTTCGCAGCCTTGGCGTACGGGAATTCGGAACCATCTATGAGGGCCTACTCGAAAACGAGCTATCGATTGCCGAGACCGACCTGACGGTCGGAAAGAAAAACGACTACAGGCCAGCCGGGAAAAAAGACGAAGTTGTCGTGCAAGAAGGGCGGCCGTACCTGCACAACAGGTCCGGGGCACGCAAGGCAAGCGGTTCGTATTTCACCAAGAGCTTCGCCGTCGATCATCTACTCGACCACGCGCTCGAACCCGCACTATCCGACCACCTCGCGCGGCTCGATGCGCTCCCGGACGATCGAGCGCGAGCGGATGCATTCTTCGACTTCCGGGTGGCCGATATTGCGATGGGCTCGGGCCATTTTCTGGTCGCTGCCATCGATCGCATCGAACGCGCATTCTCGCGATACCTCGCCAACCATCAGCTTACAGATGTGACCGCCGAACTGTCGCGGCTCCGCAATAGCGCGCGGGAGGCGCTCGGCTCGCTGGGTGACACCATCGAAATCGAAGACATGCAGCTTCTTCGTCGCCAGATAGCGCGCCGCTGCATCTACGGTGTAGACGTAAACCGCATCGCTGTGGAGCTCGCTCGCCTGAGCGTCTGGATCCACACCTTCGTGCCGGGTCTCCCGCTCTCATTTCTCGATCACAACCTAGTGGTTGGAAATTCGCTGGTGGGAATCGCGACGATTGATGAGGCGCGCGACTGGCTGAAAGAGGTGGCGGGCTCGCTATTTGCCCTTTCTGCGGAAGGGCTGGTCGGTTCTGCGGGTGCCGCAATTGAAAAACTCGCGCGCGTCTCGGACGCGAATGCGCAGGAGATAGCCGCGGCCCGAAAAGCCTTCGCCGAGGCTCGAAAGGCCGTAGCCCCCGCCGACGCTTTGTTCGATATTCTCGCCGCGGGTCGGATCGACGATTCCATCCGCGGCGATACGGGCCGCGAAGCAAGCCAGTGGGTCAAGAATACCGCGAAGCTCGTTGACTCCACGA
Source organism: Pseudomonadota bacterium (assembly GCA_021323675.1). Lineage (GTDB taxonomy): Bacteria > Desulfobacterota > Binatia > Binatales > Binataceae > JAFAHS01. Next base: position 447 of record JAJPKP010000011.1, on the reverse strand, counting down.
TTCACCGCCGCGCTCGAAAAGTGTTGGAAGCAATTCCTCCAATGCACTTTCCGGTCGTGTTTCCCGAGGTGTTCCTGCGGACTCGCGCGGGTTTCGACGTGATTCTCGGAAATCCGCCGTGGGAGGAGGCGAGCGTTGAGAAAGATCGCTTCTGGATGCGGTACGAACCGGGCTTTCACTCGTTGCCTCCCGGACAGAGAAAAAAAATTACAGCGCGTCTGGAGGCCGAGCGTCCGGACCTTTTGAAGCTCTACGAGAAAGAGGTTGGCGAAGCAGAATTGCTGCGTAACGTTCTGACCACAGGGCCCTTCCCAGGAATGGGAACGGGCGATCCTGACGTTGTTGCCGCCGGTGCAAAACTGACCCTGGTCGCCGATTGAAAATTGACCCACCCCGGCGTGGGCTACTCCGCAGCGGAGGGGCCCATGCTGGTGGCGGAGGAAGCGG